>JBKBYG010000007.1:30440-64382 GCA_046313435.1 Alphaproteobacteria bacterium
AAAAGATAGTTTAGTTGTAATAATTGGAATACTTATTGGATGCGTAGGTGTATCATTAGCTGGCATAATAGTATTCATAGGCGTTGAAGCATTCTGGTTTCTATTTAAAAAAATTCATTAAAATATAATCTTAACATATGTGGACATCAATAGCTAAAATTCTATACAAACTTCTTGCTTTAATTTTTATAATGTCCATGGTCGCTGTTGTTATCATTGGTGCTGTGCTTTTCCATTTCGGAAACGACCTTCCTGATTATAAACAGTTAGCAAATTATACACCTCCTTTAGTTACGAGATTTTATTCATTTGATAATCAATTAATTGATGAGCATGCGGTTGAATATAGAATTCTTGCTAAAATTGATGAAATACCAAAGAAAGTAATTAATGCATTCCTAGCAGCTGAAGATAAAAATTTTTATGAACATCCTGGGTTAGATATAAGTAGCATTACTAGAGCAATGTTCAAAAATATATTAAATATAGGAAGTAATAAGTCTTTAGTTGGCGGTTCAACTATAACTCAACAAGTAGTTAAAAATTTCTTATTAACTAATGAACGTTCCTTTACAAGAAAAATTAAAGAAGCGATACTTTCATTTCGTATTAGCCAAGCCTACTCAAAGGATAAAATACTCGAATTATATTTAAATCAAATTTATTTAGGTAATGGTGCATACGGAGTTGCTTATGCAGGCTTAAGCTATTTTAACAAAGCATTAAAAGATTTGAAAATTGAAGAAGTAGCCTATCTAGCAAGTTTACCTAAAGCTCCAAGTAATTATGACCCAAAAAAACATTATGATCGGGCTCTTAGAAGGCGCAATTGGGTAATTGAAAGAATGCAAGAAGAAGGTTTCATTAGTGAGAACGAGGCTAAAATTGCTGCAAGTACTCCATTGAATATAGTCAATAGGGTTGAAGCTATTCCTGTTAAGGCTGAATCTTTTTCTGAATCTGTACGTAGAGAAATTATTTCCACTTATGGGGCAAAAAACCTATATGAAGGCGGTTTAAGCGTATTTACAACTATGGACCCAGAATTTCAAAAAATTGCAGAGAAAGCATTTAGAAATGGTTTAATTAAATATGATAAAAAATATGGATATCGTGGTCCTTTAAATAATGTAATAAATATTAGCGAATGGAGAAAATCGCTGATTGATTTACCTGAATATAAACTAATTTCTCCTTGGAATGCAGCTATTATAATAGAAGTTCATAACGATAAAGCTTTAATTGAAGTTGAAAATGGCAAGCATGGTGTTATAAATATTAAGGAAGTGACATGGGCTAAATCACAACTTAAAAACTTAAAAGAAATTTTTAAAAAAGGCGATATTATAATTGTAGAATTGTTGGATAATTTGAAAAGCCTTTATACATTGAGGCAAATTCCAAAAGCCGATGGTGGGTTAGTGGCGATAGAACCATCTACAGGAAGAATCCTTGCAATGGTTGGAGGATTTAGCTCTTCTAGTGAATTTAACAGAGTAACTCAAGCTAAAAGACAGCCTGGATCAGCTTTTAAGCCATTTGTATATTTAGCAGCTCTTGAAAATGGTTTTACTCCCGCAAGCATTATTGTTGATGGACCAATTGAGCTTAATCAAGGTCCAGGCTTACCTCCTTGGCGTCCTAAAAATTATAGTGGGGATTTTTTAGGTCCAACAACTCTTAGAAGAGGTCTTGAGAAATCACGTAATACGATGACAGTAAGACTTGCTCAATTAATAGGTATAAAAAAACTAATAGAAGTAACTGAAAGATTTGGCATCAGTGAAAATCCACCTCGAAATTTTTCTTTAGTTCTTGGCGCTACAGAGACTACTTTACTTAATCTTACAAATGCTTTTGGAATGTTAATTAATGGTGGTAAGAAAATTAAACCCTCTCAGATTGAATATATACAAGATAGTAATGGAGTAGCGGTTTATAAACGAGACAGTAGAGAATGTACTAGTTGTGAAGTTGAAGATGATGACGAGAAAATTGATATATTTTCGTTTATTCCTCCAGAGCTTATTGATAATCGTGAGCAAATTACCGACCCAAGAACAGCCTATCAAATGGTATCTTTACTTGAAGGTGTAGTACAACGTGGGACGGGGGCTTCTGCAAATAAATTAGGGCTTAATATTGGAGGTAAAACAGGAACGACGAATGATAGTAATGATGTATGGTTTGTCGGGTTTTCGCATAATTTAGTAGTAGGCACATATATTGGTTATGATTCCCCTAAAAGTTTAGGCGCAAGAGAAACTGGCGCTTCTACTGCACTTCCTATTTTTGTAGAATTTATGGAAGAGGCTTTAGCTAAAAGACCAAACTCACCTTTTGTGATACCTAGGGGAATAAAATTAGTTAAAATAGATGCTTTAACAGGACAACCCACCTCAAGAGATCTTGCAAAAGATGTAATATATGAAGTTTTCAAGGACGGAAGTGAACCTATAGAGGATGAAAATTCTGATTCAGATTTTGATAGTATTTTTAATTAGGATAATTTCAAAATACTATTATTTTTACATGTAATTTTCTAAATTTACTCTCATCAGATCCTGCTCAATTTCTAGTGTATTGCTGAGTTTACCATCAAGTATAAGCCTGTATATTTGCAAATTCTCTAATACTCTATGGACATAATTTCGAGTTTCGTAGAATGGGATTGATTCTATCCAATTTATGATACTATCTATATCATTATAATTTCTAGGATCTCCATATTCTTCAACCCATTTATCAACATTACGCGCACCAGCATTATATGCTGCAATTCCTAGAATATACGAGCCTTGAAATCTTTCTATCAGCTTTTTTAAATAATAACTTCCTAGTCTTACATTATAGCTAGGATCAGTTTTAAGGTTGGGTTTATAAAAAGCTATTTTCAGCTCTTTTGCTAAATCCTGCGCAGTTCCAGGCAGAAGCTGCATAAGTCCAATAGCTCCAGCATGACTTTCAGCACGATGGTCAAACACACTTTCTTGACGTATAATAGCTAGTGCTAATGCTTTTTCTATATGTTCAATTTTATTTATATCAGAGAGAATTGGAAAATTGGTTTTAGTAAGTATGATTGACTTTCTTGCTGCTTCCTTCGCTGCATTAACTGAAAGTGAAACTATATTCATTTTTGTGCCAAGTTCAGTTACTAAATATGCTTCTGCAGGAGTTTTACTATTATTAATAGCTGCTTTAAGCAATGTTTTAGCTAAATTATATTTTTGAAGTCTGGCGCATATATATGCAGCTTTAACTAGATCACTATTTTTATAATTTGCTAAATCATTAGCTGTAATTATAGGTAGTGGTGGTAAAGATAGATTTTTATTTCCTGCTTCAATTATAGCTAATTGCCCGTAAAATGTTTCAGGATGAAGAGCTGCTTTCTTGTACCATTCTTTAGAAATTTGAGGATCTTTTCCCTTAATAGATTTTGCTGCCCAATAAGCTCCTCTTGATTTACTTATAGGAGATTTCACTAATTTGTATAGATTAGTAAAATGTTTATATGCAAGCTCAGGGTTTTTTAAAAAACTTAATGCAATCCATCCGGAAAGCCATTCAGCATCAGCGTAATTACTTATATCTTTATTATTGTGAACTTTACTCAAATTATAAGCTAATTGATATTTTTTTTCAGCAAGTAGCTCTCTTATTTCTCTAACCCTTATTTTCCACCATCTATCTGAATAAGGGCTAATAATATTGTGTTTTAAAATTTCTCTAACTTTCTTTTCATCTTTTCTAGCGTTGTAATAATTCAAGAGCTCAAACATTAAGCCTGCATCATGAGCTAAATTAGCCTGTATTATTGTTAAGTCTGGAAATTTATTTTCCTGAAGATCAATACGCGCCTTAAATAATGTTTGATGAGCTTTATCTAATTTAATAAACATGCGTTTTGCTTGTGAAGTTCTTTTTTGCCAAACAAGCTCATCCGTGCGTGCAATATGATCCTGCACAATAAGTATATGGCCAAAGTTTTTTATATAGACTTGCTCTTCTTCTTCGGTAAAACTTCCTTTAATCCACCCTTCTTTAATTGCTTTAACAACATTATTATCATAATTTTCTGAAAGGCTTGATAAAGCAATAGCGTAATACTTAAATCCATTAGAAGTTAGCGGAGGATTCTTTTTAAACCAATTCAGTATAGTAGAATATTTAGTAGAGTTATTAATTGACCATTCAGCATTTTTTCGAAGATTTTCAATATCAGGCCAATCAGGATTTTGCTTAATAAAATTGATTATATCTTCAAAACTGGAAACTTTAGGATCATTTGAAAATTTAAGCCACGCAATCAATTTTTTAATTGCCTCTTCTTGTAAAATACTTGCGCTATATGTAGCTTCCTGCCACTTATTTTTTTCAGCAAAGTAAATAGCCGATTCTGAATGCTTCAAATCATTTGCAGAAACATGGAAAATTCTTTCACTTGATTTATTCTCTGCCAAAGCATTATTTGAGCTAATGAAGAAAATTATCCCTATTACTAGTTTTCTAAATTTCATATAAATTTATATTTCTTGATATTCTAAAGTGTTTTAATATATTACTGATAAGCATATTTTAATTATTATAAAATTTTAGTAAAGGATAGATTAATGAAAAAGGCTTTTATTTTTCCAGGACAGGGATCTCAGATAATAGGCATGGGTAAAGATATTGCAGAAAATTTCACTTCGGTTAAAAGAGTTTTTGAAGAAGTAAATGATGCTTTAGGCCAAAACCTATCTGAAATTATTTTCCATGGAAATATTGAAGAGCTTTCACTAACCGAAAATACACAGCCTGCTTTAATGGCAGTATCGCTTGCTATAATACGCGTTTTAACAGAAGAATTTAAAATAAATCTAGCTGAAAAAATTGATTTTGTTGCAGGACATTCACTTGGTGAATATAGTGCTTATGCAGCAGCGGAAAGCTTTTCTATCAGCGATACGGCAAAATTACTTAGAATCCGCGGCAAAGCAATGCAGCAAGCAGTAAGCCCAGGTGAAGGTGCAATGGTTGCTTTACTAGGTGCTGATATAAATCAAGCTGTTTCAATTTCGGAACAAGCTTCTGAAAGCGGAATCTGTGATATTGCTAATGATAATTGTCCAGGACAAATTGTTTTAAGCGGAGAGAATTCTGGCATTGATAATGCTATTCGTATTGCTTCAGAACAAGGATTTAAAACTATAAAGCTTCAAGTTAGTGCACCATTTCATTCTCGTTTAATGGAACCTGCCAAACTTGTAATGAAAGAAGCTTTAGATAATGTTTCTATTAATATGCCTACAATATCACTTATAGCAAACGTTACAGCCTCTCCTGTTAAAAGCACAAGTGAAATTAAAGAACTTTTAGTTACCCAAGTTACAGGGCGTGTCAGATGGTGTGAAACTATTAATTATTTAAAGTCACAAAATGTTACTCAATTAATAGAGATTGGATCAGGAAAAGTTTTAGCTAATCTTACTAAACGTATTGATAAGGAAATCGCGGCAATCTCAGTTAATTCAGTTGAAGATATTAAAACGCTTTTAGAACTGCTCAAATAATTTCAGTTAATAAATTAACTAATACTTAATATAATTTAGTATATAATCTTACTTAAAGAATAAAAATTAATTAGGATTGTATATGAAAAATAAGTATAGTTTAGACCGTATTAAGGATTATTTAGGTATAAGTTATCATACTCAAACAAAAAGCTTTGATTCAAAATTCCTTCCAGAAAAAGCTTTTGAAAAATTTGGGATTACAACTAAAGAACAATATCGTGACCTATTGATTGATTCTGCTACCGAAGGCTATGATGTAATTGTTAAAGCTTTGTTTCGTCAAAATATATTTGTGAAGGAAAATGGCTTCAACATCTCTGCCTTTGATGAAGATATAGTAAAGAAGGCCATTATAGAAGCTGCAAAAAATGGTCATTCTTTAATTGTTTCGAAATTACTTGAATCAAGGCTGATAAATGACAAAACATTTATAAAAAGTCTTTTAAAGCAGCCGAACTCAGTAGAAACACTTCTTCCTTGTATAATGGAGACAAATTACAAGCTAGATGCTTCTGAAATGCAAGGTTTAATGCAATTATATCAACGCCGAGGCCCAATATTAGGTCTTATACTCGATACTGCAAATAAGCATGATCTTCTTCCTTCGGGCAAAGACTTGACAATATTAATAAAAAACTTAAACAATGGTTCAAATCTACAAGATTCTAGGAAAATTCTTGTTAAAAATGGTGCAAACCCTAAAGATCTTGAACTAAATGAAAATTTTACGAAAGAAGATAAAAAGGAATTAGTTAAAATATATGATACGCGTAAAGAAATCACGCGTACAGATAAAAAGGAAGTTTATAAAATAATAAAAGATTTTACAAATATTATAAAAAAAGATGAAACTTTGACCAAAGAAGCTAGTAAGGAAGCTATTGCTAAACTTGAGAAAATTTTTAAGCAAAAATTTGAAGATAAATCTTCCGATATTGATTTTGATCAATTGGAAAAACTAGCTACTGAGCTTCACATTAAACAAAAAGAACAACCTGAGAAAACTTGTTTAGAAAAATTATGGTCAGGCTTAAAATCATTATTTAGAGGTGAATATCAAAATTTAAAGCAAGATACATTTAAGATCTTAGAGGGTAATCCTGAACTGATAAAATTAAAATCTTCTTTGAAAAGCTCTATTGTAGATGATGTAGAAAAAAAACTAGCTGACAATGTAAAAAAACCTACTACAGGTAAAAAAAGATAAATTCACTTTATTAGAATGAGATGTTGCCATAAATCTTCCTTTTGTACTGATAATTTTTTATCAATATAATAATTGGCAACCTTCTCTTTTCTAAGCAATTTTTCTTCAAAATTTATATCAGTTGCTTCTTGAAAATTATAGCTCAGTATATCTTTAGTATTCAAAACAAAATATGCCATTTGATCATAATTAATTGCATAATACATCATTATAATTTCTTCATTACCCCCTATTGGTATAGGTTTATTATTCACCGTTAAATACCCTTCTTTTTTATTATCAATATAATCCGGTAAAGGCCTGTTTTTCAGTAATTCAGTAAATTTCTCTGAAAATAATGCTGCAGTGTTATACCATCCTCTTCCTGGGGCAATACCATTATTATTTAAGCCTTCAATTTGCCAACCATATGAATAAATATTTTCTAATTTTATCCATGATAAAGCATTTAAAATATGCTCTAGCTTTATTTTAACTCCTATTGAAAGAGTTAATGTTGGTGAATCGGCTGGAAGCATACTAATAATTTTGTTTAAAGACTTACTAAAAGAATGCATATTAGTATAAATTATATTTAAATCTTGTGTGTCCGGTAAAATAATAGGCTTTTCAATATCAGTAGCAATAAAAAAATTTAATTTAAAAGCTTGCCCTAAAGTTTCCTTTAAATAGCAAATATAAGTTAATGTCCTTAGAGAATTTTGCTTTCCCCAACTTCTAAGACATATATTTAAATTCTGCATATTATCTATTTAAGTTTAATTTATAATCATTTATAATACTGATTTATATTACTACGTCGTCGCGAGTGCGATCTCAAGCTCGGTCACATATTGTATATATGCTCACTCGCTTTCGCCTTCCACTCCTAGTATTAATTATAAATGAAAAATGGTATTATATAGGGTATCTAAATAGTTTCAATTAAAATGTATAGGATTTAAAGAGAACATGGAACAAGCATACATAATCAAATTTATTAATCCTTCTGATAAACCAGATTTTGAAAAAATTCTTGATGAGCATAAAAATCATCCTTTAGTTAAAAGAAGTAAAGAAGTCTTAGAAACTGTAAATAGTGACAAAGAACATAATGAAATTCTCGTGGGAGAAGGCCTAACTACTCATTATGGCTCAAGGGCTAATAATGTGATTTCCTCGTCTGTTTATGAAACATTAACTAAGGAAACAGAACATAGTAAATCACATCCTCTGCCTATGAACGGTAGGCCTGTACAGCTTTCTAACCTTTGTCAATTAAAGTCAGGCCCCCATAAAGATGCTTATTTAGGGGCTAATTTAATAGATTTTGCAAAATATACTGGTAATGAAAAAAGCCAGAAATATATTGCGACTGAAGCACCTTATTTTGTTGATGATTATTTCAGAATGATAATTGATACTGATTCTAAAATTTTAGTTAGCCTGACTACTAATGATGATATACAACCAAACAATGTATTTGAAAAAATTAGAGGAGATAAAGATAACATAGAAAAGCACCATCTCAAAGCAGATACTATTATAGAATTTGATGATTATATAGTTAAGTTAGAAAATGAAATTCAAAATAATAATATCCTTATTAAAGAACTAAAAATTTCCAGCAGTCAGTCAACATATAAAATACATCATATAATATATAAAGATTGGTATGATGGAAAATTTGCTGAACATCCTGAAAATATAATTGATCTGCTTAAAGCGATAAGATTTTCAGAACACGAATTAGATGCTCATTTTTATAATCCAATCACTGTCAATTGTGGCTATGGTTATGGAAGAACAGCTATTATGATACTTGCTGACCAAATAGCACGTATGATAGAAAATGATATTGAAAGCGGTTTAATAACTCAAAATAATTATAAAAATGTTTCTGTTGAACTTCAACCAATGATATATTCTATACAAAAACAAATTGCTTATGGTGCATTAAGTGGACTGCCTGGAGAAAAAGCTAAAAGAAGTATAGAATTATATAGTGATAAATTCCAGCAAATAATTGAAGTTTTAATTAAAGAAAATTTTGAAAACCTAATTTGCTAGGTGAGCTAATACCTGAATAGATATAATAGACTTATTTTGAAGCGTTAGGATTTTATACTATACTTCTTCTGCTAGTTTAATAAATTTTTACAAGTAATATATTTTATGCTTGCCTGAATCTTTCACTTCTGATAAAACAATTCTCGGATGGATGGCCGAGCGGTTTAAGGCAACGGTCTTGAAAACCGTCGTACGGGCAACCGTACCGTGGGTTCGAATCCCACTCCATCCGCCATCTTGTTCTTGTAAAAATTTGTAAAATCCTTATACGCAATCTATATTTCTTATTCTAATAGTTTTGATTTACAATAAATTTTAAATCTCTGAAGTGTAATAATTTATTTTTATTAATATTTTAAATAAATTTAAACAATTACTTTGACATTTTTACAATAATTGGTTAATATATATTAACTAATTATTTAAGTGAGCATAATTTTATGAAAGAAATTTTTGAAAAAAGTATGGATAATGAATGCCTTAACAATTATGAGGATCATGTTTTAAATTTAGAAACTATACCAGTTACCTTAACAATGGCAACTGCTTTACCATCTAATGATGTTATTGGGATGAATTATGCTCTTTCATTTCTTAAAACTAGCTTTGAACGTAATGGCTTTATTGAATATATCAAACACCCTCAAAAAATGTTACAGCATTCTAGTAACAATATACAAGACAACAGCATCTATGAAGTAAAAAAATTACCTTCATTTTTTCATGCTGTATGGCTTACTAATAAACATAACCCTAAAAAAATTAACGTACAAATTGAAAATTTTTTAGAACAAGCAGAAAGGATTCCTGATTTTAAGAGTATAATTTGGACAAATCTTGAGCCTGCAAAGTTTCTAGAAATGAATCCAGAGCTTAAAAACGAAAACATTTCTATCAAGAATATTGCTCAGCTCAATACTGACTATAAAGAGTTATTGGATATTATTCTTAACCCAAGCGATTATCTACCTTCTCATAATGCCCATATATTTAATGGATTTCTAATTGATTTAACTAAATACTTAATTATGGAAAGCCAAGGAGGGATATTAGCAGATTTAAATTTTAATTTTGGCAATGAATTTAATATTAACAACATTGAGCAATTTGATTTTATTGCGCCTAATATGGGATTTACTAGAATAGAAAATGGTTTTTTCATTGCTAAGCCTCACCACATAATCTTTAAAGAACTGCTAACTATAATTAATGATATGCTTATAAATCCAGATTATGGACTTCATGAGCTTAAAAACAAATTAGCCTCAAATCATACTGCTACCGAAATATTTTCTATGATGCCTTTAGCAATATCTTATATAATGAATAATAATCAGGGTTCGAACCAAGACGTTTTGACTTCTACGAAATGTAATAATCTACCAGATACTGTATTTCCTTTAGAATTATTAGAATTAATAAAGTCTCATGAAGATATTTCTTATAAACTTGACAGCAAAGATTTTAATGACATTAATGACTTTACTATTAGTTATATTAACTTAACTAATAAGTTAAAAAACTATGATAATTTTAAATGCATTGATGTAGATTTAGTAGGCGCAGATCACATGTCAGTAACCTGGTGGAACGCGAATATTGTATAATAATTGCTATTGGTAGTACAAGCTTGGATATCCTATGCTTATCTTGATTTTCCCTAAAATATTTTAATATTATAAAATATTCTAGGAATTCAGTAAGTGAATCACTATATTATTTACTCAAATCATGAATTTCCTTAGAATACTTAAAGTTGGTAATAAACTAGCTGCTTATAATTTTATTGAGACTTAAGACCTATGCTAACAAAGCCTAAATTTAAAGAAGAAGAAATCATCAGATATATACATGATGCTTATGGATTAAATGTGAAAGAAATTTCTTTTCTTCCACTTGGAGCCGATTTTAATACAACTGTTTACCGGGTAAAAACAAGCAATAAACAGAATTATTTCTTAAAGTTAAGAAAGACTGAATTTCACGAAGCTTCAGTAATGGTTCCAAAATATCTTGCAGACCAGGGTTTCAAACAAATAATTCCGCCTATAGCAACTGTGATAAATCAGCTTTGGGGAAACCTGGGTGCTTTTAAAGTTATTCTGTACCCTTATGTCGAAGGACATAATAGTATTGATATGCCATTGTCCGACATACAATGGATTGAATTTGGCGCAACTATGAAAAAATTTCATAGCACTGATATTCCAAAATCTATAATAAGTGGCATACCGAAGGAAGCATTCTCCCCTAAATGGCGAAATATGGTAAAAACATTCCTTGTAAGCATTGAAGATAAGGTTTTTGAAGAACTTGTTGCGGCTGAAATGGCATTATTTATGAAATCTAAAAGTAGTGAAATACTTAAATTTATACAACTAGCGGAAGAACTTGCATGCTTACTGCAAAAACAGCATCTAGATTATATATTATGCCACGGAGATATTCATGGATGGAATCTACTTATTGATAAAGAGAGTACGCTATATATAGTTGACTGGGATACACTTATATTTGCCCCTAAAGAACGTGACCTTATGTTCATTGGAGCTGGTATTTGGGACAGCGGCCTAACACCTGACCAAGAAGAATCGCTTTTCTACCAGGGATATGGCCAGACAGAGATAGACCAAGATGCAATTGCATATTATAGATACGAGCGTATTATCCAAGACATCGGCGAATATTGCGAACAAATCTTTCTATCTGATGAAGGCGGTGACGATCGGATACAATCGTTTGAATATTTGAAATCCAATTTTCTACCTGGCGGTACAATAGAGAGAGCATACAAGTTGGACAAGGCAAGAAAATAGATCTTAATCCATATCCCCATTATTTAAGTTATTAAAGCATTCAAGCAGCAGCTTTTCGAGAAGTAATTTATGCTCTTCGCTTACTGTAGCTAGCATACGCGCTTCAACAGTGCGGATCATGTCATGGGCTTGCGTTACAATTTTATGTCCCTGCTTGGTTAATTCTGTGCATAAAATCCTACCATGTGATACATCATTTTTACGCTGAACAAGCCCTCGCTTTTCTAAATTCGATACGATGCCATGCATAGTTTGGGCGGTGATAAACGAGACCCGCGCAAGTGCTGCGTTAGAAATACCTGGCTTTAATTCTAATTGTGCCAGAACTGCATATTGTGGTGTAGTTAGATTAAGAATTCTTAAGGCCTCATCCATATAAAGACGCAAAGCATGTTGAGTCTTTTTAAGTTTGTAACCAAAGAGTCCTTTCACACCTATCTCTCTATTTGTTGACATATCAGTACCCTTATATTATATTGTCAGTATGCTTATAATATAATGGGAGTTTGATATGAATACAAGCAGTTTTGAGGTAAGTGATAACTTGACCATTGCTAAAAGCTATTATAATGCCATGCTCGCAAAAGACTTTGATAAAATGGCAAACTATCTTCATGATAATGTTCATTTCATTGGACCACTTGCAGAAATGCATGGAAAAGAAGCAGTTGTTTCAGCTGCAAAAAACCTAAGCCAAATATTAGGGGATATTAAAATACGATCCAAATTTTCATACCAAAATCAAATCATGTTTGCTTATGATTTTATCTTTTCTGCACCTATCAGCAAGCTAAAAGCTGCAGTACTCATGGAATTTACTGATCGGCTCATTTCTAAGATCGAACTATTTTACGATGGTAGGCCATTTGCAGAAAAAAAGAATGAGATTTTTGAAGATGCTAGTAATTGACGTTAGACGGATTTGAACCATTCTGCACAGCGAGTCTATTTATAACACAATATATTGATAGCTGAGCAAATAAATGAAGTATTAAGATATAAAAAGATTATTATTAACAAAGTTGCTTATGCAAAATTTGATTATATTTGCAAGCTTAACAATATGGGATTAGTTTATCAATATATTTATGGTGCATGGCTAATAAATCGGCAATTAAAATTGATAATAAAAATCCAGCTTTTATGATAATGGATAAGTTTCCAGATAAGCTACAAGAGCAAAATGTTTCAATTTATGTGCCTTTACTTGAGCAATGACATTGAAATATGTTTACATTCAATGTCTATCCTACTTAAGTACTTCAAAAAGCTATTTGAACAAAGCTTGATTATATACTGGCTCTTACATTTATTGACTTCTAACGCCAAAACATATATTATAAAAGCATATAACTTATATGAGGTTTTACGTATCATGAAAATTATTCTCTAAAATTGCCCTGAGATCGGGCATACATTCCTTAGCTGTTTCTGAATAGAAAAGTTTGGTTTTAAAGTCCTAGAGCATTTAGAGAGGTTATATGATACATAAACCCATTCAAATTAAAGACCTTGATCTGTCTTTTTCTAATAAAACTTGTTTTACAAATTTCAACTGCCAAATTACTTATGGCAGTCGTATTGCAATTATCGGCAGAAATGGCAGTGGTAAATCCACGCTGCTTAAAATGATTGCAGGCTATTTTGAATTATCTGTTGGTTCTATTTCGTGCACATCGGATATCGTGACAGGTTACGTCCCTCAGATAATCGAAGATCACACAGACCTAAGTGGCGGCGAGCGTTTAAATAGTGCCGTGACAGAAGCTCTAAGCTTTGATCCAAATGTTTTGCTACTTGATGAACCAACAAACCACTTAGATCACAGCAATCGTAAAGGCTTAATGCGTATGCTAAAAACCTATCCTGGTACATTGATTATTGCTTCTCATGATATAGAGCTTCTGCGCAATTCTATTGATACGCTGTGGCATATTGATAACGGCAAGATCAATGTGTTCTCCGGTAATTACGAAGATTACATTGATGAAATTAAACTGAAACGAGTATCCATTGAAAATGAGCTTATAGTCTTAAGCCGACAAAAAAAGGATATGCACGACAAACTTATGCAGGAACAAAGTCGAACTGCTAAGAGTAAAGCAAAAGGTGAAAAAAAAGTAGCCAACCGCAAGTGGCTTAAAATGGTGGGCGATTTAAAAGGTATGAAAGCACAAAAATCGCAAGGTAAAAAGTTAAAAGCTATTGATACAACTAAGAATTATTTGAAAAATAAATTAGCTAATCTTCGCCTTCCAGAAATCATTGTGCCAAAATTTTCTATTGAGAATTCTCCTGTAGGAGATCGAACGCTTGTACAAATTTCAGATGGATCAGTTGGATATAAAAGTCATCCTGAATTTATTTCAGGATCAAACAAACAGACGCCAAAGCAAGTTCAGTATGACATATTAAGTAATATCACCCTCAGCCTTTCTGATAATGAGCGTATAGCTATTACTGGCGATAACGGTAGTGGTAAATCGACTTTGATCAAAAAGCCATCCTTGGGGATAAAAATACTTATAAAACTGGGTACTGGTACGTGATAAAACGTGAAGATATTGGGTACTTAGATCAGCATTACGGCGCCCTTGACCAAAGCAAATCAGTACTTGAAATAATATCAGAACTTGTACCTAATTGGTCACCTGCCGAAGTAAGACGTCACTTGAATAATTTCTTATTCCGCAAAAATGAGGAAGTAAATACTCTAGTTTCAGCACTTTCTGGAGGTGAAAAAGCAAGATTAAGCATGGCTCAAATTGCAGCCTATACACCAAAGCTCCTAATTTTAGATGAAATCACTAACAATTTAGATTTAGAAACACGTGAACATGTTATCCAAGTCCTTAAATCTTACCCTGGAGCAATGATTATTATTTCTCATGATATTGATTTCTTAAAAGAAATTAGGGTGGATGAGATAGTTGATGTAGGAAGGTTTAAGTGCTTTTAATTTTATCCAGCCATCGCACAACACATTCAGGATATTCCTTAAACCACTCATCCACATTATAATCACCAAGATTAGTGCCAATATCTGAAAAATCTGGACCTTTTTTGAAAAGCCAATTATAAAGTGAGCTCCAAAACCCCATACCGTAATTTGCTATTTTAGCAGAAAAATAAGCATCATCACTAAAAACGCTGTGCTGGACGTAAGGTGACCAAATAGTACTGTTTGGTATTTTAGTTAATTGATCACCTACATCTTCTTGATATTGCATCATGCCCTGAATAAATAAGACAGGTTTTGCATCTGGATTTGGTGGTACTCCAATACGCCCATAAACTGCACGTTCAGTAATTTTAGAGTCAACATCTACAACAGCTTTAATTCGCCTATCAGTAAATCCTTTAATGTGCGCAATATTAGCGCCAATACTATGACCCATAAGAATGATTTTACTTGTATCAAAGGAACTTGATAAGTCTCCAAAAGCTTTAAAGTTCTCCAATACAAAATCAATATCTTTTATAGCCGCGTCAATTACTTCATCATCATATTTATAGCGATAATCACGGTTGCGTGGAAGATTCCGGGCATCTTGAAATGTTAAAACTATTTTTGCTCCGTTAGAGAGTTTCACAAAGTTTGCTACATAAGGCTGATCCATTTTAATAACAATATACCCATTTGATGCTAAAGCTTCATATAGAATTGTCTCTTTTTGCCTTTCATCACCACGACCTGGAAATGCAATAATAATTGGGGATTTTTTCCCTGTAATAGCTCTAGCATTAGGAATAGCATGTCCTAAAACTTTTACCCTGTAAACATTACCATCCTCTATCGTTCCTGGCATATAAGGTGAAGTAGACTTTGTTTTAAATGTCGGATAAAAAACTGTTGCCATCCACTTGCGCTTTTCAATACTTCGAAGCTGAGTACGTGACTGGTCAGAGAGTTCTATATTAACAATACCTACGCCATAATCTCCTTTTGGCTCAGGCAACGTTAGACTATTTGCAAATGCTAAATTAGCCTTAGTCAAAACATAGATTAGTAAGACAAAAATCGATAATATAAATTTCATTAGACTTTTTTTCATGATTTACCTATTCAAAAATTGAATGATCGATTTTTGAATTTCATCTTTGATTAATTCACTTCCTCTATCACATAAATCTATGTGTTTAGCATCCTTAATATAAACTATGTCAATCCCAGTTATAGGCACTACACCTTCATCAGGTTTTGTATCAACTGCGCCAAAACGTAAAATTGGAATTCCACCTGGAAAAGGATAACGCAAACTGTCTAGAGAAATGATTTTGGCAACTATTTTAGGATAAGTGTCTGCTAGCATCATCGATATATCTCCACCGTTAGAATGACCTATAAGAATAACTTTATCCAAATTTGTATTGATCTGAGTTTTTTTAAGCTCGTCCATAACAAATAAAATATTTTCAACTCCCTGCTCCCATATTGGCTTTCTTCTTTCAAATAAATTTCCTGTTCTTGCAAGCGGTTTATCCGTTTTGAGCTCATGTTGTATAGCAACAACAAAATATCCCAGTGAAGCTAATTTATCTGCGATGAAGGAGTATTCTGTGTTTTTAACTTCATAACCATGGTTTATGATAACTACGGGTAGTTTGCTTTCATTTTCAGCTTGGTAAATCACTACAGGAATATTTCTGTCTCTGCTAGAATCAAACATCTGAAGTGTCTTTATTTCTAAAGCATAGCTCAAAGAGCTTACACTAAAAAATACTAAGAACACTAACAATCTAAAATTAAATTTCATTTTTACTCTCTTTCAATTAATCCAACTAACCTGATGGGGCTTATGTTCCGTCTTTTATTTTGATTGAATGCATCATAATATAATAGGAAATGATGTCAAATCTATAAGTTTATATGGAACAGTCATTTTATTCCTCAAGTCTATGTTCTAACTTTGCTAACCAAACAGTAGCATCACCACACTCTGGATCAGCTATTTTATGGTCGATTAACGTAAAGCCGTGTTGCTTTAATAAAACTTTGTATTCATCAGATGAAAGTGAGGCATGATAGAGCATTTCGTCACCATTATTACTCCATACCTCTCCCGCTTCTGGGCCTGATGTAAACAATAGAACACCACCTGCCTTTAAATGAGATACAAATATTTTAAACATTGCTCTCTGGTCGTCTTGCGATAAATGGAAAAAGCTATGCCAAGCAGTAATGCAATCAAATTTTGCATCCAAATTTATAGTACGCATATCACTTAGAATGAACCTAATTTTTGGACAACGTGACCTAGCGATCTCTAACATTTTGGTTGATCCATCGACTCCAATTACTTGAAAGCCTGCATCTATAAAATAGCGCCCAATTGGTTCACCAGTTCCACATCCTAAATCCAAAATTGTTGCATCTGGTTCTAAATATGAAATCGCACGATCTAGGTATGGTTTTTCAAAAAGTGCTCTAGATCGATGTTCATCCATCCAAATCGCTATCTTGTCATAGATTTTATAAATATTATCTTTGTTTTTCCTCATAAAACTTCTCATCTCAATTTAATTTCTTCATAAACCATAACACTAGATCATCATCAAGAGGATAGCTATGACCTGGAATCGTGGGTTCGTAATTATAAGTAACGCCCTTACCATCTGGGATATAGCCGCGTTTCACATAAAGTCTTTGTGCTGCTCCGTAACCACCATCTTCACCTGCATAAAGCCCAACTCCAATGCCAATAGTGTCACATTTAATCTTTGCTTCCTTTTCAGCACATTCAAGAAGCATAGAGCCTATTCCAAGTTTTCTATATTCGGGCAATATATTAAGATCCATAATTTCTGGAATATTTTGATTTTTAAATGATGGGTATTGAGACTCCCATTTAAGCGTATTGTAACCGGCAAATTTATTATCGATATATGCCAGCCAAATTATACGTTCATCCGCTCCTGCTTCCTGTAAATATTGTTCAAATAGCACAGCAGGTTTATTCCAACCAATCTGGCTAAAAGCAGAAACAATAGTTTGGATATCTTCTTTTAGCAACTTTCGAACTAATAGATTTTGAATTTTACTCATGTTAAGATTATCATAATGGAGCTATACTTAATTTTAAAATTTTAGATTCTACTGACGGCCTTCTCGAGAGTTCTCCTTTGGTTTGCCCTCTAAAGCTTTAACTAAGCCAGTCTTAGAGCCATCTTGAATTATTTTAATTAATGTTTGACCGGCATTTTGAGAAAACTCTCTAAAATCATTACTTTTTTTCTCAAGTTCCTCAAGTAATATTGGATTGCGATCTTTTAGGACATCTTTGACATCTTGAGTAATATCTGCGCCTACTCCCACTAATATTCTAGCTGAATGATACTGGCGATTTAAAATGGCAAAATACAAAGCTGTCATTTTATCCTTATCTTTAGCATTTATATCTGCTTTATACTCATGCAATAGCTTAATCATATCCGTATATCCAAACCACGAAGCCATATGTAAAGCAGTAGCATTACTTTGCTCTTTATTTGTAGGCAATGGATTAGCTCCAGATTCAAGTAATGTTCTTGCAGCATCAAGTTTATTTTCTATAACAGCAAGGTAAAGTGGCGTTGCACCTGTACTGTCTTCACGTTCAATATCAGCTTCATTATTTATTAATTCCTCCACTACTTTATCATGTCCATAGTATGATGCCATATGCAGAGCTGTATACCATTCCCTATCATTTTGTTTATCGATTTCTACTCCTGGTTGTTTTATTAAAAACCTTACAGAATTAATCTTCCCTTGCCTTGCAGCTAAATGTAGTGGAGTTGCGCCATTAATATCTGTTGCATTAAGTTTAGCGCCTTTCTCAAGTAAAATCTCGAGTATTTCAGTTTGATCATTCTTAGCAGCATAATGGATGGGTCGTTCGTATTGGGATTTTACCGCTCCTGCTTCTAGATCAGCATTATTTTCAAGTAATATTTTCACTATGTTTAAATGGCCCTGATATGACGCAAGGTGCAATCCTGTATGCCCCAGCCTATCAGTAGAATTAACATCAACTCCTTCTTTTAGTAAGCTTTTTACTTTTTCCTCTTGACTATCTCTTGCAGCTGAAACAAATTCTTCGTTTATTTTTGATTCATCTACTGGCATAGTTGTAGTTTGAATATTTCCCATATTTTTCCTCACTAATGAAATTTAATATGCAAAACTTATTTTATAATGTATAAAAATTCAATATATGTCAGCAAAACTATTGTATAACAAATAATTAAAGCTTTATGAACATTAGTTTTCAACCTTTAAATGAGTTACATTTTCTTCTTCTTTTAAAATGGCTTGAGTCTTCAAATGTTAAAAAATGGTGGGATCAGGATATCATTTATACAGTTGATTTGGTTAAAGAAAAATATGCAAGTTACACTCAAGGCTATAAAGAAATAAACGATATTAAAAAGCCAATTAATGCATATATATTTTATTTTGATAATCAACCTGTTGGTTATATCCAAATCTATAATGCTTACGATTTTCCACGCAGCAAACCTCTTGTAGGCTTACCAGAAAATTTAGGTGCTTTCGATATTTTCATTGGTGAAGAAGAATATTTAGGTAAAAATATTGGCTCTCGGACAATTTCAAAATTTTTGAATATTTATGGTAACAATTATTCTCATTTTTTTGTTGACCCTGATTTAAACAATATTGCTGCTATTAAGTCTTATGAAAAAGCTGGATTTAAAAAGTTCGGGGAGCGAAAAGATACTCATGAAATTTGGATGCTACTAAATATGCATGATCAAATACTTGAACAGCTCAAATCTCGTGAGCCAATATTCCATCACCCTAGCAAATTTGGAAAGACAAAAGAAGATATTTTAAATCAAATATGTGAAGAATTTTGGGAAGTTGGCGCCTCAGGTACTGTCTATAGTAAACAAGATGTTATTGATACCTTGCTCGAGCGATATAATGATCCGGATTACCAGGATATTTGGGAGGCAAAAGATTTTAAACTTATTCAAATAGCACCTGACAATTATTTGCTTACATATGTTTTGATTCAAAATAAAATAAGAATTACAAGGCGCAGTACTATTTGGCGTAAAATAAATGATAATTGGAAAATATTATATCATCAAGGAACAATCGTTAGCGAAAAAAATCATGAATAACACACAGAATAAAACTATAGTTATCTATATTACCGCAAGACCTGGAACGGGTAAATATACGATAGCTAAGGCGCTTGCTAAGGATTATGGTTTCAGAATATGCGATAATCAACTTATCAATAACCCAATTCTTGAACTTTTAAATTATGATGGCTTTACTGAAGTGCCCGAATTTGCTTGGGTCTCTATAAGAAAGATACGTAGTGCTGTTTGGGAGTTTATTGCAAATGAAAAAAACAATAGTTACATACTTACAAATAATCTTTTTGAGTACGAGGGCGATAGAAAACTTTATGAGCAAGTAAAGCAGATAGCTTTGGGTAGAGGTTCATTATTTATACCAGTTAGGCTAACCATAACAGAAGAAGAACATTTAAAACGCGTGACCCAACCTGAACGTAGAAAAAGGTGGAAGTCTATTGATCCAAAAGAAGTATATAATGAAATGCCCCTTTTACAGATTCATGACCCTGAGTTACTTAATCTTGAAGTCACTAATTTATCTCCTGAAGAAGCAGCTGAGCAAATCGTGGAACATGTGAAAAGCTTTAATTATAACATCTCAGATTTGCATTTCGTCAAATAAAGTAATGGAGTTTTATACGTTTAAAATATCTTTCCAACTAGTAGTATAACATGGACTAAGCATATTTTTTATTGGCTCCCACTCATTTTTTATACCAGCTCCACCAAAAAAAACTGTTTTACTTCCATAATTAGCGTTAATTGTATCTAAAGCGCTCATTAAATTTGTACTTTTTTTAATATCCCTATTATCAAATAAGCTCGCCTTATAGTAAATTTTTGGCCTTAAGCCACTTAATATTATTCCAGCTTTTTTGTAATTAAAGCCTGGTTGATATATTTTTTCTATTAATAAATTAGAATATTTTATCAATTCTAAAGTGTTATCCGTAGCAAATGGCAATGCTAGATATGAAGAATTTTTATAGTAATTTTCCTTAAATTTATCTGTTGCAGTATAAACTATAAGATAACTAGCTTCTAATTTTGCCTTTCTTACTTTTTCACCTGCTTTTGAAATATGGCTTATAACAGCTTCCCTCAAAGCTTCTAGAGTATTTATTGCTTTACCAAATGACCTCGAAACAGTAATAGATTTTTTGTCTTTAATATCAGTTTCAATTGATATACAGGAAGTTCCTCTTAGCTCATACTGAGTTTTAGCTCCAACAACGTGAAGATGATTCCTTATCCATATATTATCTGCATCACGTATATCTTTTGCTGTATTTATATTATTTTGTCTTAAAAATTTTGACCAATTTTTACCTATACCCCAGACATCTCCTATATCAATTGAATTTAGTACTTCATCCTCATTATCCTTATCTAGTGAAAATACATTATTTCTTGTAATATCTTTTTTAGCTATTAAATTTGCAAGCTTAGCCAATGTTTTAGTCCTACCTATCCCTATACTTACAGGTATTCCAATCCATTTTCTTATTGAATCTCTAATATGTTCCCCATATTTATAGGGATCTTTAAAAGATGATAAATCAAGAAAAGCTTCATCAATAGAATATAATTCTATTCTTGGACAAAACTCTTTTAAACTCGTCATTACTCTTTTGCTTATATCTCCGTAAAGAGCAAAATTTGAGGAAAATATTTCAATTTGATGTTTTTTTATGAGATGTTTAACTTGGAAATAAGGCTGCCCCATTTTAATGCCCAATTTTTTTACTTCTTCAGATCTGGCTATAACACAACCATCATTATTAGAAAGCACTAGAATTGGTTTATTCTCTAAATCTGGTCTAAATATACGCTCACAGGAAGCATAAAAATTATTACAATCAACTAGGGCAAAAATACTCATATATTATTGATTAGATCAATTTATGAATAACATTTGATACTACACCCCATATTTCAAAATTCATATCAGCCGTTATTTTAATTGGCTTATATTCATGATTTTCTGGAACTAGTGTTATTTTCTCTTTGTTTATACTTAGCCTTTTTAAAGTAAATTCCCCATTAAGGTGGGCAATAACAATCATACCGTCTTTCGGAGTTATTGAGCGGTCCACAATTAGTAAATCACCTTGATGTATCCCTGCATTTATCATTGAATTACCGGTGGCTTTGATAAAAAAAGTTGAAGCAGGACGATGAATTAAATAATCATTTAAATCAAGTTCGTTTTCAAGATAATTATCTGCAGGAGAAGGAAAACCTGCTTGAACTCTTACTTCATAATAGGGCAATTTAAGAGAAGAATTAATTACAGGAGAAATAATTTCCAATTTCATTTTATCAACTCCATATTTAAAATCCATAAGATATATTAAAATAGCTTAACTTATTTTTTTGTAAAGATAATTTCTGTCATGCATTAGAATGTAAGCGTAAATCTATATTAGAAACTAAATAGTTAATATAGAATTAATAAAAAATAAAAGCTGCCCTTCAACGGACAGCTTTTAAAATGCTATGGATTAATAATCGGTACTTCCTCTTTAGATTCCTTTTTTTGTTCAAGCTTTTTTACTTGCATTTGAGGATCTGAAGTCGGAATATTAGCCCCTGATTTTTCAACCCAGCTTGTATTAGCAAAATTTAAAGTTTTTTTAACTCTGCTAGGGTTTAAAGATTTCGCAAAATTAGGATCTGTTTTCTCTAATTCTTCACTAATTGGAACAATATCAGATTTTTTTGGAGTATTTGGCTTAAGAGGAGAAAGAGAAAGACCTAGTGTTATAGGATCCACTATATCTGATGAGATTTCCGTATCATTTTCGCTTAAGTTATTTTCAGCCTTTCTATAGTTATCAACTTGCTCTTGAGTATTTTTCATAATCTCATTTATTTCATTCATACTATTAAATAATGCCTCTCTATCTTCTTTTACTTCCTCTAATTCTTCTTTTAGAGTTTGTGCTTGAGTTTTAAGTAAGTCCACTTGTGATTCTAAATCATTAATCTTAGCATTATTGTTTTTTATTTCTTCTGATAATTCCTGCTCGCGACTAGATTTTTCTTTTTTTATATTATTAATTTGTATGTTCAGCTGTTTTTTAGTTTCATTCAAATTGCTTACTTGCGCTTTATTATCTTCAAGCTCATTTGATATTTGTTTGTTTTTTTCTTGTAGTATCTTACATTGTTGTTGAGAAGTTTTAACTTTCTCTTCTTCAGTGGATATTACAGTATTTAATTCGCTAACTTTACTTTCCAATTCTAATTTTTTATGGTTCAATTCTTTTTTGTCATTTACTAATTTTTTATTTTCTTCTTTAGCCTTTTCTAATCTTTTTGCATTAGAATCTGCTTCCTCAGTAAGTTCTTTTTTATCCTTAATTAATTGAATAACTTCTTTATCTACAGAAATTAATTTTTGCTCAAGGGTTTTTTTCTCTTCTTTTAAAAATAAGGATTCCTCATTAGCTTGATCTAATTGACTTTTTAATAACTGATTTTGTGTCTGAAGCACTTGATTTTGTGATTCTAAAGTTTCCTTTTCTAGTAAGGTTTCTTGTAATTTTGAAGCTAATTCTTCAATTTCGCTTTTTTTGCCTTCTTTATTATATTCTAATTCTTTCCCTTTCTGCAAAAGAAGTTTAACTTGGTTTTCATAATATTTAACTTGTTGTTTTAAGCCTATATTTTCTTTCTGAAGACCTATTATTAAAGGAGCATTTCTTGCAAAATTTTCTACCTGACTTGTTGTATCATTTCCTGCTTTTTTATATGGCGAAGCTTCTATTGTGTTATTATTATCTTTCATAATTATTTCCTAATAATTTAAAATTAAAAAAGTAATTTTATTCTAACTAAAGAAAATAATTTCGTCAAATTATATAAAACAGCTTATGGTAGTGTATAACCATAGTATTACATACTATTAGTATATTAACTTATTTCTTATTTTCCGTAAAATGAATAAATATTTAAGTATATTAAATGAAAAATATATGTTATGTTGCGCACAAAATTGCATAATTATGCAATTAATACAATAATTTATAAAAATGAAAAATTATTTTGTTATGACTAAAATAGAAGATATACTAACTGATAAAAAATCTTACATTTCTAAAAATCAGGAGGAAAATAAATATAAAAAAATTGGGCCTCAGACTAAAAAAACTGCACTTTCTTTATCAAGCTCTACAAATTCAGCATTAATTCTTAAAAATCTTAAAAGAAAGCAAGATTCATTATTAAATAAAAATATAGTTAAACAACCAATTTTTGATCAGAAAACTTCAGAAACAGAAATACCGGAAAATCTTTCAACTAGTGTAAAATTGCAGTCAATCCATAATCCTAATAAAGCTGAAATTGAAAACAATAAGCCAGACTTAGATTTAGCAGATACTAATTCTTCCGCAGAAAAATTAGTGAACACATCTAGCACTGATTCAATTCTTAATACAGAACAAAGCTCAATTACAGACCATACTTCTCAGGAACATTCGAAATCTTCTTCTAACATATCCTTGTTGGAGCGTATTTTTATAAAAGGACATCGCGAGCAACAAGAAGCATGCAATATTAGCGATGATAATAAAAAATTAGAAAAGTTAATTAAAGCTACAGAAAATTCAAATATATCTATTCAAAATTTAGTAGAAACTAAAATGTTATTTACTTTAGACTTGAATTTGAAAAATAATATGCAAATATATTATTTAAATAACGAACCTAAAATTACTCAAGAATTTAATACCGATACTAAACAATTAAATTTTAAAACTAGTAATAATTTTACTGGCGTTATTATAGTACAAAGAATTGATTCTAATAACAATCTAATTCCCAATTCTTATGATCTGTTACATTATGTTAATGATGAGTTAGTAGATATATTAATCTCATATCCTGTTCCCACCATTAATAATTGTAGGATTTACGGTATTGCAGATGCATTCTTTAAAGAACGTGGAAGAATGGAAAATTTAGAATTTCCTCATCTTTATACCATAAGTAATGTATCTTCAACTAGTAAAATTAGTGAAGAATACCAAAATTTAAATCCTAAAAGATTCAAAAGAGAAGAGACTTTTACAAAAGATGTATTGCAAGAAAAAAACAATAAAAATCAAGCTCAGTTCATTAACTGATAAAGCTAATAATATGCTGAGCAAATATGTTGAGTAATATTATAGCTAAAGAGGTTAAAATTATTGAAAATTGCATGTAGAAACTCAATTTGTTTATTGAAATATCTTCTTTAGTTTTTTCAAAATAGGCATTGTATAATAATTTGCTAAAATAACTGGTGCTAATTAAGCTTGTTAATAACAAAACAATTATAATTATATAGTTATTTTTCATCCCCCATGATGCAGTAAATATATAGAATTTACTTAAAAATCCGCTAGCTGGAGGAATACCTATCATTGACAATGCTCCTATCAAAAATGCAATCATTGTCACAGGAATAATTTTAGCTATCCCTGATATTTCCGAAATATCTGTTTTACCGGTTGCAGTATAAATATTACCTGCAGCAAAAAATAAAGTTATTTTACTAATTGCATGACTTATCATATGAAAAACTGCAGCAATAACAGCCTTTTTTGTGAAAATTGAAATAGCTAGTATAGAATATGATAATTGGCTTATTGTAGAATATGCTAATAATTTTTTAATAGAATTTTGTGCTAATGCTAAAATTGACGCAATGATAATAGTAGTTCCAGCAACTATTTGTATGATAAGTGATAAATTGGAGTTTTGCGCATACTCGTTTAATCTGCTTACACTAAAAATATAAATTACAATTTTTAAAATACAAAATATTCCTGTCTTTACTACTGCTACTGCATGAAGTAACGCACTAACTGGTATTGGTGCAACCATTGCTGAAGGAAGCCAGGAATGCAAAGGTATAATTGCAGTTTTGGCTATACCAAATAAATATAACAAAAACATTATACCTATATACTGACTCGTTTCAGAAAATACTCCACCGTACGTAAATGTAATACTTCCTGTATAGCTATATGTAAGGATAATTGCAGGCAGAAAAAAAGCTAATGAACTTCCAAATAAATATGTTAAATAAATTCTTCCTGCCTTCATTTTATTCTCATCAGGATCAAAAACTATTAGAAAATAAGTGCAAATGGTAAGAAATTCATAGAAAACAAATAAGGTCAGAAGATTTGATGCTAGTGCTACACCGAAACTACAAAATATTGAAAATAATATCAATGTATAAAATTTACTTAAGTCAATTTTCTGATAATGAAAATTCATATAGCCTATTGAATAAATATGCGTTATTAGCCATAAAACACTTACCATAAGCATAAATAATAAACCTAATGGTTCAGTTGCAAATGATATATTTAAGTTTGGAGCAATTGATATTATGGTTAAGCTAGCTTTTCCGTGGTTCAAATAATTAAAAATGATATTTATTACGCTAATTACAGTTATTATCGATAAAAGTAAAATTATAATGTCACGTGTTTTAGAAGACATTTTTAATAAGCGGCAAATTACAAATCCGATTAAGATGAACAGAAATGGTAGCAATATAATAAAATCTCGATATTCAAAAAAGTAATTCATTTGATTTAACTTACTGCAAGTAATTTATTATAATGTTTGAGCTTAAACCGAGGGTCAAATTTAAACATGTTAAGCTAGTAATTATTATCTTAGATTTTAAAATAAAAATTGGTTGTTCTTGATTTATATTGTCTATTTTACTTTCGTTAATTTTAAAAATTTTCAGCATATACATAAAAGACATAACTGAACTTAATATTACTACAACAACTAAAAACCATGCTGACGAATAAATCAAGCTAGATAATAGATACCATTTACTAATAAAACCAAGCGTCAAGGGAAAACCTATTAAATTAGCATAATTGAAGATATAGCAATATTTTATCTCATTATTTAATTTAGCCATTAAAGCTTTATAATTATCATTAAATAAAAATAACACTGGTTTAGTTAAAGAGTCAGATATTATTATCAATATTGCCGCTATGAATGATTGTTTGTCATTTATACTTATTGATGCAATAACATATCCTGTACTCGTTATTGTTGAATATGCAAGTATTGTTCTAACATTTTTTTGCATATAAGCAAATATTGAACCTATAATTATTGTTCCTGCAGCTATAAATTTAAGTATAATTCCAATTTCATTATTTAATAATATAGATATAGGAAAAACTTTGTAGAATAATTTTATAATTATGTATAAACTAATTTTTGAAGATAGTCCTGTAACTAAGAACATTACAGGTTGAGGAGTGACTTCATATATTCTAATCAGCCAATTATGCGCAGGAAATAACCCTACTTTAATCATTATACCTACTATTATAAAGACTATTCCCATATATAAATTTGAAGAATTTGATCTTGATTCTGTAATATTTGTCAAATCAGTCAAATTTAGGCTACCTGTAATCATGTATATTAAGCCTATACCTATTAAAATGAAACTTGCAGAAATACTACCTATGATCAAATAATTAAATGCTGCTACTAGTGATTTTCTACTATATCCTAAAGCTACTAATGCATAAGAACTTAAAGAAAAAATTTCTAAAAAAACATATATATTGAAAATGTCATTTGTAACTACAATTCCTAACATTCCAGTTAGGCATAAAAGATATAAACTATAAAATATATTTGCTTTTACTTTAGGAGCATTTAGCTCATCAGAATTATAACCATAAAATAAACCTGCCAATCCTACAATATTTATAAGTAAAAGGAATATTGCATTTAATGTATCAACCTTGTACTCAACCCCTAAAGGAGCGGCCCAATTTCCTAATTGATATATTATAGAATGATCTAAGCTCTTATTAAATATCTGAATACTTATAATTATATTTAATATTATCGCTAAAAGACTTAAATGATATAAAATTTTTCTTGTACTTAAGGCTAAGATTAAAGCCGATATTAATGGTATTATTACTTGAAGTAACAAAAAATGATCACTAAAAATATTCATTACTTAAATCTATTTTAATTAAAAATTTCCATGTTTTATAATAATATATCTATATCATAAAACAGTTTTCTAAGATTTTACAATAAACAAGAGTATTATACATTTATATTCTACTTTATATAGCTAAAATATTTTATTTTTGATATGGAAACAAGACTTAATAAGTTTTATGCGAGTAACAAGAATTTATACTATAACTGCTAGTATACACAAAAATAATCACTATTTTGAAACTCTGACGAAAAATAATTTATACATTGATTTAATGTAAGAATATTCAATTATATTTTTTTAAGCTCAAGTTCGAACCTCGTTGTTAGTAGCTTACCTACTAATTCTATAGGCTTCGCTACTTGCGCATAGTATTACATTCAAGTTTTTACTATGCATTTAACTACGATCTGGTTCTACATGCCTCCACAAGATCCTGAAACGATTTTAGGAGGACGATTATCTAAAGCTTTTCGTAATGATGAACTTGTTATAGCGCTTTACCGAATAATTGTTTAAAGTTAACTGTCATGTTGAATTTGTTTCAGCATCTTACTCAATCTCTTTCAAATTTTTCTTCAGCACTAAGTTTCCAGATAAGTCTGATGTTTTACCATTAAATTTATAGCTTTTAATTTTTTAGTAGGAGCAATTTAAGAAATAGTAATTTTACATTATTTATAAAATATATGCGAAAAAAAAGGGACATTTCTGTCCCTTTTTCAACTTAAAGAATATTGATATTATTAGAATTTGAATTGAGTTCCAACAATAAATACTGATCCTTTATTTCTAGGAGTAGCAGTTCCTACAGTTTTAGCTCTTGGATCTAACATAGTAACTTCAGCATATGGAAGCATACCAGCAGCTAATTTGTAATCAACTCCTACAGATACAGCTTTAAGTGTGTTATGTACATTTGTACCTTTTAAATCACTTTCAAAGTAGTTTACACTAGCTCCAATAGGACCTTGTACATATCCAACACCAGCGCTCCAGTATTTAGCATCTTTTCCAATGTAACTGAATAAAGGTGCATCACTAACATTTGCTGCAAAATTCTTTTTGCTCATTACACCGTAAGAACCGCCAAAAGTTAAGTTAGCATATTCTAAACTTCCACCAAATGCATAGCTTTGAGTGTTTTTAGTGTTTTTAATGTTTGCAATTTTATGGTTTACTTTACCAGTTTCACCAGTTGCACTTAATGATAAAGTCATTTGGTCAAATTGTTGAGTATAATTTAAACCAGCGCTGAAAAGATCTTTAATATTTAAAGATGATGCAGCATCATTATAACCTACATACTTATTGTCTTCACGAGTATTATTACCTCTGTTAGTAGCATCTGGCGTATAGCTCACACCAAATTGGAAACCAGACATTCTAGGCGAATAATAAGTGATTTTTCTTGTATCTTCATCAGACCATTTGTTTAAATAATCAACGAAATTATCACCTGAAGTAAGGAAAGGAGCATCAGCATAATCTGTATCTAAAGATTTATAACCGAAATTATAATATTTATACCAAGAACCATTAACCCCACCAGTTGCACGTGCAAAATTTGAAGAGTCAACTTTCATTGTTTTACCAGCTGAATGGTTGCTACCTAATTCGATACGTCCAGCTTCACTTTCAACAAATAAATAACTTCTATCTAAATTGTCAGAAGCATTTTTTCTAGATTTATCAACAGTTGTTTTCAATCCAACTACTGCACCATATTTAAATCCTGCATCAGCTTGACCTTCAGCTTTAGCATAAATTCTAGCTGTATTTTTGAAGATCACATCTTTTTGATGAGTAGATAAGTCTTGTTTATAGTCTTTCTTTTGGCTACGGAATCCTGATTCAAAATTTGCAACTCCACCTAAACTGAAATTAGGATTAAGAGGCGCATCCGCAAAAGCTACACCAGCTGTTAAGCTAATGATAGTTGAGCAAAGTAAAAATTTTTTCATAATTAAAAAACCTTAAAGTTATTAAATTTATTTTTAGCAAAATTACTAAAATTGCTGTATGGAGTTTATAATATGCTTGTTTCTTTAATATATTCAATCGCAATTTTAAATTTACATTAATAAACTTATCTATTTACCTAATGCTGTTGCAAAAATATCACTTAAATATTAGCTTTTTGATCTTATATGAGTGTTAAATATAATTTAAACAAGTAAATTTATTTTGTTAAACATGATTATTTATTACAAGAATGAAAATATTAATTTTCGGCACTATAAAGTTAGTTTATAAGCTAAACACGCTTCTGAATTTCAGTATTTCAAGTTAATATAATCAATTATTCAAACTCACCTAGCATTAGAAGAGAATTTAGATTTAGCAGAACGGATTATATCGGTGATTTTGATAGTTAGCTTATGGGCGTCATAACCGACTCTTTCACTAAATTTAGGCTCAGCTTTCTTTTCCATTATTTCTCTTTTTTCCCATTTGCACAAATGCTTTTTAGTAATATTTTGTATTTCAGAAAATTTAGTATCCTTATCATCAAGCCTTATTTTTGTATCTCTCATATATTCTGTTTCTTTTGCCCTTTTATACTCAACCCTAGCGTCCCTTGAGTGATAATATCCGCTTTCTTTATATGGCTTTACTTGCTTCGCAAATGATAGTAAATATGTAAATAAGCTAGATCTATGATATGCATGCAAGCTAGCATCTTCAAGCGCTTTACTTGTATAGATCACCCTTTCTCCAGTGGACAACTCATTATTCTCTATGCTCTTTTCATCTTTCCCTGCTATTACCCTATCTTTATGATATATTGTTAGCACTTCTTCTTGCAGTTTTTCCTTTCTTAATTTTTTATCAGCATCTTTTTCTTCTAAAGTTAGATGAGTAACTTGCTTTCTTTCTATCTCTCTCATGCGTTTTACTGCAAGCGAATATACTGACATATAGAATTTGAGTTCATAATAAAGCTCATATTCTGGCCTTCTCATTAAAAATGATAAAATATATCCTATCAAACTTATCCTGGTAGCTTTGTTTAGCAACTTTACTGGAGTATTATTCTGCTCATCTCTAATATACGGACTGGTTCCTTTTTTAAACAAGCTCAGTAGCACTTCTTTATTGTTAGTCTTGGCTGCTTCTATAAATGCCTTCTCATCCTCAGACTCTGCTAATTTTATCCTCGGATCTATTCCCTCCCTAGTGTATTTCACTAAGCTATTATAGCTCACCTCTCCTAAAAGCTCATATCCTAGAATGATATTATCTTTTACTTCTTTCGTTAAATCTCTTCCCGCTTTCCACGTATCTTTTACTATCTCAGGTAAATAATAGAATATCCCTTCTCTTGATTGTTTCGCTGTTAGCTTATATTTTGGATCCATTAATCTATAATATCGACTGGTTGCTTCTTCTTCATTTCTTACTTCCTCCCAACCTTGAACTAATTCTTCTATATTTCCTTTTTCTTTTACTATCTCTATATATGACATTATCAAATGATGGCCGAAATTCTTCATTATAGGCGCTTCTTTCGGTAATATAAATTTCTCCTCCTTCTTTCTTGCCTCCGTCCATTCTGTCCAGAATATTTGATTAAAGGCTCTTCCACTTCCTCTTGCTATACTTAACAAACTCCTTAATTCATCTGTTGGTGAGTCTTCAATAAAATCTGTTGGTGAGTCTTCAATAAAATCTGTTGCTGCATAAGTTTTTTTAACACTAATATAAGTATCAGGCAAATCAGGATCACGTAATGTTTCCTCTAACTGAACAAAATATAATTTTAACTGATTATCTATTGCTTGAGTATATAAGTATCTATATTCTTCTCCCCAACCCTTAATTGACCCATCTGGCATTTCTCTACCAATAAAACCAACATATCCTTCATCCCGTTCACCTTTACTTATTTTTCCTTTTAAATAAGGATCTTGATATATATCATTATGCAATTCGCTTCTAATCGACTTAATTTTACTCTCTACTTTATTAGAGACACTCTCAAATCTATCTAGTAAACCACTTGTCTTTAGATATTTTTCAACTTCTTCAAAACTTATTTTCATTAGCGCAAGAGAATTTTTACATTCCTCTTCGTAAATCTCTTCAATTGCTGCTAGAATATATCCTCTATGGTCCCGTATCTGAAACCTATATTGACTATGAGCTTGTTTGGCTGCTACAGCTTTGCCTAATCTCAAGTAAAAATCTTTGATTACTATCTCCTCGGGTAAAGTTAAATCTGTATTTGTACTTATATTTTTACTTTTCATCTTCTCGTCCCTATAGTTAGCATTTCTTACTTGATTATTTCATTTAATGACTATGTTATATAGTATGCTATAGTTGCATACTATATAATAATTTTATTACATTATACTGCAAGATTCTACTTGTGCTTTTCTTATTGCAATGTTTAAATCATCTCTCATAGTGTCTTTTTCTAAACAGTCTTTAACAATAATTAATGTATCTCTTATCATTCCTGCTACAGAACATATCACATGTTTCTGTTGCGCTGAAGATAACTTTTTAAAATTTGCTTGAGTTCCTTCATTAAGCACTATTCTTAATGCTCCATGCTCAGTCCCTTCTATTATTGATTTATGCATTTTTTCTAAATCCTCAAGCATAGTCTGCCCATTATATAATGCTTCATTAAATTCATCATAATCCGTTGCATTTACTTCTTTAAACTCAAGCATCTGATCTATTAATTTAACTAATTTTTCACGTGCAAGTTTTTTGCCTGCACGTTGTGATTCAAAATTTTCACCTTCGTTAAATAATAAATCATCTTCCATACAACTTCTGAATTTATTTATAAGCCTAGTTTGCATAATAGTCTTCAAAGCCTCCGCAACTTTCTTACCCTCAGGAGACAAAGATCTGGTCATTTCGATAAAGTCAACCCATTTACCTTCTCTGCCTTTCTTTTTGCAAGCAGTACCATGAGCTACAACTGTAGTTCCACCAAGTCCTATCATTCCTCCAAGACTAGCTATCCTTGTCCCAACCATTGTAGCATATTCGCCCATTGCAGCAATTACACTAGTACTACTAGCTGCGCTAGCTGCACCTTCTGCAGCTGCCTCAGCACCTAAACCCGCAGCTACTAAATATGGCGCTAAATAAGGTGCTCCAATCATAACGCCAAGTCCTATTGCTCCTACTCCTATACCCATGCCTATTCCAAATGCGCCATTTTCTATCTCTTTATTACAAGAATCATCATATTCTCGGTCCTTGGCAGGATTATTTATCCCTAACCTATAAACACTATCTTTCATATTTTCTTTATAATTCTTTTCCCTGCCAAGTGTTAATTTAGGCCTTCTCGATTTCTCCATTTGTGTTTCTAAAATTTCAAATTCTTCCTCAACAACGCGATTGTATGTTATACGTTCTTCTTTTTCATTAAGCAATTCTTGCTGCTTCTCTAACTCTCTTTCTATAACTTTATCAAAAAATTCATTTATATCCTTTTTGCTTACTGGCCAAGTTGATTTATCATTTTTGCTTGTTAAATCTAATATCCCTTTATATTCACCTTGCACTTCACCTGATGCATCCGTGTAATATACATATTTCTCTTCTCTAATTTCAACTTCCACAATAGATTCTGTTCTATTTTGTGGACATGGGTGAGCATAAATTTCTCTCCATTTATCTATTATTTCAAGCAACCCATATTCTTCAAAGATGGTCTTTTCGGTTTTATATAATGTATTATCTTTTATTGCTAAAAGCCCTGATATCGCTATCTCTGGCTCAATTACCCTCATAAATTCTAAATCATCTTTTATATATTGATGAAGGCTTCTGCTTTGAGCTTGATTTAACATAATATATCTCCTAAAATTGTTAAACAATAAACTTTTTATATCAGTACTGGATATTATTTGACCATTAATACATTCCTTAAAATATGTCAATATATTATTTAACGCAACTTAAAATATGCTGTCTGTAATTTTAAAAGAACTTGAAAATTTTAATGCTTTCGATTTATAAGAATTGTTTGAATATAATAATTTATATTATATAAGTAGAGGTTAGAAAAACTATTCCAATATTTTATTAAAGTACTAAAATGAGTTATAAAAATTTAAGGGAATTTATTAAAGCTCTTGAAGATTCTAACCAACTTGTAAGAATCACCGAAGAAGTTTCAACTGAGTTAGAAATAACTGAAATCCATACAAGAGTAATTGCTGAAAATGGACCTGCATT
>JBKBYG010000008.1:0-57292 GCA_046313435.1 Alphaproteobacteria bacterium
TATACTGTATAATTTAATACATAATATTTAAATAAATTAGAGAAATAGTACAATGCTTTTTCATAACAGGGATTTTTTGTTTACAAGTGAATCTGTAGCAGCTGGTCATCCCGATAAAATATGCGATCAAATTTCAGATGCTATATTAGATTTGTATTTATCAGTGGATCCGTATTCTAGAGTTGCAGTAGAGACTATGGTTGCCCAGGAAAGGGTTATAATCGCAGGTGAGGTTAGAGGCCCTGACTCAATTACGAATGCAAAAATTGAAGATATAGTAAGGCATACTATAAGAAATATAGGTTATGAACAAAAAAAATTCCATTGGCAAAAATTAAAGGTTGATATAATGCTTAATGCTCAATCGCCTGATATTGCAATTGGAGTTGATGGTGGTGAGGGTAGAGAAGAAGGAGCAGGGGATCAAGGTATAATGTTTGGTTATGCATGTAATGAGACAGAAAACCTCATGCCAGCTCCTCTATATTATGCTCATCGTATTTTGCAGAATATAGCTGATGCAATTAATGCTAGTGAGATAAGTGGACTTGGGCCGGATGCAAAGAGTCAAGTAACATTATTGTATGAAAATGGAAAGCCAATTAAAGCTAATTCTATCGTAGTCTCTGTTCAGCATAAAGAGCATCTTACCCAAAGCCAAGTAAGAGAGTTAATTAGACCATATATAATCAAAGCTTTCCCTAACTCAAGTTGGATGTGTAACGAAGAAGAATTCTACGTTAATCCTACAGGGCTATTTATAATAGGAGGCCCGGAAAGTGACACTGGTCTAACTGGAAGAAAAATTATAGTGGATACTTATGGTGGGGCTGCTCCCCATGGAGGAGGAGCATTTTCAGGAAAAGATCCTTCAAAAGTTGATAGATCAGCAGCGTACGCTGCAAGATATTTAGCTAAAAATGTCGTCGCTGCGGGCCTAGCTGAAAGATGTACTATTCAATTATCATATGCAATTGGAGTAGCAAAACCTTTGTCAGTCTATGTGTCTACTCATAATACAGGTAGGTTATCTGATGACAGGCTTACGGATTTAGTAAAAAACTCTATGGATCTAACTCCAAAAGGTATTAGAAATCATTTAAATCTGAATAAACCAATATATTTACGCACTGCATGTTATGGACATTTTGGGCGAGCTCCTGAAAAAGATGGTGGATTCTCATGGGAAAAAATTGATTTAATAAGTAAATTAAAAGGCTCAAGCTGGTAAATATATAATTTTCTAACTTAAATTTACAGTTTATTAGAATTTCCCCTTTATTTCTATTTTAAACTTGTAGTTAAGCTTCTTGCATAACCGATTCTTATTAAAGGATGTAAAGAGATTTGAAGCACAGAACCAGAGTATACAAAGAGATACATAAGGATTCGAGCGTAAAATTAATGTATAAATTGTATTTAAAATTTGAGTTCTATAAAAACCTTACAAACCTTAAATATTGTAAACTAATAAAGTTCGTTTTTAATATAAATTTATAATTAACTTAAAAGCTATAATAAAAAATATTAATAGATTTTTACTTAAAAATAATTTAAAGTAACTATAATAATATTAATCAATAATTAATTTCAAGATTTAAAGCAATGATTAATAATCTTAAAACCAAAACTGAAAATATATTACTTATAGATGATGAGGAATCTTGCCTAATAAGTATGCGTATGTTTCTTCGTGATAGTGAGTATAATTTAGTAACAGCAATTAATGCTAATGAAGCTTGGAAAGTCTTAAATGAATCAAGATTGCCTATTGAATTAATATTCTTAGATCTGATGCTTCCAGATATTTATGGAATAGATTTTTTAATAAAAATCAAACAAGATAAAAATTTTTCTTCAATACCGGTTATACTGCAGACAGGCTCTTCTAATTGGGAAGAGATTAAAAAAGCTAAAGATTTAGGTGCAATATCATGTATAAGAAAACCATATAATAGAGAAATTCTTCTTAAAATCATTAAAAAGACTTTAAGCCATCAGGAGTTAGTGCATTAAAATTAGAAAAAATAATTTACTTGTCAAATACCTCGTTAGGATAAGTCCCCCATAAATATTTTTTTTCAATCCATCCTTTATAATTATCAATTTTAATCTGGCACCATTCTATTTTACAAGCACTTAAGAAAACTCTTACTTCAGGTTCAATTTTTATATTTATTTTTGATGAGGGATCAGTTTTATTATAAGCATTTTGTATGTCATTACCAATTATTATTGCGGCTCTTTTCCCCTTTAACATGCTTTCGTGGATCCAACCATCTTCTCCTGTAATATCTCTTATTTTGCGCCAATGTTCGAATTCAGCTGTTACTTCCACAGGCTCATTTTTCTTTTTAAATATCCATTTGATCGGATATCTTAAATTAGGTCCTGTCCGTATATTAGCTTCAGAAGATTTAATAGTAACAAATCTAGGTATAGGAAGCTTTTTATCTGAAGCAAACAATACCGAAGATTTGCAAAAAATTAAAATAAGCAATAATATAGTTTTTAACTTAAAATTATGAATATGATAGTTCATTTTGTTAAATAAAAATTTACTCAATTTTAAATTTATTTTTGACCATCGATTCATCAATCATATCCTGCCCTAAATAATCATATCCTATCTCTTGATCTTCATCTATGTCTTCTTCAAATTCCTTAGCTAATATATAATTACCAAGTCGAAATTGATTTTTAATTCTACTTACTTCAAATTCACTTATTCCGATAGATTTGAGTACAGCCCCGCCTAGCTGTAAGCCAGTTTCATAAGTTTCTGGAACTATTATAGTTGCACCAGCTTGATATAATATAGCTGAATCATTTAAATCTTTTGCTCTAACAATTATTGGAAGATCAGGATAATTCGAACTAATTACCTTTGCCGCTTTTTTTAAAGTGACCTCATTTTCTACAGTAATTATAACTGAACCTGCGCGCTCAATTCCAAGAGATTTCAGTAAATTTATATTACTACCATCACCAGCATAAATTGGAAATCCTTCTTTTCTATCTTCTTCAATATAGGTAAGGTCAATTTCTGTAGCAACATAATGTATCTTCTCAGCTTCAAGCAAGCGTGCTACCATTTTACCAACTCTACCAAAGCCAATGATTATCACATGATTCACTAAGTCAGCAATTTCTTTATTAATTTCAAATATATCAGTTTTTTCGCCTTTATCTATTTTTTTAGCACACCAATTACCAATAATAGATAATAAAGGGGTTAAAGCCATTGTAATTGTAACTACAGGTAATAAAAGTTGACCATACTCTTGGCTAATGACATTATTATCCATTGCAAGGTTGAATAAAATGAAAGCAAACTCACTGCCTTGTGCAAGTAACAACCCAGCATGAATTGCAGCCCCAGTATTAAATTGGAAAATAAGACATAACGAAGTTATTATTATAGCTTTAATTAAGATTAAGCCAATAGATAACATTAAAATAGTATCTAATCTTTCTAACACAAAATTAAGATTAATTGACATGCCAACTGTCATAAAAAATAATCCTAAAAATAATCCCTTAAATGGGCTAATACTTTCTTCAGCTTGAACATGAAACTCTGTTTCTGCAACAAGTAATCCGGCTACAAATGCTCCAAGGGCATGAGAAAGTCCCATATGCTCAGTTCCCCAAGCTGCTCCAAGTGCTATTAAAAGAGTTGTAGCTACAAAAAGTTCGTTACTCTTTGCGCTTGTAGCTGAGGAGATCATTCCAAACAAAGGTCTTAACAAGATTCTTCCAAGTACAAAAATGATTATCAGTGCAATCATTGCCTTAAAAAAAGCTGTACCCATTGCAGCAAGTAAACTGGTTTCTTTTCCGCTAAACAAAGGTACTAAAACTAAAAGCGGTACTACAGCGAAATCTTGCATAAGTAAAATTGCAAGGGAAAGCCTTCCAACCTGTGTGGATTGCTGCCTGTTTTCTGCAACAACCTGCAATACGATGGCGGTCGAGGAAAGAGCTAATCCTCCACCAATAATAACAGCAGAACTTAGTTTTGTTGAAAATAAATACGCAATAATACCTAGTACTACACTAGTGAGTACTACCTGAGCGCTTCCAAAACCAAAAACATGCACGCGCATTGCTTTTAGACGTTCAAATGTTAATTCTAATCCAATAGCAAATAGTAAAAAGATCACTCCAAATTCAGCAAAAAACTCTGTTTCGTGAGCGGAAATAATATCAAAACCAGACTTCCCAATAGCTGCTCCAGCTACAAAATATCCAAGTACAGGACTTAGATTCAATTTTTTAAATATAGCAACTACCGCTACAGCTGCTGCTAGAAGTATTAAAATATTAGGTAATATATTTCCTTGATCCATAAATATTTTCAAACTATTTAAATGTGAAGTAAAATCTAGAGTAATGATTTTATAGAATTTTTATACTTATTACTATAGTTATATTAATAATAAAAGAATAATTTAACCATAAAAATATGAAAATAGCATTAATAACTGGATCTGCAATTAGAATAGGAAGTGAAATAGCAAACTATTTGATATCAAATCATTGGAAGGTCATTATCCATTATAATAAATCTAAGGCTCAAGCATTAAAATTTATTTCAGAAATTAGAGAGCAACACACTTATGCCGAAATTTATGCAAAAAAAGCTGATTTTAACAATGAAAATGAAATTAGAGAATTAATTCAATCAATCAATAATGAAATAGGCCAAATTGATCTTCTGATTAATAATGCTGCTGTTTTTGAAAATGATAATATAGATAACTTTAAACCAAGCAATCTAAATAAGCATATGAATGTTAATCTACTTGCACCAATCATATTAATTCAAGAATTTAAAAATCAATACACAGGAAATGAAGGCAATATAATAAATATGTTAGATTATTGTGTAGAAAAACTTCCTGATAAATTTTTTTCTTATACTATTAGCAAATCAGCTCTTTGGACAGTAACGAAAATGCTTGCGCCATTGATTGCTCCGAATATTAGAATTAATGCTATTGGTCCAGGACCAGTTCTTACTTTAAGACAATCTCCTGAAAATTTTCATAAAGCATGTATGAATACTCCACTCAAGAAAGGATCTACTATTGATGAAATTTGCAATACAATAGGCTATATATTAAAAACACCTTCTCTAACAGGTCAGCATATAATGCTGGATAGCGGAAGGCATTTATCAAATTATGAATATATGTAAATAATTTATGGGAACTAGAAAAAATATAAGATGTATCAATGCTTATACAGCATATAAGATAGTTAATATATTTGAATTAATATTGGAGCGGGTGATGAGATTCGAACTCACGACTTCAACCTTGGCAAGGTTGCGCTCTACCCCTGAGCTACACCCGCTTAAACATAAGCATTTAGACTGTGGAAGTCCTGTTTATAACAAATTATTCTAATATTGCAAGTAAAATCTGATTTATTTTAAAATAATTAGATCAAATTTGCCCTATTAAAATCTTTTTGCTAACCATATGGCGGTTTTGCAACCAAATTTTATAGTATTTGTTAAAATCGAGTATATTGGCGCGTCATAAGAACTATTATGAATAGCTGTGTTTTGATGTTCAATTTCTTCGTTACGAAATTCCTGTATTTTTTCTCTTAATTTTGGATCTGAGTCAAGAATTTCTATTTGTTTTTCATAATGTTCACTAATTACTTCCTCAACCGCTTCAGTACAAGCCATAGCCGCTTTTTCACCAAGTAATGATGTAGTAACACCTAATATATATCCTCCTACATGCCATAAAGGAAATAAAATACTTGGTCTAATTCGTTTTTCTTTTAATTGTTCTTCAAAATATTTTAAATGTTTTTCTTCTTGATCTTTCATATGTGAAATAGTTTGGTAAGAAGGGGTGTCCTTTAATACTGCAAGTTGACCCTCATATATTCTCTTAGCACCATATTCACCAGCATGATTTACTCTTATAATTTCTTCAATAATTTTCTTAGAATCTTTGTCGCCGGGAAGTTTATTTTTCATACTTATTACCTTTGAAATTTTTAAAGCTATAATATGCAAAAATGATCGAAATTATTGCATTCCAACCTGCAAGGGAAATTGATAAGATTTTGAAATCAGCATGAGTGCATGTAGGCTGGTTATTAGCAAATATTGCTTCTTTCAATTCTGTAATATCATAAGCAACTTTAGATAAGTTGCTTTGGCAACCTTTTAAGCCGCTAAAAATTCCTTGCTCTACACCAGAATGATAGGATGCTAAAATAAAGCTTGTAAAGAAAATTAAGGATATAAATAAATGAAAAAAATTTTTATGGTTTTTAAATTTAATGCCTAAAAATGAAATGAGAATAATAATATAATAAGGAATTCTTTGATATAAGCATAATATACAAGGCTTTTGTCCTAATCCATACTCAATGAAATATGCACCGGATAAAATTAAAATACTTACTAATATATAATTTATAAAATAATTTTTTATATTAAACATAGCACATTACTATTCTAGAAGTTAATTGTCGTATTAATTATAGTATTTAGAAAAACTATTCTAATAGTAATCAATAAGGAATATAAAATTATAGCTAATCATTATTGATTATCATGAATTTTAAATTATTACTACTTAATATATCTATTTTTAACAAATCCTGTAGCAAATATTATAGTGACAGTGGGTAACAGAAAATTTATTAAATTTGTGGCTATCATTAGATCGGCAACATTTTCATAATTGCCCCGTTCAACTATAAATAAATCTGCAAGTATTCTTTTAAGTACTCGTGCTGCTCCTATATAAGCAATACTCATTAAGCTCATTACGAGTGCGAACCAGCTCGCCACATTTTGTTTTGGTGCGTGATATGTTACTGCTGCACATAATAGCATAAAAGCTAATTTTTGAAATGGTCCCTCAGCAGTTACATCAATAAGGGTAATTGTCCTTGCGCCAAAACCAAAATGCTCTGTTGTCCATTCATGGAACCCAAAGGCCATAGCGATTATAGGTATTTGAAATATTACATGTATTGTATTTAATATAAATAATGATTTAATAATATTCATATCTATAAATCTTTTAGCAAGTAACCATACTCCAACAAATCCAATTACTATTCCTAACTGATCAAGATAACTAAAAAATTGAGGGTCAAATTTTAAAACATCTATTTGCCACCATTCAACTCCTGGGCCATAAGTAGGGGTTGATCTAAAAGCAAACAAAACAAGTAAGATTTTTAGAATTTCAACTTTTTGTTCTTTTTCTAAAGGTTCGCATACTTTATAAATTAAGAAAGAAATTATTAAAGTGCCTAAGGTTAATATAAATACATCGCTATTTTTTTTGCCAGAAAAGGAAATCGCCACAATAAAAAATATATATAATATTCCGCCTAACATTATAGGCATGTTTTTCTTTTCAAGTCTTACCACTGGTTCTTTCGGAACAATTAACAAACCTATAAAGCTAATTAAAACAATAAATAAAGAAAAATAACTAATTACAGAATAGGGGAAGCTACTGGCAAGCCAACCACTAATGCCTGCTGCAAGCATTGCTGCAAAAATGTCAACTATTCTAACTAAAATTTGGACTCTTCCAATTTCTTCTTTAACATCTTTATCGTTTCTAGGATTGCCATTAATATCATCTTTGTCTACGACATCATAACATAATGTATCAGCAACCAGATCCTGAACTGCAAGACCTAATTGAATTAATGCTCCTGATGCAATGAGAAGATAATATATTTCGCATTGGGAATTCATATGAAAAAAATTGTTAGAGATGCCTATATTGATCAAGTAGCCAATTGCCATAATAATGCCGGCTATGATTACATACACATTTCTCTGGCTGCCGAAAATTTTCACAGAATCTAAGAATTGACTGAAAATTATTTTCATTGTCCAAGGCAAATTTGCCCATATTGTAATAGAGGTGATTTCACTAGGTGTTAGTGTTAAAGAGTTTTTTATCCAAAAACTTTCTGCAATTTTAGTAAAAGCTGCAAAGCTGCAAGCAAAATAAATTGATAGTAGAGGTAAATATTTCATCCTCATAGTGCGAATAGGAATCAATATTCTGTCAAACATATAAAATTATATTCTTCATTTTAAGCTACTTGAAATTAGAAAGGAATCTCTTCAAATTATATTGAAAAAGTTATTATAATTTGAAGAGAATTGATGTGATATTACTTTATTTCATATAAACTAAAGCCTAAGAAAGCTTCGTTTTCTTCTTTTGCTTTAGCGTAGTCAACTAGTAAAATATCTTCAACTAATTTATCGCCGCTTGCTGAAGCATGTTTTAAATGAATATTATTGTCTTTAACATAAATAAAACCAACATGACCAATATTATGATCTGATTTTGTAATTTCTATTAATTTTGGATTATTCATAACAAGTGCAAAGATGTAAATCTTACCTTTAAGTTTTTCGATTAATTCATTTTTATGGCTTAAAAAATCATTAAAACTAATATATTTAACTGTAGAATCAACAGGGGTAAACTTTTCTAATTCATTTTTAAATTTATTTAAAAATTTAGTTTTATTTTCTTCTTTAACATATTTTGTTGCGTAGTTTTGAAGTTGATTTTCAAGTAAAGCTTTTTTATCAAGTTTCACAGTCTTAGTTTTAGCATAAGGTAGTTCTTCAGCTATGTTGCCAACAATGAAATTTGAATTACTTTTTATCCATTCGCTATCTATAAAATGATTACGACCTGTATAAGAAAAATCATTAACAGCGAACATAATGCTACTTAGATTTTCACTTAAGCCTTTTGAAAATTCTTTATTAGAAACAGGAACAGAATCAAATTTTGCCAATGCTAAAACAGTTTCTACATAACTTAAGCAATCAAAGCTCGAGATATCAAGTAACTTAAGTTTGTTACGATGCTTATCCCAAGTTATAAGTCTCTCACCAAGTTCAAAATTATACGGCTTTCCAAGAAAAAAATCTGATATTTTTAAAATTTTTTCATCAAATCCATCTTTTTGAGTTTTAGTAACTAATTTTCTTATTTCTGCAAGCTGTTTATATTCAATTTTAGGAGCTCTAGGGGCTTTAACTTTTGAGATTATAGGCTCTTCAGCAAATGCATTTCCACTTAGAGTAATTAAAAGCAATGAAATAACAATATGTATGGTAGTTTTAAGTTTATTTATCATGGTTTATTTTGCCCTGAATTATGTTAATAATATTGTTAATTTTTATAATATATAGTATTATTAACTTCTATCAAGAAATAATTCAATATTTTATTCGTTGCAGCCATACGAATAATTAGGTGGCTGCCTTACAAATCTTCTCTTTAAAAGCTAATAAATTTTATTTATAAATTTCATTAAAAATCCTTGAGATCTTGAATTTTTAATGTTATAAGCTTATCATACAATAAACAGTCTTGGCCTTGGCATGCCTCACTGTTTTTTACTAATTTTAAATTATGGAGCAAAAATGCCAAAGATGAAAACCAAAAGTAGCGTTAAAAAACGCTTCAAGCTCACTGGTACCGGGAAAGTAAAAGCTACACAAGCTGGTAAACGCCATGGTATGGTAAAGAGATGCAAAAGACAACTTCGTGATCAACGTGGAACTACTATTCTTTGTGATCAAGATGCTAGAATTGTTAAACAATTTATGCCTTATGGAGTATAGTTTATGGCACGTGTAAAAGGTGGGGTTACTAGTAGAGCAAGACATAAAAAGATTTTAAAACTTGCTAAAGGTTATAGAGGAAGGTCTAAAAACTGTTTTCGTATAGCTGTTGAAAAGGTTGAAAAAGGCCTGCAATATGCATATCGTGACAGAAGAAATCGTAAAAGAAACTTCCGTAATTTATGGATTCAGCGTATAAATGCTGCTGTTCGTGAACATGGATTAGTATATTCGCAATTTATTAATGGTTTGAATAAAGCAGGGATAGAATTAGACCGTAAGGTTTTAGCGGATATTGCTGTGCGTGAACCAGATGCATTTAGAAATATTGTTGAACAAGCTAGATCAGTATTAGCTGCATAAATCTACAATTTTTTGATTAAAAAAAGGCTGGGTAATATTGACCAGCCTTTTTTGTGAACAACTATATTTTTTTACAAAATCAATATATAGTTGTCTAAGTTGAAGTTCTAACGTTGGTGCTCGTCGTTCTCCTGCCATTTTTGTAGGCTTCGCTCCTTGCGCCTAGTATTAGATTCAACTTAACGCACTATACTTATTTAGAAGCTTTCTTCTTGCTAGGTGATATAGCTGCTTTTTTTACAATTTTACTATTTTGGGATTTACCATTTTTTTCAACAGTAGAAGCAAGAGTTAATAAATCTTTCATTATTGATATCAGACCCTTTTTGTTTAGTAAGACTTTATTGTCTGTAGCAATACCCGCAATAACAGAGGCGATTTGCTCAACTTGAGATTTTTTACTATCCATTTTTTGAACATAACTAGTAATTAATGCTTGATGGCTAATTAAAAATTCTGAAAATAATTTTGTAAAATCATTAACTGTAGGGACCGCAAATAATTTACTTTTAATAGTTTTCTTCGCTACTTCAGCTTTTTTAGCTACAGCTTTTTTAGCCACAGCTTTTTTAGCTACAGGCTTTTTAGCCACAAGTTTTTTAACTTCAGGTTTCTTAGCCACAGGCTTTTTAGCCACAGGCTTTTTAACCACAGGCTTTTTAGCCACAAGTTTTTTAACTTCAGGTTTCTTAGCCACAGGTTTTTTATCTTCAGGCTTTTTAGCTACAGACTTTTTAATTTCAGCTTTTTTAACTTTAGCGTTCTTTTCAGCGATAGAATTCTTAATAGCTTTAGATTTTTTATGGATAGTCATTTAATTATAAACTCCGTTTTTATATTAACATTATAATATTTCTTTGATTAAGATATTAAGCAATAATATTTAAAAAATAGTTAATATTTTTACGGATACTGTTATATGCTTTGTAAAAGACCAAAAAATAATAAAAAAAAGTTTTTTTAACTTTATATTAATACAGATAGGTTGAGAATGCATTATGCAATAAGTCTAAATAATTTAAAGAAAATTATAAGCTTAATAATTTTAATTGTTGCTTATAATCTAAACAATCTTTTATATATATTAGTATAAATATTATAAGAATAAGAAAACGGAGTATTAATAATGAGCGATATCTTTGAAACATACATGAATTTAGTGCCAATGGTAGTAGAGCAGAGTAATCGTGGAGAAAGGGCATATGACATATTTTCTCGCTTACTAAAAGAAAGAATAATTTTTGTTACTGGGCCAATTGAAGATTCTATGGCTACAATTATAGTAGCGCAGCTTTTATTTTTAGAAGCAGAAAACCCTGATAAAGATGTTTATATGTATATTAACTCTCCTGGAGGAGCAGTTACCGCAGGTTTAGCTATGTATGATACGATGCAATACATAAAGCCTAAAGTTGCAACTTTGTGTATTGGACAAGCAGCTTCGGCAGGTTCATTGCTGCTTATGGCAGGAGAACCAGGCATGAGATATTCTTTACCTAATTCAAGAGTTATGATACACCAGCCTTCAGGCGGTTTCAAAGGGCAAGCTACAGACATTGAAATTCATGCAAAAGAAATTTTAACTTTAAAATCGAAATTGAATCAATTATATGTTAAGCATACAGGTCAGAAACTTCCTGTAATAGAAAGAAATATGGAAAGGGACAAATTTTTAAGTGCTCAAGAAGCGAAAGATTTTGGCTTAATTGATGAAATTATTGAAAAACGTTCAGAGACTAGATTTAATAAAATTGACTTAACTCCTGAGAAAATCAATAAAAGTAGTAAAAAATAAAGCATTTTAACAAAAGAAGAATAAATTCCCTAATTGTAATTTTGACAATTGTAAATTAGTTTAAATATAATTATAAGTAGATCTTTAAAAGAAATTAAGAGTAGAAAAAATGAGTAAGTCGGAAAATACAGAGGGTAAAAATACTTTATATTGTTCTTTTTGTGGTAAAAGTCAACATGAAGTGCGCAAACTAATTGCTGGCCCTACTGTTTTTATTTGTGATGAATGTATTGAGCTTTGTTTAGATATAATTAAAGAAGAAAATAAATCATTTATCAATAAGGAAGAAGGTGAAATTCCGAAACCTAAGGAAATTGCAAAAGTTTTAGATGATTATGTAATTGGGCAAGAATATGCTAAGAAGGTTTTATCTGTAGCTGTTCATAATCATTATAAAAGATTAGCTAATATTGATAAAGGCACAGATATAGAAATTTCTAAAGCTAATATAATGTTAATTGGGCCTACAGGTAGTGGTAAAACATTGCTTGCTCAAACATTAGCTCGTATATTAGATGTGCCTTTTACAATGGCAGATGCGACTAGTTTAACAGAAGCAGGCTATGTTGGAGAAGATGTAGAAAATATTATACTTAGACTTTTACAAGCAGCTGATTATAATGTAGAAAAAGCACAGCGTGGAATTGTATATATTGATGAAGTTGATAAAATATCGCGTAAAACTGAAAATCCTTCAATTACAAGGGATGTATCAGGCGAAGGAGTGCAACAAGCATTGCTTAAAATAATGGAAGGTACAGTTGCTTCTGTCCCTCCACAGGGTGGAAGAAAACATCCGCAACAAGATTTTCTGCAAGTAGATACTACAAATATTTTATTCATTTGTGGTGGTGCATTTACTGGCCTTGAAAAAATAATCAATGCTCGCGGTAAGGAAACTTCAATAGGTTTTGGTGCAGAGGTGAAAAGCGAATTAAATTTCCGTATGGGAGAGGTTTTACGCAAAATTGAACCTGAAGATCTTGTGAAATTTGGACTAATTCCAGAGTTTGTTGGTCGTTTACCTGTAGTAGCGACTTTAGAGGATTTAAATGAAGAGGCTTTAATTGAAATATTAGTAAGTCCTAAAAATGCTATTGTTAAGCAATATCAAAAGCTTTTTGACATGGAAAACTTTAAATTAACATTCACACCAGAAGCATTAAGTGCAATTGCAAAAAGAGCTATTAAAAGAAAAACAGGAGCAAGGGGGTTGAGAGCTATAATGGAATCAATATTACTAGAGTCAATGTTTAACTTGCCAGGTACAAAAGAACTTGAAGAAGTAGTTGTTAATGAAGAAGTGGTAGAGGGTAAAAGCGATCCATTATTATTCTATACTGAGAAAAAGAAGCGCAAATCTTAGGCTGTAAAGTAAGTATATAAATATGTATTTAAAATTATATTATTTTGCCAAAAATAATCTGGATATATAATGAATTTTAATAGGCATAATAAAAATTTAATTTTTAATTGGTGGTGGAGCATAGATAGGTATATGCTTTCAGCAATAATGATTATTATTGCCTTTAGTGCAGTAATGGTTGCTACTGCAAGCCCTGCTATTGCGGATAGAATAGGTTTAGAATCATTTTATTTTATTAGAAGACAGCTTATATATTTACTTTTAGCAATCGGTATAATTTTTGTTATATCAAGCTTCTCTTTAGAAAATATAAGACGATTAAGTATAATAAGTTTTTTAATATGTATATTTTTACTTATTATAGTGTTGTTTTCGGGTACCGAAATTAAAGGTGCAAGAAGATGGATACAATGTTTTGGATTATCAATTCAGCCTTCAGAATTTACTAAACCATTTTTTGCTGTATTGATTGGATGGGTTCTATCACAGAAACAGAAATCACAAGAATTCCCTATATTTAAAATATCCATTATCCTTTATTTAATAGTTGTGACATTGCTAATATTACAGCCGGATTTTGGTATGGTCGTAACAATTTCACTTGTATGGGGTGCGCAATTATTTCTTGCAGGCCTTCCATTATTTTGGATTTTTGCTGCAACTATAATAGCTATTTTTGGGGTTACAGGAGCGTATATATTTTTACCACATGTAAATCAGAGAATAAATAATTTTATTGATCCAGCAGTAAGTGAAAATTACCAGATTAAAAAATCACTAGAAGCATTTAGTCATGGGGGATTATATGGCAGAGGTCCAGGTGAAGGTACAGTAAAACAAGTTTTACCTGATTCACATTGTGATTTTATTTTTGCAGTAATTGGAGAAGAGCTTGGAATTATTGTCTGTCTAATAGTTTTATTCTTATTTGCATTCATTGTTATTAGAGGGTTTTTTAGAATTCTGACTGAATCAGATTCTTTTATATTTCTCTCTACCTCTGGGTTATTAATGCAATTTGGAATGCAATCGGTAATAAATATGGGTGTAACTCTTAATCTTTTTCCTACTAAGGGTATGACACTACCTTTTGTAAGTTACGGTGGTTCATCAATGCTTGCAATAGCTGTTGGTATAGGCATTATTTTAGCTATGACTAAGAAAAGAATAGAAGTTAATAAATTTAAATTAAACTTTAGAAAAAATATTAAATTCCAGTATAAATAGGGACATATTATGGAAAAAGGAAATTTAATACTTGCAGCAGGAGGAACAGGTGGGCATATATTTCCAGCTCAAGCCTTAGCTGAAGAATTAGCAAAAAAAAATTATACTCCAATACTTATAACAGATAAAAGATATTTAAGATATGCTAGCCAGAGTCAAAATCCTAAAAAGGAATTTATTACTGCTGGAACGCCATATGCAAGAGGCGCAAAAAAATTGTTATCTTTAAGTTTAATTTTAGGAGGGGTTATAAAATCAATCTTCCTTTTAAAAAAATATAAACCTAAAGCAGTAATAGGATTTGGAGGATATCCAGCTTTTCCAACTCTTTATGCAGCTAAATTACTTAAAATACCCATAATAATTCATGAACAAAACTCTGCTTTAGGCAGAGTAAATAAGTATTTTATTAAAATTGCAAAAGCCATAGCAATATCTTTCGAACCTACAGCAGGTTTAAACGACGTAGAAAAAGAGAAAGTTATATTAACTGGGAATCCAGTACGAAAAGCTATATTAGCTATAAGTAAAAATCCATATCCTGAAATTACAGATAGATTAAATATACTAGTGATTGGGGGAAGCCAAGGGGCCTCGATTTTTAGTGAAGTAGTACCTAATGCTTTAGCTAGTCTACCGCAGGAAATGCAGACAAAAATTAAAATTACTCAGCAATGCATTGTTGAAGATATTGAAAAAGTTAGATCTATATATCAGAAAACTGATTTGGATGTAGAATTAGCAGCTTTTTTTAATGACATGCATTTAAAGCTTAAAGAAGCACATTTAGTAATTTCTAGGTCGGGAGCTTCTACGATTTCTGAATTGCAAGTTGCAGCAAGGCCGGCTATTATAGTTCCAATTCCTTATTCGTTTGATAATCATCAAATGCATAATGCAAGGAGTTTTGTAGCAAATGAAACAGGATGGATTATTCCGCAAGATAACTTTACTCCTCAAAAATTAGCTGAAAAAATAAAAACCTTTGTATTAGATCCTCAAATTTTGAAAGAGTCTGCAAAAAAATTCAAAGCTAATGAAATATTAGCAGTAGAATCTTTACTTAATGTTATTGAAAATGTTATAAATGATAAATCCTGATTTAAACTTCGTTATTTAAGAATACATATTATGAATATAAATAATTTTTTTTATTACACCAAATTGATTTTGATTGTTTCATCAATCTGTCTTACAGGGTGTAATAGTATTTCTCAATCGACAAAACAATTTAGTTCTTCATTTAGTAAATTAATTATATTTAAAAAACAAGTGACTGCACAAGAGAGAAGAATTCCTGATGGAAATAAAAAATATGTTAGTACTGCTAAAATTAATAAAAAATCTAATTATATTGTTCCAAAAAATTTAGAAAATAATTCTAGTAATGTTGAAGAAAATAAGGAGCAGGTAAAAAAGAAAAAGCTTGGTTTGTTTAAACGAGATAAAGAAATTAAGCTTGAAACATCTAATCAGAATAAAGTTAATGAGTTAGAAATTCCTAATAAAGAAATTGACTCTAAAGCTTTAGAAGGTAATTCTAATAAGAAAAAATTCAGCTTATCAAAAATTTTTAGAAAAAACCGTCCTATTTCTAATATTGATGAAAATTCGGATAATAATAAATCTGATAAGCGCTTTCCAGACTTACATTCTGTACCTGAAGTTTCAAATGAAAAAGATCCACAAATAAAACATGAAATGCAAGAAGAATTAAAGAACCTTCAAGAAGAGAGTAAAAAGCTTAAAAATGATGTCAAACCGGAGCCTTTAAATTCTCAATTAACAGAGACTAAGGATGTTCAAGTTTTAGATTCCTCTACAGATTTGAATAAATTTAATACCCAAGAAGATAATTTTCATGATCCTGTCCAACCTCAAATACTAAAGGAAATAGATGAGTCAGGATTTTACTCTAATCAAAAAAAGCCCGCTAGCAGCTATCTTTTAGACAATGTTAATAATAAGTCTGTCTCAAAAAAGGTAAAATTACTTCCTAAATCGCGTTATAGTAAATAGTTGTCAAAATGGAATCAAATAATCTAAAAAATCTTATATTAGAATTTGTAAAGGTAACAGAAGAAGCTGCGATTGCAAGTTATAATTTTATTGGTAAGGGTAATGAAAAAGAGGCAGATGCTGCTGCAGTCAACTCTATGAGACAGGCTTTAAATGTTCTTCCAATTCAAGGTTCAATAGTAATAGGAGAGGGCGAAAGAGATAAAGCTCCAATGCTGTATATTGGTGAGAAGTTAGGCAAGGGAGGCTTATGTGAAGTTGATATTGCAGTAGATCCTTTAGAGGGTACAACATTATGTGCTAATGCTGCAGATGGGGCGATGTCGGTTATGGCAGTTGCACCCAAAGGTAATTTGCTTAATGCACCCGATATATATATGGAAAAAATAGCAATTGGCTCAGGTTATGCTGAAGGAATTATTGATTTAGATAATAATATAAAAACAAATCTTTCTAATTTAGCTAAAGCAAAAAAATGTAATATTTCTGATTTGTCAGTAACTATACTTAAAAGAGATAGACATAATGAGTTAATTTCAAAAGCTCGTGAAGCAGGAGCAAAGGTTAAGTTAATTACGGATGGAGATATTGCAGCAGTTATTTCAACTGTTTTAAATAAACATACCGATATGTATATCGGAATCGGTGGGGCACCAGAAGGTATTTTAGCAGCGGCAGCATTGAGAACACTTGAAGGACAGATGATGGGAAGGCTAATATTTAGTAATGATGATGAGCGCCAGCGTGCAAGTAAAATGGGTATAATAGATTTTAATCATAAATACACAACTAAAGAACTTGCTAAAGATGAGGTAATTTTTGTTGCCACAGGTGTCACTTCAGGGCAGATTATACAAGGCGTGGATAAATCGAATAATATAATAAAAACTTATTCTGTGATAACGGAATCATCAACCAAATCTGTAAAATACATCAATAGCCATTATAAGATTTAATATATGCAACAGGGAAAAGATTTAGCCAGTATTATTATTGTATCTTATTATACTGGAGATCTTCTCTGGAGGACTATTGAATCCTCATTAACACAAAATCAATTACTTGAAGTAATTATTGTAAATAATGGGAATCCAGAATTTGTAAATACTGAACTTCAAAAATTAGCAAAAGAAAATGATAAAATAAGAATTTTAACCCCAGGTAATATTGGTTTTGCAAAAGCTTGTAATTTAGGAGTAAGTAAAAGTAGAGGTGAATATATACTTCTTTTAAATCCTGATTGTGTATTAATAGGAAATGATGTTCTTACTAATTTTATAAAATATTTTAAAGATAATAAAGAAGCAAAATTGGGGATATGTAAAATTTTAAATCCTGATCGAACTATCCAAAGAACCTGCGTCAGAAAATTACTTACTCCATTGATTCTACTGTCTGAAGGATTGTTTCTCTCTAAGCTGCCCATAACAGATAAATTTTTTCCAAAGATTAATGTCGAAGTTGAAAATATTCACACGGCTATAGATGTTGAAGCCATATCAGGCGCTTTTATGATGATGAGAAAACTTGATTATGAAGATGTAAAAGGAATGGATGAAAAATATTTTCTACATATGGAAGATATGGATTTATGTAGAAGGATAAGTAATAAGGGAGGAAAAATTTTTTATTTACCTTCAGTTGAGGCAATACATCATTTAAGTACTAGTGATGTGGCTTCAATTATTGTAGAAAAATATAAAGTAAAAAGCTTTATTAGATATTTTAATAAATTTTATGATAAATTATTCTCTCGAATTCTTACTCCTTTATTAATTACGAGACTTTTTATGTTATCGGTTTATAACAAGTTAAAGGCGGTACATCCAAAATGTCTAATAAGAAAATTTATAAACTGTAATAAAGATACTATTCAAAATAATTTATTTCAAAATATAGAAAATAAAGAGGTAAAAAATAAAATTTTAGTCGCAGGTGCAATTAACCAGATTGGCTTAGTTCTGATTAAAAAATTACTAGAATTGCGATATAAAATTACAGTTTTATATAAAAACTCAACGATAAATTTGCCTTTAAAAAATGTTGAGTGGATACAAACAGATTTCACTAAAGAAATATACTTATCAAATATTGAAGCAAAGACATTAATATATACTGCCCCTTTATGGATGCTACCTAACCTGTTATTGCAGTTAAAAGAAATAAAAATTGAAAGATTGATTTGCTTTAGCTCCACTTCAATTTATACAAAATTAAATTCTCCTAATCTAAAAGAAAAAAATATTGTTAAGCAATTAGTTGATGCAGAAAATAATGTTATTGCAATCTGTAAAGAACGAAACATAGCTTATACAATATTTAGACCTACTATGATTTATGGTTTAGGAATGGATAGGAATGTCAATTTTATAAGCAATATTATAAAAAAGTTTAATTTCTTCCCAGTCATCGGTGAGGGTAAAGGGTTAAGGCAGCCTGTTCATGCAGAAGATTTAGCTGAAGCTGCTGTTAGTGTTATTGATAATAGTAAAACATTTGATAAATCGTATAATTTAGGTGGGGGAGAAAAATTATCTTATAAAAAAATGCTCGAAAGAATATTTGAATATAATAGGCTTAAGCAAAATATAATAAATTTTAGTTTTCTAAAATATATATTATTTATTGCTGAAAAATTTTTTAAATTACCATTTAATAGTGAAATGGCAAATAGAATGAATCAGGATATGGTATTTGATTATCAGGAAGCTACGAACGACTTTCAGTATCAACCAAGAGAGTTTTTAAAGTAAGAATGAAATTAACTAAATATATAAGTAAAAAATTATTGGCGAACTCTAAAGTTAAGAAAGTAATTTCATGGCTAGCATATAAATATATTAGTTTTGTATATTACTCTACAAAGTGGGAAATCATTGCTCCTGAGAATATGAATTTAGATTTATTAAGTGGAAAGCCCGTTATTTATGCTTTTTGGCATGGTAGACTCATGCTTATGTCGCCATATTTAGCGCCCGTATATAATAAAATAAATGTACTTAGCTCTGGGCATAGAGATGGTGATTTAATGTCTAATATTACTAAATATTTTAATTTCAATACTATATATGGAACAAGAAAAAAAAATAGTATTAGTGCCACACGCGAAATTCTCAGGAAGTTACAAAAAGGTGAATCTTTAGCAATTACTCCAGATGGAGGACAAAGAGGCCCAAGGATGCATATTAAAAGTAATATTATTAATATTGCAAGGATTTCAGGGACTATAATAGTTCCAATAACATATTCTATTTCAAAATGTCATATCATTAATAGCTGGGATAAGTTTATTCTAGCTTTTCCTTATGGAAAAGGGGTTATTATTTATGGCGATCCTATAGTAGTGCCAAAAAATCTTAGCTCTGAAGAGGAAAATAGTTATACATTACAATTAGAAGAAAAATTAAATAAAATTTCTTTTGAAGCTGATAGTTTAGTAAATATAGATCCTATAATGCCTGCTTAAAATATGGTTATATTTCTTTATAGGATTTTAAGCTCAATATTTTATCCTCTGATATTTATTTATCTTCTTTACCGAAAATCTAATAATAAAGAAGACCATTTACGTTTTAGGGAAAGATTAGGATATTCTAAAATTGATCGTCCGTTAGGGTATCTGATTTGGGTTCATGCGGCAAGTGTAGGTGAAGTGCAATCTGCAATACCTTTAATGCAAGAAATTTTAAAATTTAATAATATAACTATACTAGTCAGTACAGGGACTTTAACATCAGCAAAATTAATTGAATCTAAATTAGACTTAAATGTGATCCATCAGTATCTACCTATTGATAATGTAAGAGCTGTAAAAAGATTTATTAGTCATTGGCAACCAAATTTAATATTGTGGATAGAATCTGAGTTATGGCCTAATACTTTGACAATAATAAATAAATTTGCTCGCTTAATCTTAATTAATGGACGGATTTCAGATCGATCATTTAAAAAATGGAGTAGATATCCAAAATTTGTAAAAATTCTTCTTTCATGTTTTACGCTTATTCTTCCTCAAAGTAAACTAGATCAGGAAAGGTTTGCGATTTTAGGAGCTGAAAATATCAAATATATTGGAAATTTAAAATATGCGATATTTAATTCGTCAAATGATATACAAAAAATAAATGAAGTAAAAAAATTATTTAATGGTAAAAAATATATTCTACTTGCTGCAAGCACTCATGAAGGCGAAGAAGAATTAATAGCTAACATTTATAAAGATCTTAAAAAAAAGTATGAGGATTTATTTTTAATTATAGCGCCAAGGCATCCTATAAGAAATATTGAAATATTGAATCAACTAAAAAATTTTAATATTTCATCACGGTCAAAGAATGAACATGTAGATGAGCTAACAGATATATATTTAGCTGATACAATAGGCGAGCTAACATTGTTTTATGAAATAGCAGATATTGCTTTTATTGGTGGTTCATTTACAAAGATAGGTGGACATAATCCTTTAGAGGCGGCACAATTTAATTGTGGAATAATTACAGGCCCACATATTTATAATTTTAAAGAAATAATAGAAGAGTTTACTAAAGAAAAAGCAATAATTGTGGCTGAGAGTGCAGAGTTTCTTGTAAATAATTTAGATGAGATGCTCAGAGATAAGCAGTATTTAAAAAAGCTACAACATAATGCTAAAGTTATTGTAGAAAAAAAGTCTAATATTATCAATAATATTATGGAAATAATTAATGACTATATTTAAAAATTTTTCAATAAAAATATTTGTAATTTTACTAGCTATTTTTATACCTATAACAGTATTTTCAAGTGATGAATCTGCTCAGAATTTAAACTATATGAGAACTTTAAGATATTTTTCTCAAACTATAGCTAATGAAGTATTAATAATAAATTTAAAATGCGATTTTCCAGCAACTTCAAAAATTTATGGTTATAAATCTGAGGTTAATCCTGAGCGGTTACGTATTGTAGTAAACTTATTTGAAAGATTATTAAATAGCTTCATAAATGGAGATCCTGAATTAAACATCAAACTGCTAAATAATTCTAAATGGCGAGTTTGTGTAAATGATTTAAACAACAAATGGGAAAAAATTTTTCCCTTAATTAAAATAATTTTAAATAATAATGAAGCTGGCTCACCTATAGTTAATAATATTCTTGATGCAATCTCATTAATTTTCAATCAAGCAAATGAATGTGTTAAAATACTTGATGATAATAATTCACCGAATATTAGAACAACAATTAAAAACTTATATTCAATTAATCAAGCTTTAACAAAAAATTTTTATACCATAGCTTTTAGAAAAAATATAGAAGAAGAGCAAGCAACAGCTAAGCAGCTTCTTAATTTATTTGATAATTATATGAAAGCTTTTCAAAAAGGAAGTAAAGAATTATCCATTACACAAAGTATCGATCCTGATATTCAAGCGCAAATTAATAAAATAGACGATTTGTGGAATAAGCAAAAATCATTGATTGAAACAGCAATTTATGCAGATCAAATTCCGAAATATAAACTTACAGAAATGGTTGCGCTTAATCTAAATATATTAGATCAGATTGATGCCCTAAGTAAAATATATTAATATAGAATATCAATATACAATTTTATAGGATATTTTCCTTAAATAGTGTCTTTGAAGCTTTCATTGGAAACCTGCAACCTGTGTATCCCATAATTGCTTATATAAGCCTTTGGCACTTAGCAGTTCATTATGAGTACCATCTTCTATAATTTTCCCTTTATCAAACACTAAAATACGGTCCATAGAAAGTAAAGTAGATAAACGGTGGGCAATAATAATTGTTGTCTTATTTTTAACCAACTCTTGTAAATTTTTCTGAATTAAGCCTTCTGTTACTGAATCAAGTTGTGAAGTTGCTTCATCAAGTATAAGTATAGGAGAATTTTTCAATATAGCTCTAGCAATAGCGATACGCTGACGCTGTCCACCTGAAAGCTTTATTCCACGCTCGCCTACAAGCGAATCATAACCCTCAGTTAGCTTCATTATAAATTCGTGAGCATATGCTTTTTTTGCAGCTTCAACAACTTCTTCATCAGTAGCATTTATTTTACCATAACGAATATTCTCCATTATACTTCGGTGAAAAAGACTTGGATCTTGCGAAATCAAAGCGATATTTTCCCTTAAAGAATCTTGAGTTACATTACGAATATCTTGGTTATCAATTGAAATTGAACCGTCTGTTATATCGTAAAGTCGGAGTATAAGATTTACAAATGTTGATTTTCCACTACCCGAATAACCAACAAGTCCTACTTTTTGCCCAGTTTTAATTTCAATATACATATTCTCAAAAAGCGGTTCAATATCTTTATAAAAGAAATTAACATTGTTGAAATTTATTTTCCCTTTTTCACATATTAGGATAGTAGCATTAGGTTTATCCACTCACTATATCAAGTGGCTCCATTAGAGCATTTAAACTTTGCTTACATCTGCCTACTGCTTTATTAAACTCATCAACTTCTGACATTGTGTACCACATCATATGTCCTGTTTCCATGCAAAGCCCCAAGATAAGAGCAAAATCACCTATTGTTACTAAATTTTTGCCGTATAAATAAACTAGAAAATAAGTTGAAAAAGCCATCATTACAGCTATTAATCCACCTTGAATAGAAGCTATTATAAGTGAATAAAGATATGTTGCTTTATAAGTTTCTTGTTGTTTTCTAAAAAATGGGACCATCCTTAAATTTTCATAGTATTTTCTTGAAAATATTCTGATATTACTATGATTAGATAAAGCATCTACTAACTCTCCTACTACAATTGATTCAGCGTATACTTGAGCATCAGTAAGTAAAATAAGTTTCTTTGACATTATAATACTTATGCTGCCAAATATTAAGACCCAAGTAATCAATATAAAACAAAAGATAGGGTTTACAAAATAAACAGCAACTAAGCCAGTTAATAATAGGGAAGCACCTCTCAAGAAGTTAGAAGCAATACTTGCCATTAATTTTTCAATACCGTCTGCTAAATTAGTAATTTGTTTAGATAGTTTTCCTGTTAAAGTATCTTGATAAAATTGATTAGATTTTTCAAGCACATGATCCATTAACTTTGCAATAATGCTATTAATAATCAGTGGATAAAATCTTGATCTTATATATGTTATGCTTCTCCAAGTAATATTATCAAATATAATGAAATTTAGCACTATTAAGCTGGCTGGAAGATAAGTGATAGAAATATTGCTATAACTTACCTGGGGTAAGAGATTAATTATATTTTTAATAATAAGACTATTAAAAGGTCCCCAGAATCCAGCAGCAATTCCAAGCAAAATGTATATGGCTACTACAAATTTATAATCCCTAAGAAAATACCATATAAATGGAAATAGAGTTTTTGGCAAAAAGTTGCTTTGTTTCATTATAAAATTGCTTATTTTATAGAGTTTTTATAAATTACTAGTATATTATATATGTCTGGTTTTCAACTTATTATCTGTTCGTGAAATAATTACTTATCCTTTTGCAGCTTTCTTTTCCTCATGTTCTTTCAGTATATTTAATGCATCAATTAAAGATATAGTATTAATATCCATTTTTTTAGGTATTGGTGCGTTTGTCTTCTTATACTTAATATACGGTCCATATCTTCCACTATATATCGCAATTTCACTGCCTTCTTCAGGATGATTCCCAAGAGATTTAACAATATCTGAAGAAGATTTTGTAACAGTTTTATTCGAAAGAATATTTAATGCTTGATCAAAGCTAATATTTAGGAAATCTTCGCCTTTGTTTAATGAAGTATATTTGCCAGCATGTAATAAGTAAGGCCCAAATTTACCAATTCCTACTGAAATAGGTTGAATAGTTTCAGGGTGAACACCAAGTTCCTTAGGTAAAGATATAAGAGATTTAGCTGTTTCAATATCAATATTTTGTGCGTCAATAAAGTTTGGGACGGGAACTCTTTTAGGTTTATCCTTACCTTTTCCATCTTCACCAAGTTGAATATAATGTCCGTATGGCCCTTTTTTTATATATATTCCAAGCCCTGTAGCGCTATCGATCCCTAGCTCATTGTTTAATTGTCCTTCATTAGTAGAGTCTTCATTATTTTCTGAATTTGAAGCCTCAGAGCCTAAAGCCTTAGTATATTTACAATCAGGGTAATTTGAACAGGCAGCAAAAGGTCCAAATTTTCCAAGCTTAATGCTTAACTCACCTTGGTCACAAGAAGGGCATTTCTTATCGGAATGACCGTGTTCATCTTTAGGAAAAAAGTGATTTTCAAGAAGTATATTTATAGCTTCGACAACTTTTGTAGGTTCAAGATTTTTTGTTTCAGTAGCATTAATCTCAAAATCATGCCAAAATTGTTTTAGTAATTCTTTCCAATTTAGTTCCCCAGATGATACATGATCTAATTGATCTTCTAGGCTAGCTGTAAAGTCATATTCTACATAACGTTTAAAAAAACTAACTAAAAATGCTGTAACTAATCTTCCTCGTTCTTCTGGAATAAAACGTTTTTTATCAAGTTTTACATATTCTCTTTCTTGTAAAACTGATATGATTGAAGCGTAGGTTGAAGGTCTGCCAATACCCAACTCTTCAAGCTTTTTTACTAAACTTGCTTCTGCGTATCTTGGAGGTGGCTCTGTAAAATGTTGATTTGGCTTTATTTCTTCAAGCGTTAAGTTTTCACCTATATTTACTTTTGGAAGTAATTTATCTTCCTCTTCCTTTGAATCATCTAAACCTTCTCTATATAATTTATAAAATCCATCAAAAGCTAGTGTTGAGCCAACAGCTCTTAACATAGTGCTTGCAGTATCGCCTGAAATTGAAATAGTTACTTGATCAAGTATTGCATTCTCCATCTGACAAGCAACAGTTCTTTTCCAAATTAATTCGTAAAGTTTAAATTGGTCACTTTCAAGTTCGGATTTTATGCTTTTAGGGGTATAATTAATATAAGTTGGTCTTATTGCTTCATGAGCCTCTTGTGCATTCTTGGCTTTGCTTTTATAAACACGAGGCGATTTTGGTAAATATTTTGATCCGAAATCTTTTTCAATAAACTTTCTACATGCATCAACAGCTTCAGCTGCTAACTGTACACCGTCTGTTCGCATATACGTTATTAAACCAATAGTTTCGCCTCTAATATCTACGCCTTCATATAGTTTTTGCGCTATTTGCATCGTATATTTTGCACTAAAGCCTAATTTCCTAGAAGCTTCTTGTTGAAGAGAGGAGGTTATAAATGGCGGTTGAGGATTTCTACTAATTTGTTTTTTTTCAATATTTTGAACTTGGTATTTTTCTTTTTCTAAATGCGTTACAACTTTTTCAACAGCTTCTTTATTATTAAGGTCAAATTTTTCTAATTTTTTTCCTTCATAATGAGTAAGGTAAGTAGATAATTTTTCCTTATTTTCGGTAATAAAATCTAAATGTATACTCCAATATTCTTGGGTAGTGAATTTCTCGATTTCATCTTCTCTCTCGCATATAATTCTAAGTGCTACAGATTGGACCCTTCCAGCTGATTTGCTGCCAGGAAGCTTACGCCAAAGCACAGGTGATAAAGTAAACCCATATAAGTAATCAAGGGCTCTTCTAGCTTGTTGAGCGTTAACTAAGTCTTGATTTATTTCACCAGGATGGCTAATAGCATCGATAACTGCTTTTTTAGTAATTTCATTGAAAACAACTCTTTTTATTATAGTGTTTTTTTTAAGAGCTTTTTTCTCACGCATTGCCTCAATGATATGCCAAGAAATAGATTCTCCTTCACGATCAGGATCTGTTGCTAGAAATATTTTGTCAGCTTTTTTAAAAGCTTGAGCAATTGTTTTTACATGCTTTTCAGATTTTGCACTAATTTCATAAGTCATTGCAAAATCTTCATTTGGTTTAACTGATCCATCTTTTGAAGGTAAATCTCTTATATGTCCATATGAAGCTATAACTTCATAGTCCTTACCCAAATATTTATTAATAGTTTTTGCTTTTGCCGGAGATTCTACAATAACAAGGTTGCTCATGGCTAATATGACTTATTTTAAAGTTAAAAAATTTGAAAAAAGTAATAAATATCATAAAACATAATATAAACAAGCTTTTTCAAAATATTAATCTTAGAAAGCCATTAAAATTTAGTTAAGATAAACTTTACCTTCCCCTATAAGAACTACAAAATTTCTTAATTTGTTCTATAAAGCTGCTTTCTTTAGAACTAATTATATCCTGATTAAACTTTGCAAGAGCAGGTCCAAATGATGCTCCACCTGATCCTGCATGTGTAATCACAGTACCGTTTTTAACTGGTGTACCATTTTTTAAATATATTTGTCCGAGTGTAGGTGAGTTGTCATAAGCAACTGATCTCCTGCCAACCCATCTTTGTGCTATAGATTGATCTTCTAAGAAATTTAAATCCTCTGCTGTAAGTTTTATACCCCTTGTTTCTTTGCCTAGAGCTATAGAAATTAAATCAGGCAGCATATCATTTATCATATTTAGTTGAACCAAATTTCTATTTTTGCAAAATTCATGATTTTTATGAGGAGTATAATGTCCATAAAATGCCTTTGTTCCTGCTACTTTAATTGAAATTTTACCATCAATAAATTTCGCTTGCCAAGCAAGAATAATCCCTTCTTGGTATACCTCCATACAATGGTTTAAATTACTGTATTCTATAATTTTATCTGCAGGTAGTTCAATATTTAATCTAAGAGATGAGCCTGCAAAACCTGCGTCTGCAGGAGATGCAAAGCCAAATTTATCTAAACTTCCTACTGCTTCACCAACAGATATTGCATAATTTGATTTTTTATAAATATGATTAATGCGCTTGAGCTTCTCAGTAAACTTCACATTAATAATTTCATTATCTTTTAATTCAAATCCGGTGACTTCTCGATCAAATTTTATGCCAAAACAATTTTTTGTATAACCTTTGTTGTTAACGTAATTACCGAGTTTCCTTGATAAATACTCTTCAAATTTAGGTAAGAACACGCTTGCATCAATGCATCCACCAGGTCTCCATAAAGCTATAGAATCATCATTCCATTTCCCGTCTTTTGAATTTTTGTTACAAAAATCTTGTAAGTAAGGATCAATTTTAATCGCTTCTTTTGGACTAATAATTCTACAATGTTTGTAACCTAGTTCAGTACAGGCTTGTATTATAGAATTAGCTTTATCTTCTGCTTTTTTCATATTATAAATTACATCGATTCTATAACCTTGATGTAACGAAGATTCCTCAGTTTCACGGCATGGGTTATAATTGGACTGACGCATGATTGCTTTTAACTCGTCATCACCTTCATCATATAATTTTTGCCATAATTTCATACTTTTTTTGCCTAAGGATAATACAAATTTCGCGGACTCTTCGTATGCTTTATAATCAGTACTAGACTTGCTTACAGCTTCTTTAAAAATTTTCCCTGCAAAAGAATCATTAATACCCGGTACATCTTCAATTTTAATACCCTTAGCTTCATGAAAGGGCATTCTTAGAGCAGCTTCAAATTCATCTCCACTTGGTAGGACTGCTGACATTTCAAGATCTGTTAGACTAGGTGCAACCCCAGCTGCAGTAGTTTCTAGCAAGGACTTATTTTTTTCATATATAGTTATTCGTACTCTTTTGCCTTGTTTTTCAAAGGCCTGATAAGCATAAGATGCTTGAAAAAAGCCTATTATGCCGCCACCTATTATAGTTAGTTTTTCTTCTGGATATGAGCTTTTCATAAAAACCTTCAAATTTGTTTTTTATAATTTAATTAATACGAATAACAATATTTATAAAAATAATATTTAACTAAAACATACATTTAACATTATAAAAAATCGATATCGTTCTTAGCCATATTATTTAAGCTATAATCCTTAGAATTATATTACATACATGTTAAATTAAAAATAAATTTGCAGTATTGCTTAATTTTAATTTACAATATAATTTATTTAATATAAGTTGTTTTTAATGAAAACATTAATTAATTCGAGAGAGAAAACAATGTATACTATTAAAAAAACTTTTACTGAAAACTGGTATTACAGTTATTATTCTATAAGCAAAAAAATTATAGAGGCATTACAAACTAATAATATGCCATGGCTCCAAGAAAACTTTAAGAATGGAGAAATTGATGCAAAGAGCAAGTACGCTCCCGATAGTGAAACTAGCCCTAAATCAATTTTAGAATTAGCATTAGGTTTTAAAAATTCTGGTGCACTAATTTTAGCAATAGATAACAAAGCTGAAATTGATAGAAATTCTTTGCTTGAAGCAGCAAGAAGATTTGATTTAGTAACGGTTGCATATTTTTTAGAAAAGCTTGGATATGATCAAGATTTACTTGAACAAGTATATAACGTTGCTAATAAAAAGCTTAAATTTGAAATGATTGAAAATCAATTAGTAGAAATTAATTCATTTGAACAAATTAGAAAAATTGCAGCAATTAAACAAGATAGGGAATATTTAGAAAATTTAATTACAAGCTCAAATATTGAAATTGATTCAAAAGAGAAGCTTAATAAAATTTTAGATAACTTAACTCCTGATGAATTAGATCTTGCTATTATTGCAATCAATTTATATGAACAACACTTAGAAAAAGAAAACAAAACTTTATTCCAAGATGCACCAGAGCTCATTTACAAATTCACTAAATTCCAAAACCGTGGAGCTGATTTTTTAAAATTTTTATGTGAAGAAAAAAATTATAATTTAAATATTTTTACAGTAATAAATGACCAGATTAAAACACCTTTGATAGAAGCAATAGACAAAAAGCTACATAATTCTGTAAATTATATTTTACAAAACGGTGCCAACAAATATTTGAATCAATTGCAGAATAAAGGTGTGTATCCTTTGCATTTAGCTGTAGAAAGAGGCGATTTTACTACTATTGCGCTGCTAATCGAGAATGGTATGGATAGTAATATAGTTAATAATGAATTTAAAATTGCACAAGAATATACAAAAAATGATGATTTAAAAAACTTTTTATCTGTAAGTAAACAACTGGAATGGGCATTTAAAACAAATGAAGTGGTATTTGAGCAACCTAAAAGTTTGAAAGAACTATGTCTAAGCAAATTTGTTAATTCTGAAGGTTTGTATGAGGCTTCTAAAGATTTTTGGGTTAAAAAAATTGGGCAAAAAGAAGAAATATTTAGTGAGATAACGTCTGATTTAGATATTGTTAAAGCAAAATTAATTTCAGAAAAAGAAGAGCGTAAAACTAAAGTTTATGGAAATCCTAATTTAGCAAAATCAGCAATAAGAGAACTATTATCTAAGGATGTGTGTAGGGAATTAAATCGAATTGCACCAATTTCTAAGACTGAATCTTATCAAAGATAATTTCGCAACCATATTTACTGGCAATGGATTTAAGCTTACCAAACATAATTTCATTGCCAGTGAATTTTACAATTTTAAATCCAATTTTCATTGCTTCATAACATATTGCAGCATCGTCAGCACAATCACAGATAAAGATGATTTTAATATCTGGATAGATGCTAGCACCAATATCAGCAAGCGATTCTATATAAGCAAGTCCTAAATAAAATATTGAGTGAGGAGAGTTTGAGAGAAATATTTCATCACTTGTGCTTTCTTCTACTGCTTTCTTATATTCATCTAAATTTGAAACGAAATTTATTTCCATTATCATGTAATAATTAAATACGAAATTGCAAAAGATGCTGAAACAAGTTCAGCATGACCACAAGCCTTAAGGTTATCGTCATGCTGAACTTGTTTCAGCATCTCATTTTGGTATTGCATCACTTTTAAGTGCAGCAATACCAGGTAATTCCTTGCCTTCAAGCCATTCAAGAAATGCGCCCCCAGCTGTAGAAATATAAGTGAAGTTATCAATTAATCTGGAGCTATTAAGTGCTGATACTATATCCCCGCCTCCAGCAACACTTACTAGTTTACCTTGAATAGTAAGTGAACTAACTGTGAGAGCAATATTGTAAGTTCCAAGATCAAATGGTTTAAATTCAAAAGCTCCTAATGGGCCGTTCCATACAAGTGTTTTTATGTTTCCTAATCTTTCATTAAATAGATTTATAGTTTTAGGTCCTATATCAAATATTGAATAATCGGTAGGAACCGTATTAATATCAACAATTCGAATTTTACCATCTTTAATATCTTTTGAAATTACAGCGTCAATAGGAAGTAAAATCTCACAATTATATTTTTCTGCTAAAAGCATGATTGATAAAGCAGTATCAAGCATTGATTCTTCACAAACTGAATTACCAATATTTACACCTTTAGCCTTTAAGAAACTATTAGCCATAGCTCCGCCAATAGCAATTAAATCTACTTTCTGAACCAAAGAATTTAAAAGTTCTAATTTAGTTGAAACTTTTGAACCTCCAACAAAAGCTGCAATAGGCTTAGTTGGATTATTTAATATTTTCTCAAGTGAAGATATTTCTTCGCTTAATAATAAACCTGCGTAGCTTGGTAAATAATTTGTAATTGCATCAATTGAAGCATGCGCTCTATGTGAACATGAAAAAGCATCATTAACATAAATATCAGCGAGGCTAGATAATTTTTTTGCAAATTCTTTATCGTTATCTTCTTCATCATTATAAAAACGAAGATTTTCTAATAATATTATTTCTTTTTCCTTTAGACTCGATATCTGATTTTGTACTTTATCTCCTATACAGTCCTCAGAAAAAATAATTGTCTGATCTAATATTTTAGATAGTTCTTCTGCAATAGGTCTAAGTGACATTTCTTTAATTTTTTGTCCTTTAGGCCTACCAAAATGTGAGGTGAGTATGATTTTACAATTATTTTGAATTAAATATTTTACTGTTGGAATAATTTTTTTTATCCTAGTTGAGTCTTCAATTTTTCCATTTACAATAGGCACATTAAGATCAGCTCTAACTAAAACAGTTTTATTCTTAACATCAGCATTAGTAATCAATTTCATTTATAGACCTTTAGCAACTAAATTTACCATATCTAACATACGATTAGCAAAGCCCCATTCATTATCATACCAGCTTACTATTCTGCAAAATCGATCGCTTGTAACATTTGTCTCAAATGGATCAAATATAGAGCTTTGACTTGTATGGTTAAAGTCGATTGAAACTAATTTATCTTTAGCAAATCCAATAATATTTTTGAATTCATTGCTTGCAGCTTCTTCAATTATTTTATTGATTTCCTCTTTACTTGTAGCATCTATAGAATTAAAGCAAAAATCAATTAAAGAAACATTGGGAGTAGGGACTCTTATAGCAGAGCCAGATAATTTGCCGTTCAGTTCAGGAAGAACTAACCCTATTGCTTTTGCAGCTCCAGTCGAAGTAGGAACCATAGAGATGGCTGCAGAACGTGCGCGCCTTATATCCTTATGGCTACCATCCATGATATTTTGATCATTAGTATATGAATGAATTGTAGTCATAAACCCTTGTGCAATTCCAACTGAGTCATTTAAAATTTTTGCAATTGGCGCAAGAGCATTAGTAGTGCAAGACCCAATAGAGATTACTAGATCCTGATTTGTCAGTTCTGAATTATTTACTCCATATACAATAGTTTTATCGGCATTGTCACAAGGGGCTGAAACAATAATTTTCTTAGCTCCGCCACTCAAATGCTTAGCAGCTTCTGCGCGGCTATTAAATTTACCACTACATTCTAAAACTATATCAACACCTAACTCATTCCAGTTAATTAAGCTAGGATCTCTCTCATGTGTTATTTGGATTTTATCCCCTTCTATAATTAAGTTATTATCTTGGATAAGGATATTTTTACCAAATCTCCCATGGATTGAATCATATCTTAAAAGATGTGCATGATCTTCAATCTGTGCAGGTCCATTAGCTGCAATAATCTGAATATCAGGAAAATTACCTTCATATTTTGCCCTTATTACTGAGCGTCCAATTCTTCCAAGTCCATTAATTCCAACTTTAATCATTCTTCTCTCTATTTATTTAATTTGTCTAAAATTTTACTACTGATATTCTCTGGAGTAATATTAAAATATTTATACAATTCTTGGGCACTTCCACATGCTCCAAAACTATCTATACCAAAAAATAATCCTTCTTGGCCTATATATCTTTCCCAACCAAAACTGCTTGCGGCTTCGATGCCCACTTTTATTGAATCATTGCCTAGTAAATATGATTTATACTCTTTATCCTGCTTGTCAAATAATTCAGTACAGGGCATTGAAATAACTCTTGTACCTATATTATTACTATGCAAAATTTCTTGAATTTCTATAGCAATAGCAACTTCTGAGCCTGTAGCAATAATTGTAACTTTCAAATCATTTTTATATTCTGAAATTATATATGCACCTTTAGCAGAAAGATTTTCTTTTATATGAATATTACGAAGAAGAGGTAATTCCTGTCTGCTTAATGCTATTATTGAAGGAGTTGATTTATGCTCGAGCGCAATTTGCCACGCTTCCGCTACCTCAACACTATCAGCAGGCCTGATAGTTAAAAGATTAGGTATAGAGCGCAAAGAAGCTAGATGTTCAATAGGTTGATGAGTTGGACCATCTTCTCCAAGACCAATGGAATCATGCGTCATTACATAAATAACACGAAGTTTCATTAAGGCCGAAAGTCTTATTGCTGGTCTTGCATAATCTGAAAATGCAAGAAATGTTCCCCCGTATGGGATAAATCCTTTATGAAGGGCAATGCCATTCATTATTGCAGCCATTATATGTTCTCTTACACCATAATGAATATAACGTCCGTTAAAATTATCTTTATTAATAGCAAGTAAGTCAGCTGTTTTAGTATCGTTAGATCCAGTTAGATCAGCAGAGCCTCCAATCATCTCAGTTTGCTTTCTGACTAATCTTTCAAGAACAATCCCTGAAGATTTACGCGTGGCTATAGTTTGTTTATCTTCTGTGAGTTTTTCTTTAACCTTATTTATTTCATCAGCAAAATCTAATGATAAGTCACCATTAAGTATTCGTGTGATTTCATCCTTTTCATCACGGTCTAGCATATCCCATTTTCTACACCAATCATCATATAATACTCCGCCTCTTTGACCAACTTTATTCCAACTATCCATAATGTCATTAGGAACTTCAAATGGAGAATAAGGCCAATTAAGATTGTCTCTTGCTTTTTTTACCTCATCCATTCCAAGAGGAGAGCCATGAGATTTCTCACTTCCAGCCTTTATTCCCGCGCCATATCCTATAATAGTTTTACATGCAATAAGCGATGGTTTATCTGAAGCTTTTGCTGCTTGAATCGCATTTCGAATTTGGCCAAAATCATGTCCGTCTATAGATTGTGTATGCCAATTTGATGCTTGAAAACGTGTAATTTGATCATCGGAAACTGTAAGATTAGTAGGACCATCAATTGAAATATTGTTGTCATCAAATAATATAATTAATTTACCGAGTCCTAAATGCCCAGCAAATGAAATAGCTTCTTGGCTGATACCTTCCATAAGGCATCCATCACCAGCAATAACATATGTATAATGATCTGTAATTTCTGGATACCTACTAGCAAGCATTTTTTCCCCAACTGCCATACCAACAGCATTTGCTAATCCCTGACCAAGTGGCCCAGTAGTAGTTTCGATGCCGCTTAAATAACCATACTCTGGATGACCAGCAGTTTTACCTTTTAATGTTCTATAATTTTTAATTTCCTCTATATTTATATCTTTATATCCAGTTAAATATAATAGCGAATAAAGTAACATAGATCCATGACCGGCAGAAAGAATGAATCTATCTCTATCATACCAATTAGGTTCTTTTGGATTAAACTTTAAAAACTCTGCGAATAATATTGTAGCAACATCAGCCATCCCCATAGGCATACCTGGGTGGCCAGACTTAGCATTTTCAACAGCGTCCATTGATAACGCTCTTATAGCATTTGCCATTTTCTTGTAATTTTTTATAGATTCCATATTTTCAGCTTGATTATGATTTTTTATAAAATTATTTGTAATATTTTTTATGAAATAGTACAATAGTAAAGCTTAATTTAATATATTTAAGCTACTCACAATTTGCTTTCTTTATTTTAAATTTTTTATATATTTAACCTTTACTGAAGCAAACAAATTTTTAATAATAAAATTATGACTAATATTTCTTATTTTTTTTCTATTATATATTTATCCTTTTTCTCAAAAAGCTTTTACAGGCAAGTTGCATTCTCATGGCAATCGATAGGATTAAAATGGCTTACCTTAACATTATTATTATATTCCTTAATTCTAAGTCTGAATAATATTTTAAGTTTTAATAATCTGAATTTTGAGCAGAAAGATTCTTATATTAATTCTATTATTATGCAAATTCCAGATATAAAGATAAATAATGGTTTGGCTTCAAGTGAGGTTGCACAGCCATATTTTATCAGAGATAATAGAAATCAGGATATTTTAATAATAGATACAACTGGAAAAATATATGACCTGAATTATAGTAATGCATTTTTATTGTTAACTAAGACTTATATATATTTCAAATCTATTGGAAAAGAGAAAAAAAAGATTTCTTTAGCAAAACTTTTGCCTAATAAAAACATTATAGTGAATCCTGAAAATGTAATAAATTTTCTCAATTATATAAAATCGAAAATAATATTTTTTATGATATTAGTTTTCGTACCAATTTTTATTGTAATATGTTTGGTAAAAGAAAGTATAAGAATACTATTATATAGTTTTGTGGCGTCTGTAATGTTTCGTTTATTACAAGGAAAGAGTATTCCATCTAAAGTTTTATTTAGGTTAGGGGCAATTTCAACCATACCTATAATTATTACAAAAACTGGAATATTCCTTTCATTTCCAAATCTTTCAATAGGGGCAAAATCTTTAATTGGATTTGTAATTAATATATCCTATTACTATTTTGCTGTTACTTCTGCATTTAATAAAGAAAAGTAACTAGGACATTATTTCTGGAGAGGATTCAACTGAACGTCTTCTCTCTATAGAATCAGTATGAACTACTGGTCTTTCTCTTTCTAAACGCCTTTCTCCTCTACGATCAAGTAGCGGTTCCTCTTCTAGAACAGGTTCGATTTCTTCAAGGGCAATTGGAGGAGTGGCTTTTGGCACTTCCTCTTTAAGCTTCACATTTTGCTCGCAGTAATTATCAGCTAATTCTTTGCCTTTAATGAATCCTATAACGCCAGCAGCTAATACTGAAATATTATTGATAAACATAGGCGATAAAGAAAGAATTGGAGATAAATATTGCATTGGTAAACTATGACCTATAAATGCTCCAAGCATTGCAAAACCAAGCCCTGAAAGATTTGAAATGGCCGGAGGTATAAGATTATTGTAAGAAAATTTTATAGCATTATTTTTATATTTTTTAAACTCCTCAGGTTCATTTTTATACATATATATTAAACTGCTTGCTCCAATAACAAGATTCACGCCTCCAGTGTATAAGCTTGTATAAAGTAAAGCAGGGGCAAAAGGTATGCCGATAAAGGTTCCAAATAAAGAACCAAATGTTGCACCTACAGCAAATTTTAACCTTTCTATTTGACCTTCAAATATAGTTGCAGAAAGTTTTCTATCTTGTTTTGAAGTCTCAGGGTTTTTAGGATCGGTAATTTCACTTTCTCTAACAACCCATCTAAATGCAATTTGTCCCATATTCGTAATATTTATTAAACTTGTTAACCATCCTGAATAGGCATTAGTTATATTTTGGGCTAATAATATATTTTTGCTAAGCACACTAGCTATTGGATACGATGCAGCAATTTGGATAGAGCCAAATATTGGTGCAAGGCTTGATGCAATAATGCTAGCTGGAAAAATTTTGTCGCCAAGATAAGAATATCTTGATAAAATCTGATCGATTTTCTTTCCCAAACCATTATTAAATTGCGCATTAAAGGTTTTTCTAAATATTGCTATTTGAGCAATTGCTGGCAGTATTGGTACTGGAAGCAAACTGAGAGTAAAATATGCTGCTGTTGAAGTAGTGAAAGCGCTTGTCAAAGAGACAAAGAAAGGAGTTAAAGAATGAGTTTTGTAATGGTCAATTTTAGCATTAATCAATTTTGTTAATCTGCCTTCGGTTTTTAAAGGATCGATTATTGCTAGTAATTCAGTTATGATAGTGCCAATTATTCTTATATCTCTATAAGGTTCAAGTTTGCTACAAATCCATGTGATTATTCTGCTTGGGCGTTGCTCGGAAGTAAATAAAAAAGTTGATAATCCAGCTATTACGGGTCTAAATAAAATTTTTAATGCACTAAAAGTTAAAGATATTGTAATGGAAAGAAGATTAACTACATCACCTATCACAGGAATATTATTTAGGAAAGATGGAGTAAGAGCAATTGTAGATAAAAGCAAATTAGGTGCGTATAATAACCCGCTAATAGCATAATTAATTGCATTAAATGATGCGATATAGTTTAAGGACAAGCCTATTATTTGCAAGCTGAACCAAAAAGTAATAAAAGTTGCAGCGTAATATCCATTACCAATTATGAAATTAATTAAGCTTTTTAAGTTATCAAGATATTTTACTTTCATTTAACTACCAATTATAATTTTTCTTAATTATATATCAAGCTTTAGTTAATTTCAATTAATAAATATATAAAAATTTATTTAATTTTGTAATATTTTCTAAACCATTCAATAAACAAAGGAATTCCTTCTTTAATTGAAATTTTTGGTTCAAAATTTAACTCATTTTTACTGGATTCGATATCTGCATAGGTCTCAAGCATATCACTTTTTAACATTTCCTTATGATCAATAATTGCTTTTTTACCAAGATTTTCTTCTATAATATTGATAAAATCAATAAGTGATTCGCTTTTGTTATTCCCTAAGTTATATGTTTTAAAAGGAGGATTACATGAAGGTTTGTTTCGAGTAGCATTATAAATTCCTTCAACAATATCATCAATATAAGTAAAATCACGTCGCATTTGGCCTTGATTATATAAGGTAATAGGTTTGCCTTCATATATAGCTTTTGTAAAAAGATACATAGCCATATCTGGTCTTCCCCAAGGACCATAAACAGTAAAAAATCTCAATGCTGTAATTGGTATATTATAGATATGGCTGTAACTATAACTTATCAATTCTCCAGATGACTTAGTAGCAGCGTAAACAGATAAAGGAGAGTTGATTTTTTGATCAAGGGAAAAAGGTAAGGTTTTATTTGCGCCATAAACTGAGCTAGAGCTGGCAAATATTAAATGCTCAAGAGAAGGTGTAGATTTTGCAAATTCGAGTATTTTTATGTATCCATTAATATTGCTTTCAATATATGCATTAGGATTTTCAATTGAATACCTAACACCAACTTGAGCTGCTAAATGAACAATATTTTTAATATTTGGAAAGGATTTTTTAATTTCTTCAAGAAGTTTTTCATCATTAATATCCCCTTTAAAAAAACTAAAATTTTTTAAATTCTTTAGCTGGTTTAATCTTTCTAATTTTAAATTTATATCGTAATAGTTATTTATATTATCAATCCCTACTACAGAAATATTTTTATTTAATAAAAATTTGGATAAGTGAAATCCGATAAAGCCTGCGGCACCAGTTACTAAAATTGTCATTTAGGTGTATCCATGGGTTAAACAAAAATTAATTATATAGTGATATATAGATGATTATATGAATTTTGTAATATTAATTATATCAACGGCTTTGTAAACATATGTTTGACTCAATTAAAAATATTTTTAAAATAGTCATTATTTTATTTTTAACAACTATTATCAGTTACATAACTTATTTTCGCGTTTCTTCGATTAAGCATACCGTTAAGATATTAGAAAATGATCTCAATAAAAATTTTATAGAAGTTACAAAAAATTCAATTTTAAAACCATATAAAGATATTGTTAATAAAGTTAATTCGAATACTCTAGTTGATTTAAAAAATGATCCAGAGTTTATAAAATTTGCTAAATCAATTATTGATAACACTATGAATTTATCAATGATCAAATTTAGTATTTATAATAAGAAAGGTGAAAAAATTATTACTAATAATGACTATGATGTAATAAACCTAAATACTAAAACTAAGTCTTTATCATACGCAGAATCATTAATTTTAAAAATAAATAACTTATTTTTTTCTTCAGATCTAACGCTAAAAGATGTAAATAAAGAAAATATTATATATAGTAATATTATTTCTAATGCAGCATATAGAATAAATAATGAGGTTAAAAAAAGCCCTGTATTACAGATATTTGCTCCAATTAGCGTTCAAGATTTACCCACTATTGATTTAATCATCGAATGTTATATTGATATTAATGAAATTTGGAATAGTGCAAGTATTTTCTGTGTAATTATAACTCTACTAGCAATATTCCCGCCAATAATTTTATATATTGTACTGAATATAATTGGTACTAAAGTACAAAAACTAATTGAAGCGCAGCACGACCAAAATCTTGAACTTACTGAAGCTAAAATTAAAGCAGAGCAAGAAAGCAATGAGAAATCTAAATTCCTTGCGAATGTAAGTCATGAACTTAGAACCCCACTTAATGCAATAATTGGATTTTCAGAAATTATTAAAACTGAAGCGATGGGAGCAATAGGTGTTCCTCAGTATAAAGATTATATTAATGATATAAATAATTCTGGTACACATTTGCTTAGTTTAATAAATGATATTTTAGATTATTCTAAAGCTGAAGCAGAAAAATTGGAAGTTGATGCAGTAGAGGTTGATCTAACAAAAACTATGATCATGAGCATGAGATTCGTTCAACCAAGAGCTGAAGAAGCAAAAGTTAAGCTCATTGAAGATTTTCCTAAAGAACATATAGTACTCGTGGCTGACCCAAAAAGAATTAAGCAGGTTTTATTAAATATTTTATCTAATGCTGTAAAATTTACTCCTGAAGGTGGAAGCGTAACGTTATCTGCAGGGGTAGAAATAGAAAAAAAGCAACTATTTATACGTATAAAAGATACTGGAATTGGTATGGCAGAAAAAGACATACCTAAGGCTATGGCTACTTTTGGTCAAGTTGATAATAAACTTAGTCGCAAATATGAAGGTACTGGTTTAGGGCTGCCTCTTACAAAAAAGCTTGTTGAGCTAATGAAAGGGACATTCAACATTCAAAGTGAATTAGGATTTGGAACAACTGTAACAATAACATTTGAGTATAATCCTGAGCCCGCAGCTGCTCAAAGTTAAACGTAATATTTTTTTATATTAAAGCTGATTACTTAAATTTCTAAATATTATAATTAGTTAAATGTTATTTACAAAGCATATTAACAATGTTATTAAATATAATTTAACAATATAGTAAATGGAGTAATATAATGAAGGCAGAAAATATCGATCAGGCAACCCCGGATGAAAGTGATATAAAAAAAGCTGAAGAGAATTTAAAGCATTTTATTGAAGTAGTTTTAGAATGGAAATTTGAACACACTAGAAAAAGTGCAAGTTTAGCTAAAGGTGAAAATCATGAAAAAACATTAGAAACATATATAAAGCATGAAACACATAACCTTAAAGATGAGAATAAAAAATCAAAAATTAATGAACTAGCAAGAATTTTAGGCCTATCTTTTTATACTCGGTATTGTCCACTTAGCGAGATAAAAAATCCTAACTATATAGGACGCACAATTTTGAATACAGATACAGAATATCTCCCATTAAAATATAGTAATATATTATCTTTCAATAACAAATATGAAATTTTAAAGCAAGCTTTGGAAAATGAGCATGTGTTAAGTTTAAAAAGTGTTTTTAATGAAGGAGTAGCTACTGGATTTTGTTCAAAATTAGAAAATTCAGTATGTACACTAAAGGAAGTTGGACCAAACCTTGCAAAATATCTTAATGGAAGAGATATATATAATCTCTCTATGGTTACAATAATTGCTAATAACACAGGTAGAGAAAGGCTTCAGATCAAACGTGATAATATATCAAATGAAGAAAAGCAATTAATTAAAATTTTATCAAAAGATTCAAGAGTTTTAGACGCCCATCATACAGCTATTACAAGATAAATTCATATTTTTCAGATTGCAGTACAGATTAGGGTATTGCAATCTTTCTATTTTTTCTTTATAAGCTAGACATTATTAAAATAAGAATTAATAAAAATAATATGCTTATAGCAATTAATGAATAGTGTTTTTGGTTTCTTGATCATTAATATCAGGCATAATATTATCTAAGCTATCTTTATCATCAATTATATCATAAATCATCTTCAAGTCTTTTTCTTCAATAACTTTCTTTGATTTAAGCAATTTTTCAAGTTCCATTATTTCTTGATTATGCGCTGTTAAAGTAATTATTGAAGAAACATCGTTTTTTATCTGTATAAGCTTTTGTTTGAATTTTCTATATGCGCGAATAATCTTAGGTAAATCCTTAGGGTTAATAAGGATTAAAGCAACAAATAAAATTATAAGAATTTCCGACCAAGCCATATTTTTAAATGAGTTAAGATTATTTCAAACGAGCCCATATAGTTTTTTTTGCTAAATAAAATACTATTGTAAATATTGTTAAAAATAAAGTTGTTTTTATGCCCATTTTCTTTCTAGCTTCCATTTCCGGCTCTGCTGCCCAATGTAAAAAATTCACAACATCATAGGACATTTGATCTACTGTAGCAGAGGTGCCATCACTATATTGCACAAGCCCTTCACTAAGAGGGGGTGGCATTGATATAAGGCCTCCAGGGTAGTATGGATTATAATGTTGGGTTGCAGGAACTTTTAAGCCCTCAGGAGGAGTTTGACCATAACCAGTAAGGAGAGAATAAACATAATTAGCGCCATTTTCACGAGCTTTAATTATTAAAGATAAATCAGGAGGATAAGCACCATTATTTGCAGCTCTTGCTGCTTTTTCATTTGCGTAAGGGCTAACAAAACGATCGGAAGGTAAGGCATTACGTTCAATTTCTTCACCATCATCATTTATATCTTTAACTTTGTATTCTCTAGCTAAGGTTTTTACTTCAGCTTCACTAAAGCCTATTCCCTCTGATTTGCCTTTTGGAGTAGCTAGATTTCTGTAAGCAACAAGTTTCATTGAGTGGCAAGCTGCACAAACTTCTTTGTAAACTTGGTATCCTCTTTGAGCAGCTGCCCTATCAATTGTGCCAAAAATGCCGTCAAATTTCCATTTTTTTTCTAATGGATGTTTTACATGTTCATTGGAAAAAGATGACTCTACGCATAGGAATAGAATAAAAGTAGCAAATATAATTTTTTTCATATTAATAACTATATATTATCATGTTCACGGTGATGTTTATTAAAATGGTCATTAATTGACTCAGGTAAAGCAAGAGGCTTTTCGTATTTTCCAAGTAAAGGTAATATTACTAAAAAATGAGCAAAATAATATAATGTTCCAACTACTCCAAGTAATACATTTATACCTTCTGGTTGGTTGGCGCCAACATAACCAAGTAAAAAGCAGTCTGCAATAAATACCCAGTATAATTTTTTAAACCAAGGTCTATAGCTGCCACTTTTAACTTTCGAGCTATCAAGCCATGGTAAAAAAAATAAAATTGCAATTGCACCAAACATCGCAAGGACTCCTAGCAACTTATTAGGTATTGCACGAAGTATTGCGTAAAAAGGTAGGAAATACCATTCTGGTACAATATGGGGAGGCGTAACCATAGGATTAGCTGGGATATAATTATCAGGATGACCAAGAGTATTTGGCATAAAAAATACCATATATGCAAAAATCAAAAAGAATACTCCAAATCCAACAAAATCTTTTACAGTATAATAAGGGTGAAAAGGTATAGTGTCTTTTTCGGTTTTTACTTCAACCCCAGAAGGATTATTTGATCCATGTTGATGAAGTGCTATTACATGAAGCATTGATATAGCTACAATAACAAATGGTAATAAATAATGTAATGCAAAAAAGCGATTAAGTGTTGCATTGCCAACTGCAAAGCCGCCCCATAACCAAGTTTTAAGAGCATCGCCAACAACTGGTATTGCAGAAAAAAGACTAGTAATTACTGTTGCGCCCCAAAAACTCATTTGTCCCCAAGGTAAAACATAACCCATAAATGCAGTGGCCATCATAGCTACAAAAATGAAGATTCCTAAAAACCAAAGCAACTCCCTAGGGGATTTATATGAGCCGTAATAAAGTCCTCTAGATATATGAGCATATACAACAATAAAAAACATAGATGCTCCAACAGCATGTATATATCTTATTAACCATCCATAATTTACATTACGCATAATATTTTCAACACTATCAAAAGCTAAATCCGCTTGAGGTGTATAATGCATTGCTAGAAATATACCAGTAATTATTTGAATCATTAAAGCTAATCCTGCAAGCGATCCAAAATTCCAGGCATAGCTTAGATTCTTAGGTGCACGATATTCTGCAGTATGTTTGAGGAACGAAAAAACAGGTAATCTATAATCTATCCACTCTTTGATATTATCAATTTTACTTTTACTCATATTAAACCTCTCTTAGCTTTTAACCAATTTTAATTTTAGTATCTGTTAAGAATTCATATTTAGGTATCGCTAAATTTGTTGGAGCAGGACCTTTTCTAATTCTTCCTGCAGTATCATATTGTGATCCATGACATGGGCAAAACCAACCATTATAATCACCTTGTTGTCCAAGAGGAATGCATCCTAAATGGGTGCATATACCCACCATTACTAACCAATGTTCATGTCCTGGTTTGGTACGATTTTCATCACTCTCAGGATGCTTTAGTTCATTTAAAGGAGTTTCTTTGGCTGCTTGAATTTCTGCATCAGTGCGGTTGCGAATAAAAACAGGCTTTCCTTGCCACATTACAGTTACACTTTGCCCAGGCTTTATTGGAGCTAAATCAACTTCTACTGTCCCAAGTGCAAGTACATCTGCTGCAGGGTTAAGTGAATCTACTAAGGGCCATAAAAATGCACCAGCACCAACTACAGTCATAGCGCTTGCTGTAAGGATAATAAACTCTCTTCTATTAGGGTTTTCAGCTTTTTCTTCTTGAAAATCATCATTTTGAATTATATCGTCTGACATAAATTTACCCGCATTTTCCTCTATATTTACTTCAATAAAATCTTTTATACCAATATGTTATAAAAGCACTATAACTTTTTTTTGTCAAATTTGCTATTAAATTTTGTAATCAAATACTTATTATATTCTATAAAAATTTTATTGTATAAATTCAATTTACTTTTCAATGTTGAATCATCAACTGATACAGCAATTGGCAAAATTTTGATTTCAGGCATAATTAATTTAAATTCTAATTTGCTTCTAGGCATATGGTAATCTGAAGTAACTAAAAATATGTTTTTAAGATTATGGTTTTTTAGCCAAGTACTTGTTTCTTTGGCATTACCTTTAGTATTATTTGCTTGATAATCTAATGTGATTCTATCCTTCAAATTTTGAACAAAATTTATTGGAAATTCTTCATTAATATATTCAATGTCTTTGAGATTAGTATTATGTCCTACTCCGGATATTAGTAATTTTTTTGCTTGGCCGTTAGCTAATAGCTCAATCGCTTTCTGAATCCTTCCTGTGCCACCGGTTAAAACTACTATTGCATCAGTTTGAACAGAAGTAGAATATTTGCGGTTCTTCTCAGAATAAATTAAAAAAATAAAATAACTAAGACCACATAAATATATTGTAAAAATAACAACTAATTTAAAAAATAATTTTTTCATTTGAAAATTTCTAAAAATTTTTTCTTCAATATTTCATCAATTTTTTGTACAGCTATGTTATATCCTAATTGCTCAATAGAAGTAACTCCATACTCACTAATTCCACAAGGAATAATATGATTAAAATGATCTAAATTAGGATTTATATTTAGGGCAAACCCGTGATATGTAATCCATTTTCTAACTCTTACTCCAATTGCAGCTATTTTTTTTTCTCCGAATTTTGTAGCAACCCATATTCCAATCCTATCCTTTCTTCGCTCACCTTTTATGCCGATTATATCTAAACTCTTTATCAACCATTCTTCTAAATGCCAAATATATAATTTTAAATCTGGTGAATTAGGGTAATATCTTTTTTTAAGATTTAACATTACATAACCTATTCTTTGTCCTGGTCCATGATAAGTATATTTCCCACCGCGGCCAGTTTTGTACACAGGAAAATTGTTATTTCTAATAAGTTCATTATCTTTTGCAGAAGTCCCAGCACTGTATAAATGCTCATGTTCTAGTAGCCATACTAGTTCAGGAGAATTATCGTTAAATATTGATTCAACCTTATTTTCCATGAAATTGATTGCCTCTTGATATTCAACTAACTTATTAGTTACCTTCCATTCAACCATATTACTTTGTTAAGATTTTTCCAAATTAATTGACTATACGCATAACTGAATTATAATATAAACTATTTTATATGTTTAAATCTAGGTTAAAATGATAGAAGTTACAAAATACCAGAATAAAAGAGTAAGTGTTTATGGATTAGGAAAAACAGGAGCTGCAGCAATCCGATCTTTAATTGCAGGCGGCGCTCAGGTGATAGCATGGGATGATGATCCTATTAAGAGGGCAAATTGGTTAAACAATATAATTTCTGAAAATATAATCCAGAATTTTGACAAAATATTAACTGACCTTTCTTCCGAAAATTGGAAAAAAATTGATATCTTGCTTTTAACTCCGGGCATTCCTTTAGAATATCCTGAGCCGCATCCAATAGTAAAATTTGCAAATTCAATAAATTGTCCAATTATTAGTGATGTTGAATTGCTTTATCAAACATGCTTTGATTGTAAATATATTGGTATTACTGGTACTAACGGTAAATCTACGACAACAAGTTTAATTGGTCATATTTTCAAACAGAATTCATATAAATGTGAAATAGGTGGGAACATTGGAATACCTGTACTTGAACTCGAACCATTATCTAACGATGCAGCATATATCTTAGAAGTCTCATCATATCAGCTTGATATGTTAAAAGAAGTGCGTTTTAATACTGCAATATTACTAAACATTACACCGGATCATTTAGAATATCATAATAATATTGAAAATTATACTAAGGCAAAGATGAAAATATTTGCAAACCACCAGGAAGGTGATTCTATTATTATAAGTATAGATAATGATATTACTTTTAAAGTATTTAATGAGATCAAAGAATCTACAGATGCGGTAATTATTCCTATCTCAACAGACCAAATTATAAAGGGTGGAGTTACAGTAATAGAAAATGATCTATATGATTTTACTGACCTAAATAAATCCGAACCAGTAATCTATAAAATTGATAATACAAAGAATTTAGCGGGAAAACATAATAAAGAAAATATCGCTGCAGCATATGCTGCTTGCTTGAACTATATTCAAGACCCAAATTCAATTATCTCTGGTATAAATAGCTTTAGGGGTCTTGCACATCGCATGGAATTTCTTGGAGAAATAAACAATATGAGATTTATCAATGATAGTAAGGCAACTAATGCTGATGCTGCTGAAAAAGCGTTGCTTACTTACGATAATATTTACTGGATTATAGGGGGGTTATCCAAGGAAGGTGGGATATCGGATTTAAAAAAATATTTTACTAAAATTAAACATGCTTTTTTAATTGGGCAAGCGCAAGATGAATTTGCAAAAACATTAGATGGAAGCGTTCAATTTACCAAATCTGGAAATCTGGAACAAGCATTTAAGGATGCAGTGTCCTTAGCTGAAAAAGATAATAATACAGCTAATATTTTATTATCGCCTGCTTGTGCTTCCTGGGATCAATGGCAAAGTTTTGAAGCAAGAGGAGAGGGTTTTAGAAAGTTATTTACCGAATATAAAGAGAAGGCTTTTAGGTAACATTTAATAGGTACAGTACCGGACAAAAATTTTTCATGAGATTGCCACGGAGTTAGGAGCTCATTGATATTGTTACATAGATCAATATATCTGCCTAATTCATTGTAATAATACAGGGAAATTAGTATTAACTATATATAATTAAAATATTTCACCATGAGCCTAATCTCAAAGCCTGCGGTCATCCTGAACTTGTTTCAGGATCTTTTTGAATTAAAATCTTCATTAGACATTTTGTTACGCAACAATGTCTGATTACAGCTTTACTCTGAGAAATCGCTTAGTTTGATGTTAGTCTAAGAATTTGTCTAGGAAGATCATTAAGCATATGAGATAAAAGTTGAGATCCAAAACTACAAAGTGGTAAAATTCATTTCAGCTTCTAATATTCCATCCTTTGTTCAGTATAATATATACAGTTGAAAATAAGGATATCGTAAATATAGTTGTTACTAATGTTCCTAATTGAAGTGAGCTATCATTGATGCCTATTAATCCATACCTAAATCCATCTATAATGTAAAAGAAAGGGTTGAAGTTATTTACATAATTAGCCCAAATAGGAAGACTATCAGTAGAATAAAATGTACCTGATAAAAATGAAAATGGTGTGATTATATAAGTTGTAACAGCTGACATTTGTTCAAAATTTTCAGAAATAATGCTTGTGATTATTCCAAGCAAAGAGAGCATTAATGACCCAGCTATTAAATAAAATATGCAGTATGATAAAGAGTATACTTGTATAGGAATAAAAAAATTCAGTGTAAATGCTACTAATATTCCAACAAATATTCCTCTTGTTGCTCCACTGAAAGCTAAAGCTAAACAAAGTCCTAAGCTCGAAAATGGTGGAATCAAGTAATCAATAATAGTTCCTGAAATTTTGCCCATAATTATGCTGCTTGAAGTATTTGAAAAAGCATTTTGTAGGGCGGACATTATTATTAATCCTGCAGCAATAAATTCAGAGAATTTAATGCCTTTTATATATCCAACATGTTGACCTGCAGCTAAATAGAATATTGCAAGATAAATAAGTGAAATTATTACAGGAGCAATTAATGTTTGGTTATATACTTTAATGAATCTCTTTACTTCTTTTTTGTACAAAGACCATGAACTATAAAACCAAATATTATTAACCATTAGCCGAATTGTAGCTTGAGGATTCACTATCATTTGCTTGTACAGCTTGTTGAAGTTTTTCTAATGCTTTCATTTCAATCTGCCTAATACGTTCACGTGAAACGCCATATTTTTGACTAAGATCTTCAAGTGTTGCAGGTTCTTCCTTTAACATTCTTTGAACTATTATATCTCTTTGGCGCTCATCCAAAGCAGAGTTCATTGCAGCTTTAACTAATTGTCTTTTTCTATTAAAATCTTGACTTGAAGCTAAAGTATCCTCATGATTATACGGTGAAACAATAAAATCAACTAATTCTTCATTACTTTCTTTGCTTTTCGGACTGTTCAAGGATACATCCCTATTCATCCTATTATTCATTTCTTCAACATCTTTACCAGATACGTTTAAAGCTAAAGCAATAGTATGTATATCATTCTTATCTAAATTGCGGGATTCAACGTTTAAAAGTTTTTTCTTAATTTTGCCTAAATTAAAGAAAAGAGTTTTTTGAGCTGCAGTTGTACCTAATTTTACTTGTGACCAAGATTTTAAAATATATTCTTGAATATAAGCTTTAATCCACCATACTGCATAAGTTGAAAGTCTAAATCCTAACTCTGGTTTGAATTTTTTAACGGCCTGCATTAAACCAATATTTCCTTCTGAAACTAATTCAATTAGCGGAAGACCATAACCCTTGAATCCTAGTGCAATCTTTGCTACTAATTTTAGATGGCTAGTAACAAGCTTATGAGCTGCTTTTATATCTTCATGATCGATGAATTTTTTAGCTAAATTATACTCCTCATCCGCTTCAAGGGATGGAAATTTCCTAATTTCTTGTAAATAACGAATGAATCCAGCTTCGCCTGAAATTGCTGGTGCTAAAGAAAGTTGATTGCTCATCTTATACTCCTTCAAATTTTATAAAAATTTGAATTAAAAGTTAAATTGTGATCAAATATAGCAAATTGAGTTTAAATATGTACAAAGTACAAGGAGCGAAGCCTATTAAAATAGGTAAGCAACAAGTCACAATGTAATTAAATTAAGTGAATTTGCTTTAAAAAGAATTCTAATATATAAACTTTAAACAATCAAGAGGTGAAATTAAAATATTTAAAATAAATTTAATGATTAATTTATTTAAAGTTACAAAAAGTTTAAGTAATGTATTTTTTAGAATATTAAACTAATAATTAAGTTTAATATTCTACTAGGTTTTTGTATGTTTTAAAAATTTGAAACTTAAATGAGTGTTAGTATGAAAAATAAAGTGGATCAGATTAAATCTAGCGTGAAATCAATACAAATTAATAAGAATATTGCAGAGGCGATAAATATGATTATTGATTTATACAATTGTATTACATACGAAAACCATATTTTAGGCAAATTTAGAATTAAACAAAAGGAAGAATTTTTTATCAATTGTGACAAAATTTTAAAACCATTAATTAGATGCAAAAATTTTATGGATCCGCCACAATCTTATACAGATAACATATATTGTTTGCAAGGTTTAGTATATTTTGTAAATGAACAATATGATAAAGCTCAAGAGTATTTTTTAATTAGTAAAAAATATAATACATCAAACGGTTTAGAAGAGTTTTATTTAGGTCAGATTTACTGTTTTGGATATGGAACAGATAAAAATTATAATTGTGCAAGAGATTGGCTGATTCAAGCAGTTCAAAAGAATAATCTTAGGGCTGCGGGCTTTCTTGGAGAATATTTTAATTCTAAAGCTGAGCAAAAATTGAAATATGAGACTCAAGAATATAATTCAGACGTCCTAAAATCTTTTTTGAATAAAGAATTAAATAGATCAAGGAGTATTTCTTTACAGGCTGATCTAGATGGATATTTCAAAGGACATAAAACTATTTTTGATAATTTGGAAAATTTATCCTATATTTTTACAGGGGAAGAACGAATTGCTATTTCTAGAAAATTGAAAATTAGATTAGAGCAATATTTGAAAATGGATTATCTAAGTGCTGAAATGGAGTATAACCCAAAATCAAAAACTTTAGATCAAAGGAAAAAAGAAATTTTAAGGGCTAAAGAAGATTTTAGAGAATTTTTTCAAAGAAAAATAGAGGAGTTTGCTCTTGTTGACTTTAAGTCTGCCCCATATGAAATTAGAGGAACTAAAAATTGTGCAGAAAAGTTTGAAAATGAGCCAGAGGAAAGTATGGTTAAAGTTCCTAAACTCGAACTTAGTCGGTAAATCAAAATATATTAATTAAGAGATAATAAAATTTTATAATTAAATTATCTCTTAATTAATAGTTTAGTTTATCTGCTTCTAAGATTAGTGTTATGTTCACCATTATAAATATTTTTTCTATAATTTGGTGAGTCAGATAGAGAAGATTTTAAAGAGGCATGATTTTCTGTTTCTAATAATTCTTGAACAAGCACAACAAATTCTGGGCCTCTTTCTTTAGCAATATCAATACAAGTTTTGCCAGTGTCAGAATCTGCAGCGACGTTTAAATTTATTCCAAGATTGATAAGTATGTCTAAAACTTCACCTAAATGCTTAACATTATAACAAGTAGCTATTGCAATATGCGCATAGCCCCTTCTACCGTAAATTGTATTAAATTGATAATTTACAGAAGTATGATCATTTATTGATGGATTATTACCTAAGCCTAGGCTTCCAATTTTGTAATTTTCTTCATCAAAAATTGCATCAATGAATACATTCCATAAATCTTCACCATTAGGTAATTTTACGCTGAATAAAGTATCTTCTTCAGAGCCATAAATTACAGTTGAACAGGATAATATGTCGTGTGCGATTTTATCAAATGATTTTTTTCTATTTACAGGACTAGGTTTGCTTTTTCTTTTAGAATCAGACTGTGTTGGAATGTTGCTCCTGTCAAAAAATGGTGTTTTATAGTCATCAGCTTTGCCTGATGAAAATTCAAAAAGCTCCTGGTTATTAAATATGTCTTCTTCGCTTTGTGAACGGGGGGGAATAAAATCATTATTGTCGAATCTTTTCTTATAATTTTTGGGCATAAATACTCTTAACATTTAAATATATTAATTTATGTTAATTTATAATAATTTCTGTGTCAATAAATAAATTAATTAAATTTACATTTCTAATAAAGGCTTGTAATTTAAGTATAAAATTAATATTATTTTTATATAGTTTTAAATTTAAGGTAAAAAATGAAATTTTTTGTCGATAGTGTGAATATTGAAGAAATAAAGTCTTTAATCAAATATGGAATAGTAGATGGTATAACTACAAATCCAAGTTTGATAGCTAAATCTAATGTTAATTTCTTAGAAACCATAAAAGAAATTGCTAGCCTAATAGATGGCCCAGTTAGTGCAGAAGTAATTGCAACGGAAACGAGCAAAATGATTGAAGAGGCATTATTTTTAAGTGATATAGCTTCTAATATAGTTATTAAAATACCTTTAACGTGGAATGGGCTTGAAACATGCAATTATTTATCAAAACGAAATATTAAAACTAATATCACTTTATGTTTTTCTGCTAATCAAGCATTGCTTGCTGCAAAAGCGGGAGCAACATATATTTCACCATTTGTAGGAAGACTTGATGACATTGGAAAAAACGGAATGAATCTAATTGAGGATATTTGTAAAATATACAAACAATATGATTCAATTAAAACGGAAATTTTAGTTGCATCTGTTCGCAGTCCTAACCATATTACAGAAGCAGCAAAACTTGGAGCTCATATTGTAACTGTACCAACTAACTTAATGAAGGATCTTATAAAGCATCCATTAACTGAGATTGGTTTAAAAAAATTTTTAGATGATTGGCAAAATTCAGGGCAAGCAAGTATAATATGAATGTTTTTAGATCTATAGGTTTAATGAGTGGGACATCAATGGATGGAATTGATGCTGTTTTACTTGAAACTGATGGATATCATCATATAAAACAGATAGGTAAATTATCAATTAAATATGAGCCGGAATTTAAGATTTTACTAAAAAGCATTGAGTATGCTGTAAGGCAAGAGAAAGGTAATTTAAAATTGGCTGAACTGCATTATAATAAATACTTAGAAGAATATTTAAAGATCACTTACGAAACATCATCTGAAATAATTCAAAAATTATCCCGTTACTTATACAAAACAGAAAATTGTCAAATAAATTTTAAAGATATTGCAGAGCATTCAACATTTTTACATGAAAAAGTTACTATAAATTTAATTGAAAACTTGAATTTTGATTCTTTTGAAATTGATGTTATAGGCTATCATGGTCAAGCGCTATACCATAGCCCTTCAGAAAAGATTACTATACAAGTAGGAGATGGTCAAAAGCTTGCGAATAATCTCAAAATCAAAGTTGTAAATAATTTCCGTATTAATGATATTAAAAATGGTGGTCAGGGTGCGCCTCTTGCGCCTCTTTATCATCAAGCGTTAGCAGTTAGAGATAGTAATTATCCTTTAATTGTTTTAAATTGTGGCGGTATTGCTAACCTAACTTTAATAAGCGGTGCGGATATTGATGAGGTAATTGGATTTGATACAGGTCCTGGAAATGTACTTGTTGATAAATATATAAGAATTTTCACTGAAAATAAAGAATTTATGGATAAAGATGGAAAGTATGGAATGCAAGGTAAAGTTGATGAAAGTATTTTGAAAGAATTTCATCAAAATTCTATAGTAAAGGATGGAATAAATTATTTTAATCAATTGCCACCTAAATCTTTAGATTCAGGAGATTGCAGTTTATTAAAAATAATAAATAATTTAGAATTTCAAGATGCATGTGCGACTCTTGAAGCCTTTACTGCTTATACTATTATAGATAGTTTAAAACTTATTCAAAAATCAATTCCAAAGAAGTGGATTTTAGCTGGAGGTGGATGGAATAACCCAGTTATTACTAAGATGTTGAAAAAATATTTGCATGAAAAATTAGGTGAAGATTATCAAATTGCAAAGGCTGATGAAATTGGTTGGGACAGTGAATATATGGAGGCAGAAATATTTGCTTATTTAGCAGTTCGAAGTTTAAAAAATTTGCCTATTTCATACCCTTCTACTACTAAATGTAAATCCCCTAGTTTAGGCGGAGACTTATTTGATTTTAATTAATATAAAATAAAAATCTAAAATCAAAGTTTAATTAATAGTTTTAAAGTATAAATAGTATAATTTAATGATTTATATCTAAGGATAATTATTAGTTCTTATCCAAGTGGCTAAATTTGGACATAATACATTTCCCCATTCGGGAACTAAAAAAGTATAATAATTTTTAATATTAAATCCTAGAGAAAGGGCAGTATATAAAGATGCTTTATTATCAACCTGGCAACTCCAAATAGGAATAATTTTTTTATTTATACATTCTTGAATTAAGCAGGATAATATTTTTTTTGCATAATTTCTTTGCCTGAAATCTGCATGAGTATATATACTTAATTCACCCCAGTCTCTTCCAATGGTCACATATGCTTCACTTGTAATTTGGTTATTATCAGCAATAATATATCCAAAACTATATTTTGAAAAATGTTCTTTTAAATTATAAAATTTTGCTTTTTCTATGCTATCAATTCTATGTATTTTTGCATTTCCGTATTCAATTGGTTTAAATCTGTCTAAACCTAGTTCAGCTCGCAGATGGTAGTCATACCCGCTCTTAAGTAAGTAAGGATGATATATTGGATTGCAATAAATCATAGGACTTTCATATTCTTTAAGTATCTGAGCAAGCTTTTTTAATGCAATATCATTTAAAGAACCTGCTACAAAAGTAAATGGATCGGAACAATTTTCAATTATTACTATAGAATCTGATGATAAATTAACTACTTTACCAATTTTACCCTTATCAATTATCGCCTGTATAATAGCTTGATTTGGAAAACCAGCTATTTCCTCTTTTATTAATTCATCCATTTTAATTTTTCTACCCAAACGTATTTTTGAATCTATTTTACCTTAAAACTATAAGAACTTTAAACTTTTTATATATTTATTAGTATAACTCTTTTAATGCTAAATTTTTTTGAATTCTTCTTATAATTTCTTTTGAAGTAAAAGAATCATCGTCATTTATTTGCAATATCTTATCCATGTCGGCTGGAAGTAAATTATAATCTTTGATCTGACCTAAAAAATTATCAATATTTTTTATGTCTTTATTTTTAACTGCCTCATTAAGCTGTAATATGTAAGCCGCTTTTTCATGAAGTCTTGATACAGACTCCATAATGTTTAATTCATTACGATCAAATATGTCTTGTATATCTTTTTGAAATCCTGTCTTAGATAAAAATCTCAATTTTGTTAAAGTTTCTGCTTCTTTAAGACGATTTTGACATATAATGTTTTTAAATATATCGGGATAGGTAAGCAATAGATATAGTGCGGAATTATTAATATTTTTTTCAAGAGATTGGATAATTGCTTGAGAGTATAAAATTATCCCTGAAGAATTAAAAATCTCGGGAAAAGTATTTGTAAAATTTTCATCTGTTAAAATCTTTATAAGGCTAATACTGCCAGTTTTTATAGCTTTTGAAAAAGCAATTATAAAATCATTCTTAAATGCTTGAGATAGTGCACTTGAGCTATATTTAATTTCATTTTTGTTATCAATAAATTTACTAATTAACCACCTAGTTATGTTTTTTGAATTCAAATTCACGGATTGAGTTAAATTAATCATAAGAGAGGAAAGATTTATGTAGGAAATTTCATTACCATTTAATAGATAATTTTCTGAGCTAAGTTTTGTTTTTAGACCATTCAAATTATCGTTAATAAAAAAATTTACATTTTCTTTAAGGGCTAAATTAGTAAAAAAGTTATGTTTCGGATGGGCGTCAAAGTTTTCCATGTGTATAATATTTAAATATTTATAATTTACCATTATAAACATTAAAATATTAACTTAACATGAAATTATTTGTTAAAATATTTTTCTATTTGTTCAATTAGATTTTTGATATCCTCTGCCAACTCAACTTCAAATTCCATGTATTTTTCTGTTTTAGGATGAATAAAACCTATTATCTTTGCATGAAGTGCTTGCCTCTTAAATTTAGTGATTTCTTGAGACAGTTCAGGAGCCAATTTATGAGTAATTTTTCTTTTAGAATTTCCATAGGTTTGATCACCTAAAAGTGAATGTCCTAAATGAGAAAAATGCAATCTAATTTGATGAGTTCGTCCCGTTGAAAGCTTACATTCTATTTGACTTATAATATTACCATATGTTTGAATTGTTTTATAATGAGTGATAGCTTCCTTGCCACCAGTTTTCACAACCATCATTTTAGTTCTATCTCTGTTACTTCTTGCAATATTGGTTGTAATAGTTCCAGAAGGTGGAATAAGATTACCCCATACTAAAGCTGAATAAACCCTTGTTAGGCTACGAGTTGCAAGTTGCTTACTTAAGTAATTATGGGCATAATCATTTTTAGCAACTACAATTAATCCGCTAGTGTCTTTATCTAAGCGATGAACTATACCTGGTCTTTGCACTCCTCCTATGCCTGATAAACTATCACCACAATATGCAAGCAAAGCGTTTGCAAGTGTATCGTTATAATTACCTGCTCCAGGATGAACTGTCATTCCAACGGGCTTGTTAATTACAAGTAACTCCGTATCTTCGTATATAATATTAAGATCAATATTATTAGGGAGCATTTCACCTTGTTTAACAATTGGAATCGTAAATTGATAATTATCAAACTGTTTAACAATATAGGAACAGCTATTGATCACTTTGCCATTATTAAGTAAATTATTGCTTTCAATTAAAGACTTAATTCTACTTCTAGTTATATCTTTAAGGTTAAAACTTAAATATTTATCGATTCTAATGCCTAAATCATGTTGATTAGGTTGAAAAAAGTAAATATTATCCCTATTTAAACTATTAAATTCATTCATCAAATGCAAAAAACTCAGAAATTAGAAATTTTACAATGGTACTATAAAATGGGAGTTAATGATATAACGGATCATCAACCACGAGATTATAATGTTAAAATTGAAAAAGAGGAACTACTTCCTTTAAATAAGACAAATATTACAGAACAAATTTTATTTGATCAAGAGTCTGTAATAAGTAATTCAATGAATAGTAAGGAAATCGTATTATATTCAAAAGAACTCGCAGAAAAATGTAAAACGGTTGATGAGTTGAGAGAAGCCTTAATGAAATTTGATGGGTGCTTACTTAAAAAAACAGCAACAAACACAGTTTTTTCTGATGGAAATCCTAAAGCAAAAATAATGATTATTGGTGAGGCACCTGGGGCTAATGAGGATATTCAAGGAATTCCATTTTGTGGTGATAGTGGGAAGTTACTTGACAATATGTTATCTTTTATTGGCCTAAACAGAAAGGATAATTTATATGTAACAAATGCAATTTTTTGGCGTCCTCCAGGCAATCGCAAGCCTACTCCTAATGAAATTGCAACTTGCTTACCTTGGGTTGAGCGTCATATTGCCTTGTTTCAACCGAAATTTATTATACTTGCAGGTTCAACTTCAGTCAGTGCAATTCTTGGAATGAATGAAGCAATGTCTAAAATTAGAAATAAATTTTATGATTATCAAAATTCATATTCAGAAAATCCTATTCCAACTGCAGTTATATTTCATCCCTCTTATTTACTTAGACAGCCTTCACAAAAAAAATTGGCTTGGCTAGATTTACTAAAAATTAAACAATATTTGCAAAAAAATAATATTTTATAATTAATTAAAATTTAACTGCTTTTGTGATAAATTATATAATAAATTAATAATCTAGGAGTTTTAAATGAGTAAAGAGGATAATAAAAATCCTGTAGTGAAGTTAAAAATTGAGGACAAAATAATTGAGCTGCAAGTCAGATCAGGAACTGAAGATCCTAAAGTAGTAGATGTAACAAAATTATATAATGAGCATGATATATTCACATATGATCCAGGTTTCATGTCTACAGCTGCATGTGAATCTAAAATAACATATATTGATGGCGATAATGGTATATTAAGACATAGAGGCTATCCAATAGAGCAACTTGCAGAACATAGTGATTATATGGAAGTAGCTTATCTACTTTTAGAAGGAGAGCTTCCTAATAAGAAACAAAAAGAAGAATTTATATATGATATAAAACACCATTCACTTGTGCATGAACAACTAAATTTCTTACTGAGAGGTTTTCAGCGTCGTTCACATCCAATGGCAATAATGGTTGGAGCTGTAGCTTCTCTTTCAGCATTTTATCATGATAGTTTAGATATTTATGATCCAGCGCAACGTAAAATTTCTGCATCAAGATTAATTGCTAAAATGCCAACGCTTGCGGCAATGGCTTATAAATATTCGATAGGACAACCATTTGTCTATCCTAAAAATAGTTTAAGCTATGCTGAAAATTTCTTACATATGATGTTTGCAACTCCAAGTGAAGAATATAAAGTAAATCCAGTTCTTGCAAAAGCTATGGATAAGATATTCTTACTCCATGCGGATCATGAACAAAATGCATCAACTTCGACTGTAAGACTAGCAGGATCTACCGGTGCTAACCCTTTTGCATGTATTAGTGCTGGTATAGCTTCCTTATGGGGGCCTGCACATAGTGGAGCAAATGAAGCAGTAATTGAAATGCTTCAAGAAATCGGATCACCTGAGCGCATACCTCATTTCATTGAAAGAGCAAAAGATAAGAATGACAATTTTAGACTGATGGGATTTGGTCATAGAGTTTATAAACATTATGACCCAAGAGCTACAGTTCTTAGAACAG
>JBKBYG010000009.1:0-53761 GCA_046313435.1 Alphaproteobacteria bacterium
GATTAGCGGGAACTCCTTTGTCTAACTCAAATTCCCAAGTATTATTTAATCTATGTACTGCATTATCAAATGCTTTAATTCTATAATCCAAATCTAAATTATTTTTTAAGTATGTATCTTTAAATAATTCGTCTACTAATAAATAATCTTTATATGCTTCTGACAATTTTATATCTGCATATTCATTTGCGAAAGTTAACTCTTTATGCGTATATTTCCATAAAGAGTCATTATATTTAATTAACCTCTCAGCATAATATCTTTCGTCACGAGCATTAATTTTAAAATCAGATATATGTTCTAAAAAGTGAACGGAGGCAGAATATAAAAAAAATTTTAATGCAAGTTCTATTTTATTCTCATAAAGAAAAAATACAGCTGTTGAGAGCGTCATGCTTGTAAAAAGAATACTTCCATTTATTTGAAAAGGATTAGAATCAAATATGGAGGAGTTTGCTATTGAATAAGCATCATTTATCTTATTAAAAACATCAATATGAGTTCTTTCATTTTCAAAAAACTTTTTTATATGATCAAAATTTTCTTTCTCTGTAGTAATCATTTAACTTTCTTTCGTTAATTTCGTTAACCTATATTAACCATTATCTCAGTTCTTGTCAACTGAATTTCATTAACAGTTTTTAAAGCTTGTAAATATTTCGAAATGATCAGTGTAGTAAAATTGGTCAATAAGCACTGCTTCTTCTAGAACAAATCCAGCATTTTTTAAAATTTCTGCGTCTCTTTTGAAGGTTTTATGATTGCATGAAACCATTACAAGTTTTTTTATATTACTCGCTGCTATTTGTCTTATTTGCCTTTCAGCGCCATTCCTTGGAGGATTGATTATTACTGCATCATAATTATTAATCTCTTGGCCTGTTAATGGGCTCAGATGAAGGTTTCTTAATTTAGCGTGAGGATTATTATTTTTTGCTGCGTTATTTGCAGCATTTACCATTTTCTCATCTCCTTCAAACATATCTAATCTTGCATATTCTGATAAAGGAAAACTATAAGTACCTATACCTGAATAAAGATCTGCAATTTTCTTATATTTAGCTAGATACTTTATAATTAACTTAATAATTAATTTTTGACTTTTTTTAGAAGCTTGAAGAAATAGATTTTCTGGAAGATTTACTTCAATATTATCAAATATTAGTTTTGGATATGTCTTAATAATTAATGGAAATATTCTTCCATTTTGATTTATACTGATTCTTAATATATTATTTGCATCAGCAAATTTATTCAAAAGCTCTAAATCCTCAAGCTCAAATTCATTTTCTACATAAAATATTATATCCAATCCGTTATCTGCAAGAGTAACATCAATATTCTTAGGAATATTTTTTAATTGTTTAATTAGGCATTTAAATTCAGGAATTAAATTTAAAACTTCTGGCTCAAGCACTAAACATTCTTTTATATCAAAAATTTGATGAGTTTGAGCTTTATAATATCCTATCTTATTATTTTCTACTTTGAAAGAAGCTCTTCTTCTAGCAAACGGTCCAACAGAAATTGTTTCTTGTAAAACATTTGGATTAAATCCAAGATTTTTAATTAGATTCTTAAGTATATTAGTTTTATGCTTAATATACTCATTAACTTCCATATACTGCAAACTACACCCCCCACATTCACTGAAATGAATGCAAGGCGGTTTTGCTCTGATTTCGCTTGGCCTAATTATTTCTGAGATACTTGCCTTAATATAATTAGATTTATTCTGATCTATAGATGCTAAGATATAATCGTCTGGTAAAGCACCTGGTACAATTACCTTCTTGCTTTCAAACTCCCCAATTCCTTCAAAATTTTCATTTAAATCTTGAATTTCTATTTTGATCATTTTTTATCTTTATAAGGATTGTCTCCTTTTTTGAAGCTAAATCTGATTGGAGTGTATTGCAAATCAAATTCTTCCCGGAGATTATTTGCTAAATATCTTATGTAACTATCTGGAATATCTGAAGGATGCGAAGTAAATAGCATAAAAGTAGGAGGACGAGTTTTAATTTGAGTAATATATTTTATCTTAATTCTTTTTCCAGAAGAGGCTAAAGGCAATGGATGAAATTCTAGTATATCCTTAAGCCATAAATTAAGCTTAGCAGTATTTACGCGTTTATTCCAATGATCATAACTATCTAATGCTGCGTCGATAACTTTATAAATATTATCACCATATAGGGCTGATAAATATATAATAGCCAATCCTTTAACTTGTCCTAACTGCTTGTTTAATCTATATTTTATTTCACTGACAAATTCGTCTTTATTTTCAATTTGATCCCATTTATTTACAGCAATAACTAGTGCCCTGCCCTCATCAATGGCAATGTTTGCAATATTTAAATCTTGGGACTCGAGTCCAATTGTTGCATCTAACAATAAAACAGTTACATGCGAATATTTTATAGCTCTAAGAGTGTCTTCAATTGCTAATTTTTCTAATTGTTTATTTACCTGGCTTCTTCTTCTAACACCCGCAGTATCAATAAGCCTAATATTCTGATCCTTATAATTCCAATCTATAGCAATAGAATCACGAGTGATACCAGCTTCTGGACCAGTCAATACCCTTTCTGTCTTGAGTAATTGATTAAGCAAGGTAGATTTACCTGCATTAGGTCTTCCTATAATTGATATTTGAATATGTTTTTCATCACTAGAATCTGAAACTTTAGAATATTCTGCTTCATATTTAGCAAAAAATGGTTCAATAGCATCATAAAGATCTACTAAGCCTTCACCATGCGCTGCAGAAATACATACTGGTTCGCCTAAGCCCAATTTATAAGATTCATTTATTGAATCACGAATAAAGTCTCGATTTTCAGCTTTGTTTATAACGAGAATAACGGGCTTTGAGTGCTTCCTGGCCCATTTAGCAAAATATTTATCATCTTCATTAATACCACTTCGTGCATCAGTTAAGAGTAGAATTACATCTGCCGTACCTATAGCTAATTCAGTTTGCCTCATCATGCGCTTTTGAAGTGAATCTTCCTTTACTTCTTCAAGACCTGCAGTATCAATTAATTTAAAAGAAAGAGGTCCTATTTTACCGTGCCCTTCCCTTCTATCTCTTGTTACCCCAGGAGTGTCATAAACTATGGCATGCTTCTTTCCGGTAAGCCTATTAAATAACGTAGATTTACCTACATTGGGTCTACCTATTAGTGCAACTGTAAATTCCATTTATTCAACAATATTTAGAATAGAATTTTTACTAAAAATATATATTTTATTTTTTATAATCATTGGAAGACTTACAAAATTTTTAGCAATTTTCTTCTTTGAAAGAGTTTTTCCATTGTTTGGAGAAATAAAGAGCAGGTCTCCTTCACTTGAAGTTACAAAAATCATATCATTTGCAACTATAGGGCCGTAAAACACTGATTTTGACTTTGATTTTATAACTTGATCTTCTAATCTTACTATCCATTTTATTTTACCGCTTTTAGAATGTATTGCAAATAATTCCATATCTTGATTTATTGCAAATAGATATTCTCCAGCATACCAAAATGTTTTAACTTCTTTTATTTCTTGTTTCCAATTAAGCTGCCCAGTTTCTAAATCAATAGAGTAAAATGAGCCCATATTTGCAGCAACATAAATATTTCGCCCAACAATTAAAGGCGTAGTGTCAATATCATTTAATGCAAAGCCTTCTAAATTACTCTTGCTGAATGCTAAATTTACGCTCCAAATTTCTTCGCCAGTGATAGAATTTAATGCGTGTAATTGACCAGATGAATGTGGTACAATTACTATATTATTTGCTATCGCCAAAGAAGGAGAACCAAAAACACCTATTTCAGATTCTGCACCTTCATGCATCCAGAAAATATTCCCATCTTCGGTTGAGAGCGCATAAAGTTTGTTATCTATAGTCATTACGTAAACTTTATCATTATAAACTACAGGGCTAGACCTTGAAATATTATTTAAAGTATGACGCCATATTTCTTTTCCATTTTCTGCATTAATTGCAATTATTTCTCGGTGACCTGCAGTAATATATATCTTCTTGTCATTATAAACCATCCCTCCACCTAATTGCTCTTTATTTGAGCCAGTAGAATGGATTTGTTTTACCCAAATTGGAGTTTTCAAATCAGTTTCAGAATACGCCCTTAATTCGATATTATTTGAAACATAAATAACCCCATTAGCAATTAGCATAGGAGGATGTAAGCTAATATTTGAATATTTAAATTTATTAAATACTCGGTGTTCATGAGATTGAAATTGCGTTTCAAATTTTATATTTTCAGGTAAGTTATTTTGACTAAAATTACTATTTAATACTTCATAATTATTTTGAAGATTTGGCAATATTACATTTAGACCTGCTAAATCAGGATCACTACTTAATTCTGATTCAATTTTTATTATATTAATACGCTTACCTTCAAGCTTAGGTTCTGATTTACTACCAATAACATTTTTTAGGTCACTACATCCATTTAATATTAAAAGTAGCAAGGATAATTTTAAAATATTCTTTTTCGTCATAGTTTTTACTAATTAAGTTTTTTGATTTATAAAATTTATTTTAATCTCTCAGCTAATATTTTAGCTTTTTCTTTAAGATAATTAGGTGCATTCTCTTCTTTAATTATCATATCAATATAAGTCATGGCTTCATCGTTATTATTGTTTTTGATTAGCCAATCAACTTTGGCCATAAGACTAGAAGCATAAAACGGATTATCTTTTTTAAGAATTTGTTCAAATCTCTTATTGATATTATTTAAATCTTCCGGTTCATTACTTATCAAGCTCGTTAACGCTAAGAGTTTAGCAAGATATTGTATGGATCTATCGGTATTTTTATGTAAAGCAAGCTCGTCATATAAATTTACTGCTTCCTTGAGTTTTTTGTCTTTTATTAGAATAGCTGCTTTTTCAAGTGAAGCTAAAAAATAATATCCTGATTTTTGTTTTTTAATGATTTCATTAAGTAAATTAATATCAATTTCTTCGCCATCCGCTTTATTAGCTTTATAGTATAAGCTTCCTAAATTTTCATATTCTCTACTGTTCTTGTCCTTTACTGATAAAATTATCGCGATCAATATAATAACCAATATTATTCCCAACACAAAATAATGCCAATAGCTTATTATATATCTAGCTAGCTTTTCCTGCTGTACCTCATCATTAATCTCATCTAACATATCAGACATTTTTATAACCATCTTAAAAATTTTCTAAGTCAAATATTAATTTTATTTTATATTAATACACAAAATATATAATACAGCAAATAATAATATTTAATTGATGAAATAAAAATTTTTATTAACCTAAATATATTGATTTTAAAAGTGCTTAAGGGGGATAATTAAAAAGCCAAGATTAAAAACTTATAGTTAAATTCTTAATCTCGGCTACTTAATGTAAGTTTTGTAAAAAATTATTTTATTACGCTTCAAAGCTCATGTTCAATAATTCACCGCTTAATTCCATATTGAATGAAAAATCTTCAACTACTGGCTTGGAAACAAAAGAATTGTCTGCTAATTCTAAATCTGAAATTTCATTAAAATCATTATGTTTTGTAACTAATGCTTTAATTTTAGCTCCAAATTCTTCAAAATCATCTTTAATTTCGGCAATTTCTTTTTTAGCGAATTCATTAATTTTTGAAACTGAAGATTTTAAAAATGATGACAATTTTTCTTCAAACATAGGATATGATGTTTTTACAAATTCATTGCCTTTTTGTTCTATTGATTCAATATTATCTTGAAGCATTGCTACTACTTCGTCAAAATTTTCATCCACTTCTTTAAGAAGAGAAGCTTTATAAGCGTCAGTTAAAGCCTTATCAGGAGATTTATCAAAAACTTCTTCTATAATTTTATCTACTACAGCTTCAATAATGTTTGCTATTTTTTGTACGCCTTCTTTCGACAAATCTGATATAGAGTTTAATACTGATTCGCTTTTGCTTTCTACTAATTTATCTAAAAAATCATCTGAAGCAGCATTATCAATTTTTTTATTTAAATCATTTGTAATGTTATCAACAAATGATGAAATTCCTTCTACAGAAATATTTTCATCATTTGTTGATATGCTTGAACTAATCAAAGCATTTAAGTTAGAATTTTTTAATTCTGGGGAATTAGATAGAGTCATAATTATATCCTTATTTAGCGTTGATACAATATAACTATAACATAACCTTTATTAAGAAATTATTAAATTATTAATTAAATAGTAAATTTTTTAATAATTGTTTCTCAGCATTTGTTTTAAAACTTCTTAGTTTATAACATTTAAGAAGCTGAATTCATTTCCCCTGATAATTCAATTTCATTATTAGCTAATATTACATCGTTAAAGCTTAAACTTTCTTTTACTTCAGCCTTTACATTAGAAACCATTAAAATTAATGATTGTTCCACTAAAGGAACATTTTCTACAATATAATCTGTTCCTTCATGCTCTAATTCTTCTATGTCATCTCTAAGTAATTTACTTAATTTTTCAATCATTCCATTTATTGCGTTAGTTAGAATTGCTTTTAAAGGATAAGTTAATGCTTCATTTGGCGAGCTTTCAAAAATTTGGTTAACTGCTTGAGCCGTTCCTATTTGAAGAAATTTAGCAATTTGTTCAATCATGTTTTGTAATAAAGTTGAACCTATATCTAAAACATATCCAACATTTTCTTTGGTAAAATAATCATTATTTTTAATCTCCAACACTTGATTAGAAGAATCTATATTATTTTGAGACATTTTATCTACCTTGATTTAAGTTAATTTATTAACTATATAGTACAAAGTTTTTATTAATCTTTTACTAACACAGCTCAAGCATAGTTAAATTTTTTAACTTATTCACATTCTATGTAGTAAAGTGAAAATTTCCTTGTAAAAATTTATGATTTGTTTTACGCATATATTAAATCAACATTGAATCTAGTGATATTGAGACTATGAAATTACATAAATTTTTATTATTCCTTATTATATTTTGCATTTTTGGATGCGATAAAACAGAAGAAAATATATTAGTTATTGGTACTTCTGCAGATTATCCACCCTTCGAATTTTTTAAAAATGGTGAACTGGCAGGGTTTGATATAGATATTGCTAATGAGATTGCAAAAGAATTAAATATGAAAGCAAAAATTGTTGATATGGATTTTGCAGGGCTCATTCCATCACTTAATAATGAACAGATTGATATGATCATCTCTTCTTTAAGCATAACAGAAGAACGCAAGAATAATGTTGATTTTTCAGATGTTTATTATCAAGGATTTTACGGTGTATTAACAAAAGACCCTTTAGCAATTACGCAAGAATCGGAATTTGAAGGCAAAAAAATAGGTGTACAACTTGGTTCAACTTGGGAAAGTTTTATAAATAGTAAAAAAGATAAATTTTCAAATATTGAAGTCGTAGCTTTATCCAGGCTCGGCAATTTAATTGAAGAATTAAAAATTGGCAGAGTTGATATGGTTATAGTAGATGAAGAACAGGCTTATAATTTTGCTACAAATAATAAAGATTTAAATTATCATGTGTTTGATGAAATGGATGAAGGATTAGCCATAGCATTTAAGAAAAACTCTCCTCAAAAAGATAAAGTCAATCAAGCTTTGCAAAAACTAAAACATAATAAAATTTTAGATCAATTAAAAGCAAAATGGTTTAAAGCAGCATGAATATTGGCTTAGATGAAATCAAATTTATAAGCGCTGGAGTTTTTGTTACCTTAAAATATGCGACTTTATCAGTATTTTTTGGATTAATATTTGCCTCGTTACTTACTTATTTTGCTTTCAGCCAATACAAAATATTGAATATTTTTAACAAATTTTATGTTTCAGTTTTTCGTGGTACTCCTCTACTTATACAACTTAGTTTAATATATTTTGGGATACCGAGTTTAACCGGTATCAAAATTTCAGCATTCGTAAGTGGCGTTTTAGCATTTTCCTTAAATTCAGGTGCTTATATTTCAGAAATAATACGTGCAGGCATAAATTCTATTGACAGTGGCCAAACAGAAGCTGCAAAGACACTAGGCATACCTAAATCACTTATTATGAAGGATATTATATTACCTCAAGCAATAAGAAATTTAATACCTTCTCTCCTTAATGAGCTTATTGATATGTTAAAAGAATCAGCACTAGTCTCTATTATTGGAGAAGCTGACCTTATGAGGAGATCACAATTAGTTGCTGCAGAAAAATATACTTATTTTGCTCCCCTAATGGTATCAGCAGCAAATTATTATATTTTAGTTATGCTACTTAGCTTTATTATAAAAAAAATTGAACGAAAACTTGTAAAATGATTCGATTTAAAAATGTTACAAAAAAATTTGGTGCAAATATTGTATTAAATGATATATCAATTGATATTCAAAATAATGATAAAATTGTTATATTTGGCCCTTCTGGCAGTGGTAAATCCACTTTTCTCAGATGTATTAATCGCCTCGAATTAATTGATAATGGCTCGATTGAAATTGATGATGTTAATTTCAGTAAAGATAACATTACCCATGATATCGGAATGGTATTTCAGCATTTCAATCTTTTCCCCCATATGAATGTTTTAGAAAATTTATCTTATGCTCCGATACAAATATTAAAAGAAAATAAAGAGTTCGTTGAAGAAAAAGCAGAAAATCTCCTTAAAATTGTAGGCATGCAAAATAAGATTAATGCTTCAATTGATAGCCTATCTGGCGGGCAAAAGCAAAGAATAGCGATCGCTAGGACTTTAATGATGGATCCTAAAATTATTCTTTTTGATGAACCTACTTCAGCACTTGATCCATTTATGGCAAAAGAAGTATTAAAAGTTATAAAAGATGTTGCAAGCAAGGATATTACAATATTACTTATTTCTCATAGCGTAAATTTAGCTAAAGATATAGCAACTAGGATATTGTTTTTTAATCACGGCCATATTTGCGAAGATAGCAGTACTGAAGAATTCTTCACAAGCCCTAAAAGTGACGCGGTAAGAGATTTCTTGAGTAGTGTGTAGTTTTTTTTATAGATCGACCATTTCGATTCAATCCTACAATTGAAAATTTAGATACCGGATCAAGTCCGGTATGACAAATTGTTATTGATTATGTTAATACGTATTATATGCAGTAATAAAATTACTCTCTAAATATTTTCTTCTGAGTAGGAGTAGGTCCTTGTTTTTCAATACATCCTTTATCTTGCAGTACTTTGATTAATCTATCGGGATGCATTCTGCTTAATTTCTCTCTTTTATCAAAAGGCATCTCTATAACATGCACATTTGGATCAGTAATGCCTAATTCTTTTTTCAACTCTTTATCTAACGCTACAAAAGCAGCAATAGTTGTTTTAGCAGCAAATTCAGAACAAATCATTTTTGCTTCATTCTCTTTATAATAACCTGTTAGAATTTTTTCGTATATCTCATTAAAATCTTTTTTCTTTTTACTCTTATGGCCACCCGGAATAAGATCAGCTAAACCTGCTTTTCTCTGCCTATTTTTATCATTCGCTGATAACTTTTCGAAATCTTGGTACGTATTTTCATGTAATCTTCCTTCAATTTCTCTATAAATTTTATTAACTTCTTCTTTCCACGTATCACCATATTTTGTTTTTAATAAGTCACTAAAGCCTGAATCTATTATTTTTTCTACTTTAATATTATATATATCTGAGTATAAATATGTTTTAATATTCAAATTAATATTTGCAGGTTCTGGATCCAAATGAGATAATTTAATTTTTTTATTAGCCTCATTGTCTTTAACTTTTATCTTAGCCGTATGCCCATGTTCGCTAAAATAATTTTCTATTTTATCTATTAATTTTGGTTGCTTGTTTAGTAAACTTAAAAATTTTTCTCGGTTATATAATACTAAATCACCCGATTCAGGATTTAACTCTTTTTCAATATCAATATTAATTTTTTTACAATACTAAACAGCTTCTCTACTTTATTATACAAACTTTCTAGCGTCTTATGATTTGTAAACAGCTTCTTACCTTGAAGCTTTTTTATAAAAGACTGAACAGAAATTATATCTAATATAGTGCCATATTCATTCAATGTAATTTTATGTTTTGAATCAAGTTCCATTTCATTCTCAATTCTATTAATATTTTTTTCAAGCTTACCATAAATATTATCAAAGTCTTTTATATTTTTAGTTTTAAAAGTAAAGGAATATAGAGTACCTATTAAATTCAAATCAATTCCTGAAATTTTAACGAATCTTGCTTTATCAAGAACATTATTTAACCTTTGGTTTCCCATAGAATCTTTAATAAACTCTTGAACAAATTTCAGCTTATTTTCACTTAATTCTTTATCGTTCAAAGCCTCAGTCATCCACTTTAGTGCTTGAAGTTCTTTTTCTTTGAATCCGTATGTCCCGACTTTACTCCCCTCTTTGCCATTTAGCCTACTTATTTCATTTTTCTCAGCTTTATCTAACGCTTCTTTAACTATGCTAGGGTTGTCTTTAGCTATAACTATTTTTTGTATTATTGCTTTAATATTTTGTAAAAACGCAGATAAATTAGTCGTAATTAAATTCTCTTTCGGATCTTTAAAGTCATTAATAATTTCATTTGAAATCTGTAACTGTAAATCTAACTTTTTTTTAAACGAAATATCAAAATCAATATCCGCCATATTATCAATAATTCTTTTAGCAAGCTTTTCAACTTCTTTAGTTGAGTGATTTGTATAGTGAGCTATTACATCTTCAGGAGCTGCAAATTGATCAGGGTTAGAAGAATTTTGGGCATTGAAATTTTCAATATTTTGAGTACAATCCGTTTTAATACGATACATTAAATTTTCAAAAAATTGTTTCCTTTCCTTAGCATAATCTTTTTTAAAAACTTGAGTCTTATTGCCTTTACCTTTCATAAACTTACCTAGATAATATTAATTTATTAAATATTGTCTATCAGTGAAATTAAAATAAAGTTAAAATTTTAACAATATATGGGGTTATAGGAAAGGTTACAGGATCTCAATTCTCAATTTGTACTAACTCAGCCTCTTCTAATGACTGGTTATCACTGTTACTTGCAAGCTCAGCTTCAATATATGCTATATTAGTTGCAACAATCTGATATCTATCTAAGGCTTGAGGAAGAGATTTGTTAAGTTGCAGATCAATGCCCATTTTTTGTAAATTATAAGATTTTGAAAGTAAATTTGAATTAAAAGAAGCTGCAAATTTATCATAATTATTTGCAACTGATTGTATTGCATTACCCATTTTTTTTGCATGGTCCGAAAGAACTGTAATACTACTCAAAAGCTTACGTACTTCATCAATAATTAATTGGCTATTTTCAAATTGTTTATCTTCTGTAATTTGGAACTTCGCATGATTTAAAATATTTATAATTCCCACTGGTCCTGCAGGAAATATATTAATTTCCCATGCTTTTTGAATAAAATCTTTATCAGCATAATGTAATTTTTCAAGTGCAGTCTCGCTTGGCAAAAACATAATTGTGCTTATATTTTTAATACGGAAGTCGTTTTTTATGGATTTTAGATGGTTTCTAACTGCTTCTAAATAATCTTTACTTGATAAAGATCTCAAATGAGTGCGCATTGTGTTCCTCAATTTTTCATAAATATATTTTTCTTGTATATCAGACGAAGCACTTGCAAGCTCAAGGAAAAATTTAGAGGCTTTACTATCGATAATCATTACATTCCCATCGGGCAAAAATATTATTGCATCTGGCCGAAGTTTTAAAGAGCTGTCATTGACATTTACACTATATTGCATAATAAAATCTTGACCTATTGTTAGACCCGAAGCTTTCAGAATATTTTCCAAAGTGATTTCAGCTAAACTTCCTGCCCCACCAGGCGAAAGTAATGCTCGTTTTACAATATCAACTGTATCTTTAGACTCCTTAACTTGCGAATGGAGGCTAGCCATCGATTTTACAATATTTTCAAACTGACTATTAAGCTTTTCTGAGGTTTCCCTAATAGATTCATGAGATTTTAACCTTGCTTCCTCAGTTTCTCTTCTATGCTCTTCTATAAGCTTGCTTGAGAGAGAACTACCGACTTCAAATATTGCTGCTTTTGCATGCTGCAGACTTTCATGTCTTGCTTTATCCCAATCTTCCATTCTTTTTTGCATTTCAAGCAAACGTTCTCTTGAAATTTCAGCTTGAGTTTCAGCTTCATACTTGGCTGCATTAGATAATTCATATTTCTCATTCAGAATATTCAAATCTTTCTCAAGCTTAAGTGAGTAATCATTCAAATATTCTATTTTGCTATTATAGCTAGCATTCTCTTCAATAAAAGTTTCAATTCGGTTTCTGAGGATTAAATTGTCTTCTTGTAAAGCTTTGACGCTTGAATTAAGCAAAAGATTTTGCTCTTCAACTTCGAATAACTGATTTTTAATAAGTTTATTAATTAAGTTTTTTCTGTATAATTTAAGTATAGCTATAGAAAAACATACTCCTAGCACTGAAATTATAGTTATAAGAAAATAATTTATTTGAAATAACATGAAATTTATAATAATCGATATATTGGAACAATTTATTTTTTCAAAGTAACTTACTATAAATATAAAATAATTCAAGGATTTACATGGGTTTATCAATTATAATACTTGCTGCAGGACGTGGCTCTCGTATGAAATCAAGTTTACCAAAAGTGTTACATAAAATTGCTGGCAAGGAGTTAATTAACCATGTTAGAGATACTGCCTTAGAATTATTACCAAAAGAAGTCATTATTACTATAAGCCATGAAGCTGAAAACGTCCGCACCACCAGTTTTATAGAAAATGTAAAATATGCATACCAGAAACAACAGCTTGGTACAGGTGATGCAGTAAAGTCTGCTATGAATGAAGTATCAAATTCTTCCAATTATGTGTTAATCCTTTATGGTGACACTCCGTTAATTAAAGCTTCAACTTTACAAGAGCTATATAGCGAAACAGTTAAGTCACAATCTCTCATAACATTATTTGGATTTAACACCTCGAACCCATCAGGTTATGGGCGTTTAGTTACAAAAGATAATATTGTAGAAAGAATAGTTGAATCAAAAGATGCCACCCCTGAAGAGCTTAATATAAATATTTGCAATTCAGGTATAATGCTTGTTGAAACTAATTTACTTAGAAAACTACTTTCACAAATTACAAATACCAACGCTCAAGGCGAATATTATTTAACTGATATTGTAAAGCTAGCTAAAGATCAAAATATAAATTCATTTTACTTTTTGATAGACGAAGCCGAAGTTCAAGGGGTTAACTCAAGATATCAACTTTCTATAGCAGAAAATATTTATCAAGAGCGACTTAGAAATAAGTTTATGGATGAAGGCGTAACTTTGATTGATCCTAAAACTGTTACCTTCTCTTACGATACTATTATCGCAAATGATGTCACTATTTACCCTCATGTAGTATTTGGAAAAAAAGTTACAATTGAAACTAATGTTGAAATTAAAAGTTTTTCTCATATTGAAGGTGCTTATATCAAGAGCAATACAATTATAGGTCCGTTTGCTCGTATAAGACCTGATACTACAATTGAAGAAAATGCAGTTATTGGTAATTTCGTAGAGATAAAAAATAGTAATATTGGCACAGCTACTAAAATAAATCATTTAAGCTATATTGGTGATACTGATATTGGGATAAAATCTAATATTGGTGCTGGGGTTATTACATGTAATTATGATGGCTTTAAAAAGAGTAAGACTATTATTGGAGATGAAGTATTTGTTGGCTCTAATAGTGCTCTACTTGCACCCCTGACGATTGAATCAAATTCAATTATTGCTGCTGGAAGCATTATTAATAAAGATATCCCACAAAATTCTATAGCTATAAGCAGAGCTGATCTTAAAATTTTAAAAGATAAAGCAAATAATTTTAGAAGTAAAAATCTTAAAAAAAATGAATGATTTTATTAAACAAAATTACAAATTTGTTTAAATTTGTAATTTATTTAAGGTTGACACAGGTCTGACACTATATATAATCAGCTCTCTAAATTGCAATTAAATTTGCGTTTTTAAATAACAATTGCTAATTTAGGAGCCCTACATGAAACACCGCACTGATATCGATAGTCTTATTCATTTACAAACAATACTTAATGTCCGTGAAAATATAATATATCCAATTTTTGATAAATATTATAAAGCTTTAAAAAAACAATCTAAAAAAGAAATTTCTACATTTTCTGAAATTCTTAGTGCAAGTAGATTAACTACTTCTGAAGAAAATCTGTTAGAGGGAATAAATTTATTAGCTACAAGTAATAACCAAGATTTGCTATCGCTTGAATTTTTTAATCAAGTGCCTGAAACAGACCATATTTATATCAAAACTTTATTTTATAAATCATTAGGATTAATAAGACTAAATAAGTATAAACAAGCTTTTGTAGCCTTAAGTAAAATTATTGAAAATAATCCTAATTTTAAAGAGCCTTATCTGTATATTGGCATTTGTGGTTATAATTTAAATATTTCTCAAGATGAAATTTTAAAATATTTTGATCAAGCATTAAAAATCGACCCTAATTATAAAGAAGTTTCTAGACAAAAAGTAATATATTTAACAAAATGGAATAAATTTACAGAAGCTATTGAAACAAATGATAAAGCTTTAAGCTTAGATATTTTTGATGAAGAAAATTGGAAAATAAGGCGCGATATTTTTAATAATATATTACAAGTTTCTAAAAAAGAGTATAAGTTCAGTACTAGAATAAATATGTACAAAGAGCAATTTGATATTACTACTCAAAGCTTAAAACTTGTTCAAAACTTCAATGAATTTAAAACAAAAAATTATAATTATAAATCGAGTTTGAATAAACAGTGCGCATTACTTAATCAAGCACTAAGATTGCGGCGTTTAGATGATCTAAAATTTTCAGTGATAGAATTTCTACTAAATGCTAAACCTAATTTCCTTTATATATATGAAATAAAAAAACCTAATTCTGCCAAAAATATATATTTAGAATTACTATCTTGCTGCAATCCAAATAATAAAAAATTGCTAAATGATATTACTTTAAGATTATATAACTTTTTAGACTCAAACGCGAAATTGATTCAAACAAATTATCCTACTTCAAGTGTATTATGGTATTTAGAATCCAACTATATTAGTGATAAAGAAACTTTTAAAGATGTAGCCCTAAAGTCTCTACAAAACGAAAATTTTGCAATATATCAGGGTATAAAGAAACTCGATTTAGATGATATAAATAAAGATCTTAAAGTAGAAAAAAGACAACATACCTATAAATCTCCGATAATAATTAGCAAGCATGCGATTAGTTTTTCTAAATTTTTTAAAGACAAAGAAGAAGCACTTGTGCGTATATAGAAAATTTTAAAAATATAGTTTACCACATATATTAACAAATAACATATGTGGTAAATTTACTTTACATAATCTTAGACATAAAATCTTTTTTAACTCAATACAGCATTCTTATTTGTCAGAATATTTACAAAATGTTACCATATTGAGTATTATTAAATATTTTAAAATAAGGATTAATATGTCTGAAGATTATCAATATATACAAGCTTTTAAAAAACCGAAGATAGAAAAACAAAAAGAGGGTGATTTTATTGAGAAAGTTAAAAGAGTCAAACTTAAAAATGATGACCTAGATTTATCAGCTTTAACAAAGAACTTTAATAATTTCAACCCTCCCTCATATAAATTGGATCCTAATATATATAATAAAATTGCACGAAATTTAAAAGAAGTTCATTCTAAGCATAGTAATGATCCTGAGTATAAAGAATGGGCAAATTCTGTACTAAAACATGCAAATGAATTTGAAGAAATCTGTTCGAAACAGCCCTTTGCTAATCGTGCTAAATCTCGTTGATAAATAAATAATTAAATTCTCATAATATACTGTACAAACAGTTTATATTATGAGATAAACCATGCTCAATTTCACTAACTCCCATATTCTAAATTATAAATAATGAAAAATAACGATAGATATATTCCCAAGTTCGAACAATTACATAAATATGAAAAAGCTCTAACTGCTAATGATAAATCCGCCCAAGACTTGGTATTAAATGAGTTAAAAGTTTATATTACTGGTACTAATGCAAAAAAAAGATTAGACAGAATGATTTATGCAATAGATCTTATCAGCAGTGAAAAATATGATGAAGCATTTGCAAATTTAGATACTTTGTTTAATTCTATTGACTTTTCAGCAGAAGCTTACCTTTATAAAGCATTTATGGAATATGAAATGAGAAAATATACAGATTGCTTAGCTTCTCTAAATAAAATTTTTGAATTATGTCCAGACTCTAATGATTATCATAATTACAATAGTTTAAAAGCTTGTTGCTTGTATAAACTCCAACAATTTGAAGAAGCTCTAATTAGTATTGATAAAACTTTTGAGAATAATCAAGATTCAAATGATCTTTTAAGTTCATATTATACTAAAGGGACAATATTATATAAATTATGTAGATTCAAAGAAGCTTTAGATTGCTTTAATAAGTTTATTAAGAGTAATCCGGACAATTTAAATGACTCTATTTTATACCAAAATAAGTGTCTAAAATATATTAATAAAACTGAAAAAAATTCAAATGAACTAGACGGCACCTTTTTTTCTGACATAAATACTAATGAAAGAAAAAAAGCTAATAATTCATATGTAGAAATTCTTGCAAAGACCTATCCTCAAGAAGCACGTAAACTTTATTTTAGGCTTCTTGAAAATAACTCTGATAATGAAGAGTTATTTAATCCTTACTTATCAAAATTACTTGAAGTTTTAAATGAAAAAGGTAATTTATTGCCAGCTGATTATACTATTTCTGCAGAGCAATTCAAAAACAAAACTGATCCTTTTTACAAAAGTTTGAAGGAAGCAATATGGGCTCCAAACAAAAGCCCGGAATTGAAAAGAAATCATGAGGAATGGGTTGAAGGAATAAAAAAACCAAAACAAGTAAGTTCTAATTCCGTATGCCCATAGCATATTTCATGAAAAATTTTTTTGCTGAAGGAAATGTGTTTACTGCCGATAACCCTAACTTTCTTAAAGCATTTAAAGGAAAGTTTTTATTAGAAAAGATGGTGTTTAACATAGTCGTTATTGCGATCATTGCTAAATTATCGTCTTTTCTTTGATTCTGATACTCTACAAGAATACTCTCTGATCCTATGTCTAACCCCAAGGATTTATATTTATTTAATATTTCAACAAGTGCTTCAACATCTTTAATTCCAAGGTTTAAACCTTGCCCTGCAATTGGATGGATTGAATGAGCTGCATCACCAACTAATACCAATCTTTCTTTATAATATTTCTCACAATATAAAGAACTGAGTGGATAAGAATAGACTTCGCTTATTAGCTCTAATTCTCCCAAATAATTTCCGAATTTTAAAGAGAGGTTATAAATAAATTCTTTTTCATCCATTCCAAGATAAATCTCTGCAAGTTTTGTAGATTCTGTCCAAACTATTGAAGAAGAATGGCCTCCGAGTAATGGAAGTATTGCAAAAGGACCATTAGGAAAAAATTTTTCTTGGGCAATATTTTCATGATTTAATTCATGCTTAACATTACATACTATAGCTGATTGTTTAAAAAATGATTGTCTAATTCCAATATTTGCTTTTTGTCTAACTGAAGAATTTTTACCATCAGCTGCAACCAATAAACTTGATTCAATAATGTGATTACCTATTTCTACTTTAACATCATATGAATTTCTTTGAATTGTGTTATAATTACCTTCTAATATTGTAAGATTTTTTATTTTTTCAGCCTCATTATGTAACTCTGCAAGCATTTTATGATTCTCAACCATAAATCCAAGAGTTTGACTTTCCACATATTTATTATCAAAATGAAGGAATAATGGCGAGTTGGAATCAGTAACTCTGATTTGTTCTATAGGTCCTGCATATTGCTCAATATTTCTCCACAAATCATATTTTTCAAGAATAAGTTTTGAACCATAAGAAATTGCGCTTGCTCTCCCATCAGTCACATTACTCTTCATTGATTTAATATTTCTTTGTTCAATTAATATTGTTGATATATTTTGCTTTGCTAAAGCACAAGCGAGAGTCACGCCTATTATACCACCACCAATAATAATTACATCGCTTTTCATTTTAGTCATTATGTATTATGATATTTTAAAAATTACGCAAAAGGCTATTTATGAATAAAAAACATATAATTCTGATTGTAACAGGTAGTATAGCTGCTTGTAAAGCACCATTACTTATCTCGGGTTTGAAGAAAGAAAATTTTAATATAACCTGCATACTCACCAATGGTGGAAAGGAATTTATTAGCGCCCTTACACTTTCATCTCTTTCAGGAAATCCTACATATGAAGAATTATTTTCTTTAAAAGATGAAACAGAAATGGGACATATAAAATTATCGAGGGAGGCAGATTTAATTCTTGTAGCTCCTGCAAGCTGTAATATAATTGCAAAAATAACCCATGGCTTTGCTGATGATTTAGCTAGCTCTGTATTACTTGCAAGCAATAAACCCATTGTAATTGCCCCCGCGATGAATAGCATGATGTGGGAAAATAAAGCAACTAAGCGTAATATTAAGCAGTTACTTGATGATGGAATAAAAATTATCGGACCAGCACAGGGTGAACTTGCTTGTGGTGAAATGGGGTTAGGAAGAATGGAAGAAATTGATGTAATTATTCAATATGTAAAGAGTATAATATGAAAGCCTTAGTTACTGCCGGCCCAACTTTAGAAAAAATTGACCCAGTAAGATATATTTCTAATTTCTCCTCCGGAAAACAAGGTTATGCAATTGCAAAAGCATTATTAGATGTAGGGTTTGATGTTACATTAATTTCTGGACCTACAAATTTACCCCCTATCGAGCAAATTAAAATAATAAAAATTGAGTCTGCAGAAGAAATGTTAAAAGCCTCTCTGGCTGCCCTTCCCGTAGATATTGCTATTTTTACTGCAGCTGTATGTGATTGGAAAATAGAAACTCAATCCACCCAAAAATTAAAAAAAGAAACAGGAATTGATCATTTAAATTTAAAACTTGTTAAAAATCCAGATATTTTAAAAATTGTAAGTAATCTCCAAAATAGGCCAAAAACTGTTGTAGGTTTTGCAGCTGAAACTAATAATATAATCGAAAATGCTAAGAAAAAGTTAATTGAAAAAAATTGTGACATTATTATTGCTAATTCTGTTGCAGAGAATAATAGCGCATTTGGTAGTGATGAAAATGAAGTATATTTTATCACTAAATCATCTGAAGAATATTTTGCTAAACAATCTAAGCACAAAATTGGATCTTTATTAGTTGAAAAAATTATATCTTTAAACAAGTTATAAAATACTTCTATTTTATTGTAATTATCTATAAGCTTTCTTGCGGAAGTCCATTTTTGTAAATGATTTGGTGTTCGAAGCCACATTGTATAGTTTTATAAGTTAAAGTCACATGTTGCTTATTAATTACATACTCTTTGTAGGCTTAACTTCTTGCACTTATGTTCTATGAAGTTTTCTGTTTTAAGGATAATTTATTATAGATTTAATTAAGCTTTGATTCTGCATGAATGCACAAGATCCTGAAGCGAGTTCAAGATGACCATAGGTCTTGAGATTAAGTCATGCTGAAAGGAGCCCGGGATAATTACACACTCCCTCAAGGCTAGTGTCATGCTGAACATATTTTGCGCATCTAATACTAAAGTTCTTGTAAACTTACTTTTGTTAGAAGTATTGGAGCACAAAAGGTTTTTATTTCGTTACTCCAACTTAAATATAGTGAATTGGTAAGTAGTTAAAAATTAGCTTGAAAAAAGGTTTGCAAAACAAGTTCAGGATGAGGATTATTTTAAGCTTTTTAGTTACGCATTAGCTCTGTGCTCAAAACCTTTTCAAATTTTCTTACAAAAGCTAATTCTGTAAGAAGTCTATTTGTAAAAATAATACTGAAATTAATCTTCTACATCAAAATTATCATCTTCAAATGACAAATCATCTCCGGCTAATTCATCCGCATCAGAAATTTCATGTAGGTTTGGCATGTTTTCAAGTTGATAACTGTCAAGTTCTGCTTCTATCTCCAAATTATCATCTTCTTGAGATTGGTTATCCACATCTTGATCGTTTATATCAAATTTAGATTTACGTTGGAATCCTCTAATTAACGATTCACGAAGGGATTCGATATTAACAGTTCTAGCAGCAATTTCTCTTAAGGAAATTACAGCATTTTTATCATTATCTTTATCAACTGTAAGAATTGCCCCTGAAGATATATCTCTTGCTCTTTGGCTTGCAAGGACTACCAATTCAAAACGATTTTCAACTATCTGAATACAATCTTCTACTGTAACGCGCGCCATATCAACCTTTAATGATTATTATTTTCAATGCTATTATTTTTAAATGAAAAGCTAAAAAAATGCAAATACAAAATTTAAAAATCCAAATTAAACTTTAAAATGTTTGTTTTACTAAGATTTTAAATATTTACTGTAATTTAATGTTTATTTTTTAATATTATCAACTGTTTATTTTATATTAATTAAAGGAGATATTTATCATGCTACAAGAAGTAGTTACATCTGACATAGTTCATACCTTAGCTCAACCTTTGTTAGAATCAATTTTTAGAGGAGATATTGACAAAGTTTCTATGTTGTTAATACAAAATCCTAGCTTAAATGATGAACCGATAGATTTTGTTGGAAATTTACCTATACATTATTTAGCTACTATTGATTCAAAAAAATACGGTGAAAAATTAAAAAATTTAATCACTATTTTGATGCCAAAATCAGGATTAGCAACTGCACGTGAAGATGGAAAAACTGCACTACAGATAGCAAGTGAAAGAGGAGATCTTAATTTAATTGAAGCTTTAAAGAATTTTAATAATGTTGAAGTTATTAAAACTAACGATATAATTGATGATGCAGCACAAGTAATTCAAGAAGAGGAAAAACTTGCTAAAAAAATCAATAATCCTCTACTTGCAAAATTGATTACTTTAGGCGGATTTTTGGCAGGAGCAGTCGCTGGCATCATAACTTCCTGGACTGTTATAACTTTTGACTCCCCAACAAATATTATACTTTCTTTAATTGCAATTATAGGCGGAGGTTTTGTTGGAGCAAAAGCAGCTATTATGGGAGCTAATAGAATTTCAGATTTAATTAAAGCAAAGGACGAGCCACAAATCAGCTTAACTAAAGAACAATCAAAAGATATAGAGAAACAAGTTACACGAAATTATGGAGCAACTGATATCCATACTACCCCACAAGTAAAAATTTCTACTGTAAACTCTCCTCTTTCTGCTAGTGAATTGTCTCTTCCGGAAGTACCTAATAATAGTCGTTCATCTTTACCCAGCAACAGAGAGAGGAGTGAGTCAAGCTTTTTAAATAATGAGTTTTCTAATCGTCATAGAACTGATACAGTTAAAAACGCTTCTAGTTTTGCATCTAATATTGGCAAGCAAGAAGATGATAAAACAAATTTAAGTTTTGTTGAAAAATTGCAGAATAATAAAAGTTCTTCATCTGGCAAAACTCATCTTTCCATAAGCTATCCTTAAACTACTTATATCTAAAGCCCTAGAAATTTATAATAGGGCTTTAATTTAAAAGTTTATTTACTATTTCTTTTAATTAAGTTACTAATTGTGTTTTCAAATATAAATCCGTAACTCGACATGGCTACTCCTATATTATTTTTAAAAGATATTGAATTAAATTTTGGCGGGAAAGCTTTATTTTCAAAATTATCTCTGCAAATATTTAAAGGTGATAAAATTTGCCTAATTGGAAGAAATGGTTGTGGAAAATCAAGCTTACTTAAAATCATTGCTGGAATTTTTGATTTTGATAAAGGAGAAAAATTTGTTGAACCTAAAGTCAAAATTGGATATTTGTCCCAGGATAATATATTCAATCCCCAGGAAACAATATATGATTACGTGCTTGCAAATATTGATTTAACAGAAAGTACTAAAGAAGAACATCTTTATAAAGCTGATATTATTTTAGGAAATCTTGATTTGGATGGCAGTAATTTTGTAAATATGCTTTCTGGGGGTAAATTAAGAAGAGCTTCTTTAGCTAAAGCTTTAGTTGAAGAGCCTGAAATTTTGTTACTTGACGAACCTACCAACCACCTTGATATTGCATCAATAGAATGGTTAGAATCTTATATTAAAAATTATAAGGGAGCATTAATTTGCATAAGCCATGATAGAGAATTCTTAAAAAATATTTCTGACAAAATCTTTTGGCTTGATAGAGGTATTTTAAGAACAGCAAATAAAGGATTTTCTTATTTCGAAGACTGGTCAAATGAAGTCTATGAAATTGAACATAAAGAACTACAAAAACTCAGTAAAAAACTTGCAGAAGAAAATTTATGGCTTCAACAAGGTGTTACTGCAAGGCGTAAAAGGAATCAAGGAAGACTTAAAAATTTATATGCAATACGTGAAAAATTATCCTCAGATACTAACAGTTTTAATAAATCAATAAATAGTGTTAAACTTACTTCATTAAATGATTCAGCTGCACCTAAATTAATCTTTGAAATGAATAATGTAAGTTTTGAATATGAAAATTCAGCAGCTTCTAAAAAAATCATAAATAATTTTTCTATTAGGGTAACTCGTGGAGAAAAAATTGGACTCATTGGCAAAAACGGCACTGGTAAAACTACCTTCATACGCCTACTTATGAATGAAATCAAGCCAACAAGTGGCACAATAAAACTAGGTGCAAATGTTTCAATTTCATATTTTGACCAAAAAAGAGAAGCTCTTGATCCATTAAATACATTATTGAATACATTATGCCCTGAAGGGGGAGATTCCATTTTAGTGAATGGACAATATAAGCATGTTGCATCTTACTTAAAAGATTTCTTATTCGATCCAAAACAGTTTAAATCTCCTGTTAGCAGTTTATCTGGAGGAGAAGCCAATAGATTATTACTTGCAAAAATTCTTGCTAATCCTGGAAATTTTTTAATACTTGATGAACCTACCAATGACCTTGATATGGATACATTAGATCTACTTGAAGATATGCTTGCTGAATATCAAGGGACCCTTATTATCGTATCGCATGATCGCGATTTCCTAGATAGAATTGTAACTCGTAGTCTAATATTTGAAGAGATCGGAAAAATTTCTGACTTTATTGGTGGGTATACTGATTACACTAAACAAATTTCCTCTATGGATAATAAGGCTAAGACATCTTTTATTAAAGAAAAGAATAATTCTAAAGAGCCTAAAACCTATAATAAGCTTTCATATAAATATGCACGTGAACTTGAACAATTACCTGAAAAAATTACTTGTCTTGAAAATGAAATAAAGAAACTTGAGGATATACTCTCGAATCCAGAATTATATAGTAAAGCTCCAGAAGAATTTTCTGAAAAATCCAAGCTACTTGAGGCAAAAAAATTTGAGCTTTCTCAAGCAGAAAACAGATGGCTAGAGTTAGAAGAGTTAAATGAGGGTTTTAAAATCTAATATCTCTGTCATTCTTCTTACATGCATTACAATAGTGTTAATTTAGCATTTATCTGTCGGTCTTTGCTCTTTGATATAAATCTTTTAAATTTATCAAATAAATTATTTTATTTTCTTCATACCCACAGTTTGGAAATGAAAAAATCTTTAAAGGTGATACTTTTTCAGAAATTTTAATTACATTATAATCAGTCAAAATGTCTATTTATCAGTTATAAAATAAATTAAGAAAAATTATAAAAAAGATTTATTAATATTAAAAGTAATTGGCGTTGACAAAAATATTAAATAGAAGTATATGAATTAAGTATTGAGTAATAAAAAGAGAAGAATAAATGGTAATAAGTAAATATTTAATCGATAATCCTTTAACTGAAAAAATTGAAGATACAATTATAAAAGTCGACCAACAGATTCAAAATATTAACAATTATGTCGAAGAACATAAATTTGAAGAACGCTATGATAAATGGACAGAAGAACAGAGCTTATACTTGGTGCAAAAAACCGATAATGGATTAAAGTTGCTTTCAGATTATTACGCAGGAGATGTATTAATGTTAGGGGGGGCCGCATTAACTGGAGGTAGCATATATACAGGTTTATATTTTATAAATAAAACATACACCATCCCTGTTGATATGGGCTCAGCAACAATATTTATTATGATGTATTATGGAGCTTTGACAGCTGCGTGCTTAATTCCTGCTACAGTTGGAGTAGGTATCACTTATGCAGGCTTTGCGCTAGATCAATATGGACTCACATATGATCAAAATAAAACTGGTATAGATTATATTGAAATGTAAGATAAGTTTCAATCACTACATCTTGTTTAACTGTACACCACTGCAGCTTTTAAATAAGTTTACTAACCAATAATACTTATTAATTATTGTGTATAAACAAAACTAATTATCTAAACAATCTGCTTGCTATAGTTGCTACGTGTTTTCCCTGAAACTTAGCCATTTCTAATTCTTTAGGATGTACAGGTCGTGAATGTCCATCAGCTCCAGCTAAAGTTGTCGCACCATAAGGATTCCCACCTAATTTTTCGCTTATATCTGTTAAATGCGGAGCAGTATAAGGAAGACCTACCACAATCATACCATGATGAAATAATGTAGTATGGAAGGAGGTTATAGTGGTTTCACTTCCGCCACCTGTACCAGTCGAAGCAAAAACACTACCTACTTTACCAATTAAAGCACCCTTTGCCCATAATCCCCCTGTTTGATCAAGGAAATTCCTCATTTGAGCAGCCATATTACCAAAACGTGTTGGAGTACCAAAAATAATAGCATCATAATCAGCAAGCTCTGCTGGTGTTGCAACTTCACAATCATCTTTTTGTCCGCCAAATTTTAAGAATAAATCTTCTGGTATAGTTTCACTTACACGTTTAATTATGACACTACAATTTTCAACAGATGAAGCACCTTCAGCTATAGCTTTTGACATTGTTTTGATATGTCCATACATACTATAATATAAAACTAAAATTTTTGTCATTTCCATTCCTTAATATAATTATTTATCTTTTACTTCATTAGTTTCAGTATCTTCATTTAATTTGAAGAAATCATGATCTGCATCATCAAAATTATCTTCTAATGTTTCAAAATCGTTATCAGAAGAATTATCAGTAATTTCGTTTTTATCTTCAGGCACAGGTTGTTGTGGTGGAGCTTTTACAAAATTCCTTGGATCATACGGTTCCTGTTTAGGTATATTAACAGCAGGTAAAAGTCTTCTTTTGAATAATCTATCCTCATAATACTTAATCTTTTTAGATTTTATAGGCGGGAAAGATTCTATCAGGACAATCTGCTCATCTCTAGGTAACAAAATAACTTCTTGTGGTAATAACAATGCTCTTTGGACTTCTGAAACATGAAGCGACCTAGAAGCTGGATTAAGATCTAAGAATTTAGGTTTATTAAGAGAAGATTGCTCCACTGTCTTATTTCCACATAACTGAGAAATAAGATTTGCTGTTTCCATATTATTTGCAGAAAATGTAATACGATAAGTTGAGTTAGAAAGAAAGGAATTCATACCCGCTTCTTCATAAGTACCTTTAAGCTGCTCTGTATCCTGAATAATTAAGAATAATCTTACATTATATCCTCTAAAATATGCGATACCTGTTTTAAATTGCTCCATCTTACCTAAAGTTGGAAACTCATCCATCATAAACATTACACCATATGGTTCTTCTTTAGCATCAGGAATTTTACGGCTTAAGAATTCAGTTGCTTGTTGATAAAATACCTGCATTAAAGGTTGTAAACGCTGAATATTATCAGGAGTTAATCCTACATATACTGTTGTTCTATCTTTTTTGAAATTTTGAATATTAAAATCGCTTGAAGCTGTGGCAGTATCAATTAAAGGGTTAGCCCATAATTCAAGAGCTGAGTTCAAAGTTGATACTACACCTGATCTTTCTTTATCTGCTTTTTGAAGGAAAGCTGCAATGTTCATATAGGCTACAGGATGAATCATTTTACCTATTGTATCAAGAACTACAGCAAGATTATAAACCACGTCATCGCTTCTTAACGTACGCACTACTTCTCCAAAAGATTTCACTTTATCAGGCACTGCTAATAAATATAAAACCACACCTACGAACAAGCTTCGCGCTTCATTACTCCAAAATTCTTTTTCAGGTAATATAAGATTTGCAATCTTTTGTACGTCATCCACCATTTGTCCTGGCTTACTACTAACCCAATCGATAGGATTATAACAATGAGTCATACCATCTGGATCAGCTGGAGACCATATAAATACTTTTTGCTTTTGTTTAGCACGCCACCCACTTGTTAGTTGATAATTTTCGAGTTTAATATCATGTACAATTACTGAATCTTGCCAAAATAGTAGGTTAGGTATTACAAAACCTACACCTTTACCTGAACCAGTTGGAGCAAAGAGTAAAGCATGCTGGAAACCACCTACTACATAGTAGCCATTACGGTCTTTTCCTAGTAACATTCCTGTTTTATCTCTAAGGCCAGCTTTTTTTACGTCCTCCTCAGTAGCCCATCTTGCATCTCCATGCACAGATTCTTTCTTTTTATAAGGACGCCAAGTAAGGATTTTTGTCTTATATTTGTAAAATATGGCTAAACTGATAGTAATTGGACCGAGTAAGGTTGCAAAATATTTGATCAAAAAACTATTATTTATATTATATTGAAAAAGATATTTATTAATCCACCAATAGTGGGAGTAATATATCAGCATATTTAAATTGTATATTGGATCAAATCTTACATATTGAGCGCCATTAATGAAATATGTCATTAAAATTGAAGATATGTAAAAACATCCTAAAATAACACTTACAGCTATTGTTGCTATAATCACAAAGTTTTGAATTACTCTCATTATTTACCCTAAAGTATTTTTGTTATTCTTGGCACCTTTAAAATATATTTCCGAGACATAGCGCTTTCCTCCACTACCTCTCTTTAATTGTACTACAATATCTACAACTGATAATATATAGTTTTTTATTTCATTGGGTGGCATACCAAGGCCTGCTTGCATTACCATTAATTTCAGCTGTTCAAGTGCCATATTTGGTGTATCAGCATGAAGAGTTGATATAGAACCCGGATGACCAGTATTTATTGCTCTTAAAAAACTGAAAGCTTCAGCGCCTCTCAATTCTCCAACGATTATTCTATCAGGTCTGAGTCTTAAGCATGCTTCAATTAAATCTTGAGTAGTAACCTTAGCCCTTCCCTGTCCACCTTTAGAAGCAATAAGATGAACCCTATTTTTATGACTAGGCAATTGTACTTCTCGCGCATCTTCACAAGTAATTAATCTTTCAGAAATTGGGATTTCCAAAAGAGCTGCGTTTGTAAAGGTGGTTTTTCCCGTGGAAGTCCCCCCGCTAATAATAATATTTTTCTTAGCCCTAACTGCTGTCTGTAAGAATTCTTTAATTTTTTTTTGCTCAAGTAGCGACGATAAGATTTCATCATTTTCATCCTTAACATCTTCGGTAGCGGTAGTTGAAAAGGCTCCCATTTCATCATAAGTGTTAAGAGTAAACTGCATAGTTGAGCCCTTCCTAATAGACATAGCTACCGTTCCAGGTTCACAAGCAGGTGGAAAAACTATTTGTATACGAAAACCATTAGGCAAAGTTGCAGATAAAAGTGGGGTTTCTTCACTAATTTTTTGGTCAGTTGATTGAGCAATTAACTTCCCTAATGACTTAAGATGTTCAAGATCAAGCTCAGGTATAAGCTCGAGCCTCATATCACCTCTTTTCTCAACCCATGCCTCTCCCGGTTTATTGACGGAAATTTCAGCAACCCCTTCTTCAGAAAACAAGCTTTGAAATGGCTGAAGATACGTATCAAGAGCGGTAAAACTCATTCTACCATCCTTATACTACCTGCAACCATATGAGCAGGGAAAATTAAATCTCTATTAACAAATACTTTCATTATAGTACCTTGGTCAATAGTAATTGTTGGAGATACTTGAAGGGAATTTTGCACTACCTGCTTACCAGCATTTTGTAAGTCAGTTACAGCTTGCTGAGTAGCTGTGTCAGAAGATTTACCGGTTGTTTGCGTTACAGTTGTACCTGTCCCTGTAACTATATCTGTTTTAGTAGTATTCTGCGCATTTGTAAGCTTGTCTGCTCCTATAGCAAAACCTATATTAAGACTACTGAGCAATACAGCGTTTCCAATCGATTCTAGATATTTGTTATCAAGAATTCCTTGTACCCCTGGTCTACCTAACTTATCAACCCCAGGAGAATCTATCATCAGATCTATACCATCTGGTCTAATTAGCCTTGTCCATACTATTGCAATTCTATCTTGCCCTGTTTTTATAGTTGAAGGATAAGTTCCAATCAGCCTCGAACCTTTAGGTATTAGTATATTTCTACCTGATTCTGCATAAACATCCCTTGTAACCATAGCTCGAATAGTTCCTGCCAAATCTGTATTTAAAGCAGTTTCAACTACCGCATCTATAATCTTACCTTGCGCTATAACTGCTGAAGTCTTACCCACCATAGTTGCTTTTTGTTGGGCAGCAGAAGTTTTGTCTGGTATGAAATATGCATCACTTTCAATATATGCTTTATTTTCAGTGCTTGTCGTTTGTCCAGCACCGCCTGCAGTCAACATAATAGAAGATCTTTTTCTAGCCTCCATAGTAGCTTTAAAATTAGTATCATCATTACTACTGATTATAGGGGCTGAAACTATTGGCGCTGTAGGCAATACTACTGCAGGAGTTGGCTCAGGCAAAGCTGGCTGCGGTGCTTGAATTGCAACAGGCTCAGGTGCTTTAGGTATTTCTAACGGTGGTGGAGGTGGTAAAACAGGAATTGAAGTAGCTATATTATCTTCTAATGTTGTAGGCTTAACTGTGGTTACTTTATTAGAAACTTCGGATACCTGATTATCTTTCGGAGGTTTTTTGCCTCCAAAAACTATATAGTAGATTGCTACTATTGCAGCAACAACAATTATCAGAAGTAAAATAAAATTTTTCCTTGCACTTCTTGCGACAGGAGAAGGAGAGGAATCAACTTCTGTTTCCTCAAAATCAAAATCTAATTCATCTTCTAAATCAGGTCTTTTATCTTTACTCATATTTAATTTTACCCCTAAAATTATTCCACATTATCTATATTATTGGTTAATTCTTCTTGAACATTCTTTTGTGAAGGGTAATAAAATCTTACTACATATGCTAAATCTTTATCTAATTTAGCTTCATCTACTTTAGATACTACATCAAATTGGTATGTACGTTTATTTGTTATAATAGTCATGTTAGTTCGAATATTTTCTTCTAAAGGCTTTATAAACATTCTACGTCCAACTGGAGTAATTTTCCAAGCATAGGAATCCCCAACTGAAAGTGTTTCAATTTCTTCGCCTAGTCCAAACTCTATACTTGATTGAAAACCATAATGTATAACAAGTAAAAATACTTCGTTTTCATTATAAACATAGGTTTTAATACGATTATCAGATTGCAGCATTGCTGGATTAGCAAAAGCAGCCGAAAGATTTGTAATTAGTAGAATTATTATTAATTGTAATTTTTTATAAAGTCTCATCTGTTACTCTGTAATTGATTATTTGAAATCCTAAAGGATTTATTTGTCTTTCATCCTCAGTCATTTCCATTTGATTATAAGTAAATTCAATATTTGCAATTTTATTGCGGACTGATTTAGTACCTTCGTTTTCTGTTACAGTAAATCTAACTTGAGCTAATCTACCTACTTCCATAAAAATTAGTGATCTAATTTTTAAATTTGTACTATTATTATCTCCATATAAAACTAAAGGATTAAGCAATGAATCTTTTAGCACTTGTCTATATTCTCTATATACTTGAGGCGAGGATAATAATCTAACAATATTATTATTAAAATCAAATTCAAACCTACTATATGTCTCCCTTGCTCTTAAAAATTTTATTATAAAATAATTATTTAAAGCATTATCTGTAGTTAGATCTTGTCTAGTTAAAGGATTCACTACGGTAGTTATACCGGTTTTATCATCAATTTCAATAACAAATGGCTCAATAGTTTTTTTATTCGCAAGGGAATTTATTACAAAACTACCTGCAAATATCGCACTAATTGATAATAATATTATTAAAAATAATATATTTCTTTGTAAGATTATGGCTTCATATTTATCAGAATACCAATTTTTGGTTTCTGCTACAGGGTCAAAATGCTCAAGCGAATCTTCACGTACATTTTTTTTATTTAAAAACTTAAATATCATATTCATTAATCAAATTATTTCATATATTTTTAAAGGCAAAATGTTAATTTTTAGTATATTTTTAATTGGATTTTTTAATTCATATGCTTGAGTACTATACAGATAATATGTAAACTTTGAAATAGTAAAATTATAGAATGCAGCTCTCTATGATAAAGCAATTTTTTAATGAGTCAAATATACATTAAACAAATAGTAATTTACTTAAGTTTAAACTCAAATAAATTACTATTTATAGAGGATTTTGATATATTCATATTTTAATAAGGATCTAATACTAAAAATAAATACTACATCCTTAAAAATTTGTGAATAAAATAAAGTTTATTGTTAAAATACTAAGCAATAATTCTATTTAGTTCCTCAAGCATACTATCAGTTACTTTGATAATCTTTGAAGCAGATTGATAATTACGTTGTGTTTTAATAATTGAAGTTAATTCATCAGCTAAATCAACATTTGATTGCTCAAGTGCACCTGGCGCAATTTTACCAGCTCCACCTGCGCCTGGACTTTTTAAGTTAAAGTTACCTGATTGAGTAGTTTCTGCGTATGCATTACCGCCTCTATTTTCTAGACCATTTGAATTCGCAAATTGCGCCACCGGTATTTGAAACACTTTTCTGGTTGAACCATTACTAAATGACGCAATTACAAAACCCGAATCATCGAAAGATACGCCTGTTAACAATCCTGAGGGGATACCATTTTGATCTGCAAAATCAACATTATAATCTGCATCAACCTGTCTTAAACCATCCGTAAGACCAATTGAAGCAGCTCCTACAGTACCTTGAATTTCCCCAGGTGTACCCCAGTTAAAGGTAACCTTTGATTGCGCAGCTTCATTTGCCCAAGATATTTCAATCGCTGAAGTAAGAGAAGTATCAACAGATCGCAAAGAACCGTCACCGTTAAATACCAAATTACCTGAAGCAAGCTGCCCATCAATTCTACTACTTACGAGCTCACTTGGATCTTGTGCATAAATTTCTACTGCCCAAGTATTAATTGCTGTTTTTAAAAAACTTACTTGAACATTATGCCCAGTACCAAACGCATCATAAACTTGCACGTTTCTTGTAAAATGCGCCCCAACTCCTTTTGCAGACATGTTCCTACTTACATTTGTTGGATCATATGCTGGACCAAATAATGTACCGTCTACTGGATTCAAACCAAACTCTGTTAACACTGATGAAGGAGTTGAAACTGGAGCTGGCGCCGTACCACTTCCAAGGGCCTCAACTCTTAATTGTCCAAGTGGATCTACAGCATAAAATTGTAATTTAGAACCCTTAATAGGATTCGTAATATTTGAGCTTAATCCAGAAGAGGCATTAATTAATTTAGATAATCCACCTAAGCTTGCAAATCTATCTCCTAGCGGTGCAATTGCAGTATCAGCTAAATTTAAAGCTGTTACAAATGTACCTGCAACATCACTGAAAGTCATTGCTTGATTAGCATCACTTGGTGCAACCACTAATCTAACACCTGCACCATCATTTACTACTCGAGAAGTAAGCTCAGAATTTATATTGATAGCAGTTACTAATGTCTGAAGATTATTGAATTCTCCTTTAGAAGAAATAGGGTTTGAGGATTTGTAAATATAAGTAGATGGAACGCCTCCTACAGTAATAGTAAAATTATCTCCGTCAGTTGCCCCTGAGAAATTACTTTGAGGAGTGGTAGCCCCAAGAATACCTCCACTAATATCATTACTTTGAGCTATACCTCCAAATACAAAACTATATGAAGTCCCTAAATTAGTTGGAGTAAGGATTAGACTATCACCAACATTAAGAATATTTCCCCCATTATTTTCAGGCGATATAACATCATTTGAACCAATATTATAATTTGCTCTAGCAGCAGTACCAAATGAAATTGTTTCGCCTGATCCTTGCAATACTTTTTGAGTTTCCTTTAAATTGATTCCCAGTGAAATAGTAGTTGTTCCTGATGCGGACCCTGTAATAGATTTTACATTTACAGGTGTTAAGCTTGAAAGCAATGAATTTGGTGTAGCATCAAGATTTCCTGCCTCACCTGGTAATCTTCCTTCGTTATCAAGAGCCCAGCCCATAAGAGTATACCCTGCTGGATTTACATAATTACCTTTAGAGTCATTATGGAAGGAACCCGCTCTTGTATATAGTGAATCGCCACTACCATCAGATTTAGTATTAACCACAAAGAATCCTGTTCCGTTAACTGAAATATCACTAGCAGAGCTTGATGAAAGAATTGTACCTGGAGTATCAATTAAAGCACGATACCTAGCAGTTACACCCCCACTAGCATAATTTGTATTGTTACCACCTATTGCAGATACAAGAGTAGAAAAATCCGCTACCCCTCCTTTATAACCAATAGTTGAAACGTTTGAAATGTTATCTGCCCTAATAGCCATTTCACTTGAAAAAGCATTTACTCCTGACACACCTGATGATAAAGCACCGTATAAACTCATTTTTTTCTCCTTTTTATTTGTTCGAATTTGGTAATGAAACTGATTTAATTGTATTTAATGCAATTTGCTTGCCATTAACTATAACTGAAGGTGTATTGCTGCTGCCATCTATCCCTGATACTATTCCTTTCATGATAGTATCAGCTTTAATTGATAAATTTTTTGTAGAATTATTTTTAAATCCAGTAATCTCAAGTTTATATTTACTATCTAAAGGTAAGGAATTGCCTTTTTCATTCTTACCATCCCATTCAAATTTATGTTGGCCGGCAAAATTTTCTCCTTTAGTTCTATAAACTTCAACACCACCTTCATTTTTAACTGAAATAATTGCATCTCTGTAATCCTCATTTAAGTTATAAGGAAGTGATATTTTTTCACCTGTTAACGAAAACTCTGGATTTTCTACTGGAATTGAATCTTTATTTAATTTGTTAGCTCTAATTTCAATATTATATTCTCCATCATCCACTGTTTTTCTTTCCGAATCCATACCATTCCAATTAAACTCATGAGTGCCTGCATTCTTTTCGCCGATTGTTTCAAGAATTACCTTATTATCTTTGTTCTTAATTGTTATTGAAGCATTATGATAATCTTCAGGAATTTTATAGGAGATCTTTCCTTCTCCGTTATTTAATTTAATGGCATTATTTACTTGTTGAAGCCTTTCTTTATCAGAACCAATTGCATCAACGTTTATTTTATATGTACCATTAGGATGTAGAACTCCATGCTCATCTTTACCATCCCATGTAAATTCATTATAACCTGTATCTGTCCCGCCTTTAGCTACAAACACAGGCTTGCCTTTCTCATTTAAAACTGTAATTTGTGCTTCTTTACATTCTGAAGGTAAATTATATGAAAAAACTGCTTTTCCATTTTCTAATTTTGCTACAGAGCTATCAGTAGTAATCTCTGTCCCTAAATAAGATATAGGAGTGCCAAATGCTGCATTTTGGCTTGCATTTACTAACTTTTCTAAATGTTTATTACTATCGATTTGTTGTTCTACTTGGCTATATGCGGCTGTTAATTGGCTAAGCTCCTTATTTTCCATTGGGTCTGTAGGAATTTGATTCTGTATTTGGGTTATAAGTAGTTTTAAAAATTGGTTTTTTTCCTTTTCAGCTCTAGCTTCAGCAGATTCAGCTCTACTTCCAGATTCTAATTTATCCCCTTCTGGTTTTTTTACTTGTGAATAATTATTCATTATATGGCTTTGAATAGCGCTCATATTAACTCCTATATTTTAATATCTAATTTATCATTATTGTTTGAAAAAGCAGAAGAATAAGGGGTTTTAATATTCACCTCATCTTCCTCTTTAAGGATTTCGTTCGGATTAACATTATGAAATTCCTGCAGTAACTCCTGCATTGCTCTTTGATTTTGTGAATTATTTTGATTATTTTGATTTAAGCTAAATGAAAGTTGAGAAGGATCAATTTTTATACCTATCTCATTTAAATTTGATTCAAGCAATTTAACATCTTGTTGAAGTAAGCTTAAAGTATCTTGTTTTTCAGCAATAATTGAAATATAAGTTCTTCCATTATTTGATTCTATTTTTACATCGATACTCCCAAGTTCAATTGGCTTTAGTTTAATAGTGATTTCATTTTGCCCCACTTTTAAAGCTTGAGAAATATTAACTTGAATTTGCTCAGGGACATTAAAATTATTTGTATTATGCTTCTCTATATTTGTTGGTTTTGGGACGGATAAATTCTTTTCAAACTCACTAACTTTTGTTACATTTGAGCTTTGATTAGAATCAATTTGTATATTTTCTTGAAACTCAGTAGGTTCAGTATTGTTTTCAATGCTTGTACTACTATCTGTTACCTCTAATTTTTCTGGCTTTGGTAATGATATTTCTTGACCTAATAAATTAGTATCTTGATCAATATTAAGTAGATTAACATTTAAGTTTAAATCTTGATTGAGATTTTTTATGAAATCATTTTGAAAGCTATTAGTTGATAAATCTTGAGTATCGGTATCTTCTATTATATGATTTAAATTACTTGAAATTTTAATCTTTGCCTCGTCCGTAACTAATTTTACTGGCTTAGAATTTACTATCGAAGGTTTAGGATTTATTATTGAAGGTTGATAATTAGAAATATCCTTATTTTTAACTATATTATCTTGGAACAATGCTTCAGGTTTATTTACTACATTAGATTTTTGTTGTAAATTCTCGGATTTATGCTGATCTGGATTTTGTTTATGCTCAGAATTTGATTCCTCTTTATAAGAATCTTTACTGAAACTAAAATTCTTTTCCTTATCCGGCTTACTAATGTGATTCTCAAACTCTTCATCTGATTCTAATTTTAAATTTTCACTAATCTCCTGCTCTGATTCATCTAATAACTGGGTAAAATCACTTTGGGTTGATGCTTTGTTTTCAGAAAATTCTAGTTTATCTGTTAGATCATTTTCCACAATCTGCTCATTATACAAAGGTGTATAATGAGGAATAATGTATGATTGAGTTTGAAACAAAATAATATTTTGCTCATTTCCTGCTATTGTTTGCTCATTTAACTCAAGCTCAACTTCAGAACTTTCATCAAATTCAATATTTCCAAGATTACTACTGATAATATTGTATAGTTCATTATCTACTAAAGGAATATTCTTTTGTAATTCTGGTACATTAATTACAGCTTCATAGTCTAAAAAATCGCTAAATAAAAACGGATTATTTGAAGTAATTTCTTCCTTATTTGGTTGTGAGATGAAATTACTAGAATTTTTAATTGGTAGAATAGCATTAATATCCATTTGCAATATCTTTATTTAATTAAGCATGTCCTTATTAGACATATTTCATTAATGCAAATGCTGTGCCAAAATTTTGTGAAACTAAAATATTTGTAGGTGAGACTGCTTTATTTCTATGTTCTTATAGATTTAAAAAATATCATTCTCATAAAAATTATGTTTTTTGCTAGATCAAACTGCATAAAAAATTCTTTTTAAGCAGTAACTGTATATTTCCAGCTTCTTTTATAGCTTCTTGAGGAAGTCTTATAACAATTCCAATCTCTTTAGTGGGTTTCATAATAAATTATAAATTTCTTACTACGAATTTATTTAACACATTGTTTAGTAAAAATATCAACAAATTCCTTTGCCTCATTTGGGGTAAATTTAGTTTTACCTTTAGCTAGATAATCTTTGTATAATTGATCGAAGCAAGGCTGATGTTTGAGTCGGGGCATTCCATCAATATCTTTCTCAGTAAATTCAATGCTTTGTAATATATGATCTTTGTATTCAGCAATACCTATACAGCAGCTTGCGCAAAATCACATCAAATTTTGAACGCGGCGATACACTTCCAAAGAAATCAATTGGAGTAATATGATCTGCAGTAACTAATTGACCATCTTCAATTTTACTATCTTTAATTCCTCCTAAACATATATCTCCATAATTCTTAACATCTATTATTTTTAAAAAATCTCCTTCGCGTTTAAGATAAATTATCATACTGAAAATTCCTGTTCCTCCCCCATTAACTATAAGCTCAACTACAATATTATCTTTAATTTCTCCAATATATTTGTAAAGCACGAATGCTCCTTTATCATATTCATCATTAAAAGTCATTCCACTGAAACCTCTCTCATTGCCTCCTCTTTCGAAATCAATAATCTCGAGTTTACAAATATTTGCAGTGCAAGAAGCAAGATCAATTTCTTTAGGCTTTTCATTTTCTTTTGCCATGGTGTGAGTATAAATACTATAAAAACAGTGTGGTTCAATTGGAGCATGTTCGTAATATAGCTCCATAGGTAAATCTATATATTCTGCAAATGCCCAAAAAGGCAATAAAACAAATATAATATATTTGATCACTTTGTATTCTCCCTAAAATCAGCTTACTGCAATTATATATTGCAGGATTTTTTATTTGTTACAAGTTTTATTAAGTAAAATTAGTTTACAGTATCGGGAACTGAGGGATTGGAAGTATCTTTAAAAGGAATATTATTAGATTCTATAATGAGCTAACTTTATCATTAAATTTAACTAGACATTTTTAATAAATTTCTTGCCTAATTGTTAATTTGTACGTTGATTGAATACTCAATTTTTTTAAAGAAAAATCTATTATAAGTTTTTTGAATCATATTCACATAAATCATTGATTCTACATTTTACACATTCGGGTTTCCTAGCCTTGCAAATATATCGTCCGTGCAAAATCAACCAATGATGTGTATAATTTTTCCACCGATCTGGAACTATAGCTTCAAGTTGAAGCTCTGCTTTTAAAGCATTTTTTGCACTTGTCAGCCCTATTCTATTACTAACCCTAAATACATGCGTATCTACAGCGATTGTTGGATGTTCGAATGCGCAATTTAACAATACTTTTGCTGTTTTACTTCCTACTCCAGGAAGAGACTTTAAATCATTATAGTTTGCTGGAACTTTAGAATTAAACTCTTCTATTAATTTTTTACTTAGCAATATGACATTTTTTGCCTTAGCATTATATAGACCAATTGATTTTATGTAGGTTTTTAATTTTTCCTCTCCCAAATTCACCATAGATTCTGGAGTTTTTACTTCCTCAAATAAACTCTTCGTAGCTTTATTGACACTTACATCTGTTGCCTGAGCTGAAAGAACTATTGCTACAAGTAAAGTATATTCATTGATAAAAGTAAGCTCTGTTTTTGGATTAGGATTGGATTCTTTAAACCTGGAAAAAATTTCCTCTATTTTCTGTTCTTGCATTTAAACTTTAATATCTTTTGAAATATTTTTGACATTAAATGTATTGAGTATATTAATAATATTTCCTTCTTCACCTAATTCTACAATAGAAATTTCCTTTAAATTAAACTTTAACTTTGGTATTTCAATATCTTTCATTACGTCCCTAATTTTTATAAAATTCTCTTCGACATTATATCTATCTTTTTCCGAGTTATAAAAAATTGTTATATGAGGATTTAAATTCGCAAACGGATGTTTTGGCATTCCATATTTTTGCAAACAAATTTTTTCTTCTTCATTATAATTTTTATCTCTAAACTGCTTCATGGGTAATTCAGCTTTTAATTCAACTGCAGAGTCAACAACCCTACAATGTAAATTTCTAAAACTACTATTAAATTTCAATGCAGTAGAATTCCAAAAAATTCTTTTTTGAGTGTCTTCCAAATGTGGATCGAGGATTATTTCAAAGGACTCTTGGTTTTTAGATATTTCTTCTACAATTCTATCTAAAATTTCTAATTTATCCTCCTCAATGTTAATCTGAAATAATGTAATATGAAATATATTTTCTGGTTCAAGGATTTCAAATTTATTATTTTCAAAATTCTTTTTAAGTAGTAATTGTATTTTTTCAGCTTCCTGTATAATTTCTTCAGGAAGCCTTATAACCATTCCAATTTCTTTAGTTGTTTTCATGAAAAATCTAAAAACTATTTTATTAAAAATTTATTTAACGCATTGTTTGGTAAAAATATTAACAAATTCCTTTGCTTCATCTGGAGTAATTTTAGTTTTACCTTTAGCTAAATAATCTTTGTATAATTGGTTAAAGCACTGTTGGTATTTGCCTTGTTGCATTTCATCAATATTTTTATTATTAAATTCAATACTTTGTAATATATGACTCTTATATTCTGCAATACCTATACAGCAACCCATACAATATGCTACATCAAAATTTGAATTAGGTGATACAATCCCAAAGAAATCTATTGGACTAATGTAAAGCGCTGTAACTAATTGATCATCTTCAATTTTACTATTTTTAATTCCTCCTAAACATCTATCTCCATAATTCTCAACATCTATAATTTTTAAAAAATCCCCTTCTCGTTTAAGATAAATTATCATACTAAAAATTCCTGAGCCACCCCCATTAACCATAAGCTCAACTACCATATTATCTTTGATTTTTCCAATGTATTTGTAAAGCACGAATGCTCCTTTATCATACTCATCATTAAAAGTCATTCCCCGAAAACCTCTCTCATTGCCTCCCCTCTCATCATCAGTAATCTCAAGTTTACGAATACTTTCCGTGCAAGAAGCAATATCAATTTCTTTAGGAGTGCTGCTTTCCTCACCCATAGAAGAAGTATAAATGCTATAAAAACAATATGGTTCTATTGGAGCATCTTGATAATATAACTCCCCAGGTAACTCTTTATTTTCTGCTAATGCCAAAAAGGGAAATAATGGTAATAAAAGAAACAAAATATATTTAGTCATTTTATACTTCTCCTTAATTAAGATAACTGCAATTACATATTAAAGAGTATTTTGACTATTACAAGCATTATAGTAAATTAACCTGAATATAATATTAAGCCTAAGAAGCGAAGCTAAATAACATTTGGACGACGGCGAGTAACGATAATAGAATTTCAACTTAAAACACTATGCTAAATAAAGTTAGTTTACAATGTCAGGCGTTGAAGGATTAGAAGTATCTTTAGAAGGAATAGTAGTGGGTTCTATAATGAGCTGGCTTTTATCAATAAAATCAATAAGATCATTAATTATATGTATGATTTTATAAGGTTGTTCAATTTGACTTTTTTCAATAGCGAATGCAGCATTTTCTGCTTCCACCGTAACAAATTCATTTTCCGCGGAATACACCTGATATTTATTATCTTTTGAAATATTGATTACCATCATTGGTAAATTCAAAGATGTAAATTCTTCTTTCTTCACCATATAAATATCTTAGTATATTTTCCACCTAATAGCACCAAGAACATAGTTTGTTTTACTATCTTTAGATTTAAATGGTAACAATGCTTGCCTATATTTTATGAGTAAATTATCCTCTGTAATGAATTCACCTTCAGTAGCAATCGGTTCTTTTAGGTTTATTGCTTCAACAATCTTAGCGTTTAATTGTTTCTCAAGTGGATCTCTTATTTTTTTATTATCAATATAGGATAATGCTAAATTTTCACCAATAAAGCTGTAATTTTTTTTCTCGGTACCCAGATTTGCTTTAATTAAGAAACTATCTGATAGTAATTCTTCAATATCTTTAGGCTCTATTTCATCTTCAAAGGGAAGTCCATCATCTTTTTTTAAATTGTACCAAAAGCTAGGCAATAATTCTGTGATACGACGATTACTTGACATTTGATTCCCTCTAAAATTAACTATAATATTTTATTATAAGATTAAATAGTTAATATTTTGTTTACTTAAGAGATCCCAAAATAGCTTACTAAGAATTAATTAAGCATTCGATCAAGATTTATTTCACAATATATTCATGAGAATTATTTTTTACCATTAACTCACCCGCCAAATAAAGAGAACCACAAACAAGAATTTTACCATTAGAAAAATTGTTAACTATATATTCAATTCCATCTTCTATGGAATCTAAAGATACAGATTTAATACCTAAATTAAGAGCAGCTTTTGTTATATAATCTCCTAAATAGCTCATAGATTCATTTTCTACCCTTACTCCTATTACCAAATCTACGATATTTTTAAAATAACTTAGGAAATTATTACTATCTCTGCCTTTAGTCATTCCACAAATTAAATATATTGGTTGATCATTATTTACACTACACCAATTAGCTAATATTTGAGCACCTGAATCATTATGAGCACCATCCATCCATAACTCCAAGCCACTCGGCAAACTTTGTACTACTCTTCCTTTCTTCAATTGCTCAAGCCGCCCTGGCCAATAAGTGTTTTGGATTGCTGAAGCAATTTTATCATCGGTTACATTTTTAATGTCTAAATTTTTTATAGTAGCTATTGCAGTTGTAGCATTAATGATTTGATGATCTCCTAGAAGTGAAGGCAGAGGAAAGTATACTTCTCCTTTATTATCTTTATAAATAAATTGACCATCCAATTTTTCGCATCCAAAATCATATTCATACTCATATACTGGAGCATTTAGTAATTCTGCCTGATTATTCAAAACATTACTAGCCTCATCCGTTTGCATTGAAATAATTGCCTTAGTATTTTTTCTTAAAATACCTGCTTTTTCAAAAGCAATTTGCGCAAGTGTTTGGCCTAATTGTTGGGTATGATCATATGATATAGGAGTAACTACTGACGCTATAGTATTCTCAACTACATTTGTTGCATCAAGCCTTCCACCCATTCCAACTTCGAGTAAAGTAAAGTCTGCATAAGTATTTTTATATGCTAAAAAAGCCATGGCTGTAACACCTTCAAAAAAGCTAACTGGTTGTGTTAGTCTCGATTCAGCTTTTTTACACATACTTGCAAGTTCATTTATCTCATTATCACTTATTTCGACCCCAGCAATTTTAATACGCTCATTAAATCTTATTAAATGTGGAGAAGTATATGTATGTAATTTATATCCGCTATGTTCCAATATTGATCTAATAAAAGATAAAGTAGAGCCTTTACCATTTGTACCTGTAATATGTATAGTTGGAGGTATATGTTTATGTGGGTCACCAAGTTCTTTAAGTAAAGCCCGAATACGCTCAAGACCAAAATTTATATGATTGGGAAACAGAGGAGTTGGCCAAGGAGGCATTTTTACCATAATAAAATTTTATAAATAAGGTTTAATTTGTTGTCTGTATATTTCTTCAGTAAGTGGTCCTTTGAATTTGTTTATAATAATATTATTTTTTACTAATAAACTTTCAGGAAGACTGATTACCCCAAGAGAAATTGAAAATCTACTATCTATATCATTTAACACTAGCTTGTAAGGATTACTAGTGTCATTCAAAAATTTTAAAGATCTTTCTTCTTCGTCTCTAACCATAATACCATATATTTTTATATTATGTTCTTTAAAGATTTTATTAAGTAACTCATGTTCATATTTACAAGAATTGCACCATGACGCAAAAAAATTAATTAATATATACTCATCACTAGGAAGATCTTCAGTAGAAAATTTTTTAAAAGATTCTCCGAGTATTGGTAATTTAAAGCTTTCTAATTGATTTTCTTGACTAGATTGCGGCAAGACTTTGGTACTTTTTGGATGTTTAATATTATAATAAAATATAATATTTAATATTGTTATTATAATTAATGGTATAACATATATCAAACGCATAGAATTATTTTACTCTTGACCATTTACCAAATTCAGCAATTACAGCTAAACACATAATTATTGATGCTAACCATATATAGCTAATCATCGGCTTAAAATATAATTTTACAGCCAACTTATTATCTTTTTCTTCTCCTATTACTATATATATATCTCCAAAAAGCGAATGATAAATATCTGATTCATAAGTAGTTGTTTGCTCTAGTTCATAAAATCTAAATTCAGGATACAAATATTTAAGTTCCTTATTAGCTTTTAAGACCACAAATTCTGCTTTCCTAATATAGTAATTATATTTTTTACTATAATCAATTTTATTTAGTTTAACTTTATAGGATCCTATTTCTAAAACATCTCCTTTATTCATATATTCATTATTTTCTAATTGATTATAAGCATTAATTGTTATTGAAAAACCCGCAATACCTAGTCCTAAATGCGCCACAAGCATTATATATGATGTTAGGATAATCTTACCCGCTTTCTTATGGAGTATTAATTTTCTAATGATTAAGCGCATCATATTTATTATTAAAAATAAACTTGCTGTTAGAGCTGCAAAATATTTAAATTCTAAACCAGATGTATTATAGGAAATATATATTGCCAACAAAATTGCAGTAAATAATTCAATGAGATTATTTACTGGAAATTTTGTGGATTCTTTCCATTTAAATTCAGAGCTTGCTCCCATAATAAATAGGATAAAAATAAAGAACGGGATAAATGTATGAGTAAAATACCCTTCTCCGACAGAAATTTGTTTATTAAAAAATTGGTAGATTAAAGGATATAAAGTTCCTATTAAAATTATAAAGCTTGCGGTGATTAAAAGTAAGTTGTTGATTAACACGCTCCCTTCTTTTGTTAATAACATTAATCTATGGTAGGTGTTTATTTTATGGGCTCTGAATGCAAAGATGCTGAAAGATGTTGTAGTAACAAACATAAGGATCATTAATAGATAACTTCCTCTTGAGGAGTCACTAGCAAAACTATGTACAGATGTTAATATACCTGACCTTACAATGAAAATTCCGAATAGATTTAAACTGAAACTTAATATACTTAAAAATACAAACCAACTCGCAAGAATTTTTCTTTTTATTACAACATTTATCATATGGATTAATGCTGTAGCACTAAGCCATGGCATAAGCGATACATTCTCCACCGGATCCCAAAACCAAAATCCTCCCCATCCAAGTTCTCTATATGCCCACCAACTACCAAGAGTAATACCTAAGGTTAGACAAACCCAACTAATATTAATATATGGTTTTAAAAATCCTATCGATTTATAACAAAACTCACCTTTAATTAATGTCACTATACTATAAGAAAAACTAAGTGATAATGTAACATATCCCAAATATAAAATAGGTGGATGTATGGCAAGACCAATATCTTGTAATAAAGGATTAAGCCCCCTTCCCTCAGCAATAGGATCAATTTGTATGAAAGGATTAGAAGAATTATATATAAATAATCCAATTAATAAACTAATTACCGACTGCACCGTTATTATGTTAGATTTTATATTATCCTCAATTTTACTATAGTTGTTGAAAATAAAATTAATCAAATGAAATTCCCATAACCATAGCAACATTGAACCTTCATGATTACCCCAACTTCCTGCCAATTTATATATTAATGGTTTTTTTGTGCTAGAATATTCAGCAACAAGCACCACTGAAAAGTCAGATATATAAAAACAATAAATGAGGCTAAAGAAAGATAAGCTTATAAATATAAACTGTAAATTTGCTAATAACTTATTTATTCTATAAAACTCTGTATGGGCTTTGAAATATTTCAGACTTAAAATATTAATAGATAAAAAATCCAAAATTAAAACAAGTATTAGGAAAGAATTAGCAAGTTCCGCTACCATATTATTCTTTCCATTTCCCATCTTTCTTGAGCTTATCTGCTACTTCTTTTGGCATATATTTTTCATCATGCTTAGCAAGGATTTCTGTAGCTATGAAAATATTCTCTCCATTCATCTTACCTTTAGCAACAACCCCTTGGCCTTCTCTAAATAAACTAGGTAAGAAACCTGAATATATAACTTTGATTGATTTACTTAAATCAGTAATTTTAAATTCTGTCTTTAAATCTTCTAAAATCTTTATAGTTTTTTCTTCAACTATTCCCCCTACTCTTATAATTTTATCATGTGTATCCTGAGGGATCTCAGCTGGGGTGTAAAAAAATACAATATTATCTTTGAAATTTTTCAGTATAATAAAGATACCTAATACTATACTTAATAAACCTATAATTATTATAATAATGCGTTTATATTTAGGCTGCACAAATTAATTTTCCAATTTATTATTTATCAATTCTTTTAGTTTTTTTTTTCTTGAAATAATTTTTTTTATATTGAATATTGCTATAATCAACAATACACTTCCCCAACATAAAAAAGCTAGATATACATAAATATTGGTTGCCATAGGATGTATAAAATTTTATAAATTTAGAATAACTAGTTTTTTCATACACTTAAATACCAGTATTGTAAATTTAAATTGCCAATGAATTCTTCCTTAGTAAATATTACTAATATAATCTTCAAAACTTTTAGGAATAAAAATAATCTTATAGGAATATTTTGGAATTTAATTAAATGCTTAGCCTTTAGTCTAGTTTCAATACTTAGTAAAATCTTATCAGATGATTTGCATGTATTTCAAATTTTTTTTATTGCAATGTGTATAAGAGTTTTAATTTTTCTTCCTGTATTATTTTCTAAAAAAACTATAAATCTTTCAATACATAATTATAAATTTTATTTTATCCGATCAATACTTACCACTTGCGGCTTAATATTATGGTTTTATACCCTTAGCATCACCCCTATAAATGAAGCGACTATAGTTAGTTATACTGCTCCATTATTTACAATTTTATTAGCCCATTTAATTTTAAAAGAAAACTTATCCATAAAATATTTAACAGTTACTTTACTTGGCTTTTTAGGTACAATAATAGCCGTGCATGCCAAATTTAGCTCTTTTAATAGTGGATTCTTGTTAGCTTTTATTACTACAATCATATGGGCCTTAACTAATATTGTTTCAAAAATCCAGGCAACAAATGAGGGGATTTACAGTCAAATGTTTTATAACACTATTTTGATGGCTATTTTTTCTATGCCATTTGCGATCCAATATTGGCAACCTCTAAATTTCTCTAATTTTTCATTATTATTCTTAATAGCTTTATTTTTTCTAGTTAATAACATATCCTTAACCTTATCATTTAAATATGGTGACTTAGTTATAGTTTCACCTTTCGAATTTAGCAGATTAATTTTCAGCTATATACTAGCGTATTTTTATTTCAATGAGACAATGGATATATATAAAATATTAGGTTCAATTGTTATTTTAATTACTAGTATTTATTTAATCAGATTAGAGACTAAAAAAATAGTTTAAACATTTCTTAAGATTTATATTATAAGTCTAAGTTTTATGAAGTTGATATTAATAAAGCATTGAGCAAATAAAAATGATATACTTAAGTCTTGAAATATAATGACAATATAAATAAGGAGCAGATTATGGAAGAATTTGATGTAGTAGTTATAGGCGCAGGGCCTGGTGGGTATGTTGCAGCAATTAGGGCAACGCAACTAGGTATGAAAACTGCAATTATTGAACGTGAGCATTTAGGGGGTATATGCTTAAATTGGGGATGTATACCAACTAAGGCATTACTAAAATCATCTGAAGTTAATCACTTACTTCATAACCTTGATGAGTATGGTTTTAGCGTTAAAGAGATCTCATTTAATTTTGATAAAATAATTGAACGCTCTAGAAAAGTAGCAAGCCAGCTTTCAGGTGGAATTAAACATTTACTTAAAAAAAACAAAGTTACAGTTTTTGATGGTGACGGTAAAATATCCGGTAAAAATAAAATTTCAATCAAATCAAAAAATAGCAATACCGAAATTAAGGCTAAGCATATAATTATAGCAACTGGCGCAAGAGCAAGAAATCTTCCTAATTTAGAAGCTGATGGGAAATTAATCTGGTCTTATAAAGAAGCGATGACACCACCTAAATTTCCTAAAAATCTTCTTGTCATAGGTTCAGGGGCTATTGGAGTAGAATTTGCAAGTTTTTATCATAATATGGGTTCTAAAGTTACAATTGTTGAAATTGCTGATAGAATTTTAGCAAATGAGGATGATGAAATTTCAAATTTCGCTCATAAAACATTTACAAAACAGGGCATAATAATACATACAGCCACCACAGTAAAATCCCTTAAAAAGAACGCAGATAATGTTGTAGTAACACTTGATACTAAAGGTAAAACCACAGAAGTTACTTTTGATCGTATCATTACAGCAGTTGGAATTACTGCTAACACTGAAAATTTAGGACTTGAAAATACAAAAGTTAAACTTGATCGTGGCCATATAGTAACTGATAATTATCTTAAAACTGCTGAAGAGGGGATTTATGCAATTGGAGATGTAACTGGTGCACCATGGCTTGCACATAAAGCTAGTCATGAGGCTATTATTTGTATTGAGAAAATAGCTGGGCTTAATCCGCATCCAATAAAATTAGAAAATATTCCAGGATGTACTTATTGCAGACCTCAAATTGCAAGTGTAGGATTGACAGAAAAAAAAGCAATTGAAGCAGGATATAAAGTAAAAGTTGGAAGATTTCCATTCATTGGTAATGGCAAGGCTATCGCACTTGGCGAACCTGAAGGGCTGGTTAAAACAGTATATGATGAAAAAACTGGCGAGTTACTTGGGGCTCATATGATTGGTACAGAAGTTACTGAGATGATTCAAGGATTTGTAATTACTAAAAGCCTAGAAGGCACAGAATTAGATTTAATGCACACTATTTTCCCTCATCCAACTCTTTCAGAGATGATGCACGAATCAACCTTAGATGCATATGCAAAGGCTATACATATTTAAGTTATAATATTAGGCTTCTTCAGAAATTCGGTTCTGTAGAAGTCTAATATTTAAGCCCGAAGTAATTAAAACGGGCTCTGCAAGAACTCTCCAATATTAGATACTGAAACGAGTTCAGCATGACAGCAGGCCTTGAGATTGGAGTCATCCTAAACTTGTTTCAGGATCCTTTTTTAGCTACATACTAACCCCACCCTATTAAACCTTATAAAGTAGCTAAGGGAAACTTTTGCGTTCCAAATCTTTTTCAAATCCACTCATAGATGTGGGTTCTATAATAAGCCTAATATTAGAAGACGCGCAAAACAAATTCAGTATGACACTAGTCTTGAGATTGGAGTCTCCTGAACTTGTTTCAGGATCTTATGCAATCCTGTAAAGTCAGAGTGTATAAAGAAGTATAGCAAATTAAGTTGAATGTAAGTGTAAAATGAAGTTTACTAAAATATATGCAAGGATTTAAGGATAAAAATGACGAAAAATTATCCTTAAAATAGGAGACTTCGTAAAACTTAGTTCAAATCCACTAATAAATCTTCCATATTATACAGGCCCTTAGATTGTTTTATTACCCACTCAGCTGCTTTTATAGCTCCTTTAGCAAAGATTGATCTATTAATTGCATGATGACTAAATTCAATCACATCGTCATTACTTGCAAAAATTGCTTTATGATCTCCTATTATTCCGCCACCTCTTAAAGATGTAAAACCTATTTTACCTTGCTCTCTTTTTGCAACTATTTCTTTACGATTAAATATTAAATTTTGATCATCAAAATCAATATTTCTGCCTCTTGCAATAGCTTTACCTATCATTAATGCTGTTCCAGAAGGTGCATCCACTTTATTTCTATGATGCATTTCGTATACTTCTGCATCATAATCATTTGATAAAATATTTGAAGCTTGCTCTATAAGCTTTATCAATAAATTAATCCCAATGCTCATATTATACGAAAGAAAAATTTTTGTAGAAGAAGCAAATTTGGTGATTTCTTTAATCTGATCCTCGCTGAATCCTGTAGTACCTACAATAATAGGAATACTATTTTTTGCACTATATTCACAGTATTTAAGTGATGATTCTGGACTTGTAAAATCTATGATAGCATCAATATCTTTGATTGACGCTATATCATCTTCTATATTCAAACCAACATTCTGCTTATTAAACAACTCGTTGATATCTTTACCTATTATATTACTACCCTTTCTAGCGAGGGCACCTGCTAGTATATGTTTATTTGAAAAGAAGATTTCTGCAATTAATTCCTTACCCATTCTTCCATTACAGCCCGTAATAACTATTCTCATACACGCTCCTATATATCTAACTTTGTATTAAATTAGATATATTATCCACTATCTCATCCACGATATTTGTAATAAATGAAATGTCATCACCTTCAGCCATAATTCTTATTAATTGTTCCGTGCCAGATTTTCTTACTAAAATTCTTCCCCTATCACCTATTTCTTCTTCTTTAGCTTTAATAAGTGTTTGTATATTTACATTCTCAAGAGGTGAAATTTTATCAAATTTAACATTTTTTAGAATTTGAGGAAAAGGCTCAAACAAGTTCAATACTTCACTTGCAGGTTTCTGGGATTCAACAATTACTGATAATATTTGTAATGCTGCTATTAAACCATCACCAGTTGTGCTGTAGTCACTCAGTATTATATGCCCTGATTGCTCTCCACCAATATTTGCCCCTGACTCCTGCATTTTCAACATCACATGCTTGTCTCCAACATTTGATCGAATTAAATGTAATTTTAATGAATTAAGGTAACGCTCGAGCCCTATATTTGACATTACTGTTGCAACAATCGAACTGTTATTCAATGTTCCTAATTCTTTATGATATTTTGAAATTGCAGCCATTAATTGGTCACCATCAATAACCTTACCTTTTTCATCAACAATGATTACTCTATCGCTGTCACCATCAAGTGCAATTCCAAGATCTGCCTTATTCTTAACTACCTCTTGGACTAAATTCTGTGGGTAATTTGAACCACAATTTTCATTAATATTGAACCCATTAGGATTTACTCCTATTGAAATTACTTCTGCTCCTAGTTCCCACAATATAATTGGTCCTAAATGATAAGCGGCCCCATTAGCGCAATCAATTACAATCTTCAAACCTGCTAAAGTTTTTCTTTTAGGAAAAGTAGATTTCACATATTCAATATATCTACCTTGCGCATCTTCAAGCCTTTTTGTTTTACCTAATAGTTGAGAAGCAGCGAAATACTCATCTGAATAATTATCAATACGACTTTCAATATCTAACTCAATTTGGTCAGATAATTTAAACCCATCTGGGTTAAATATTTTAATTCCATTATCATAATATGGATTGTGAGAAGCAGAAATCATTATACCTAGATCAGCCCTAAGAGATTTTGTTAGCATTGCTACTGCGGGTGTAGGCATAGGCCCTACTAAAATTACATCCATTCCCACTGAAATAAAACCAGCAGTAAGTGCAGGCTCTAGCATATATCCAGATAATCTTGTGTCTTTTCCTATAATTACCATATGCCGATGAGGGCCCCGAGTAAAAATAGATCCAGCAGCGGCTCCTAGCTTCATAGCCATATCAGTAGTCATTAGACCCTGATTAGCTCTACCCCTAATTCCATCAGTACCAAAATATTTTTTAACCAAAATTCACTCTTATTTTTAAGCTTCTTGTGTATCTTGATTATTTGATGGTGCAGATTTGGGAAAAGATGAATGTATATCAGTATTTGAATTTTCTGGATTTTTATTTATTTGCTTACCCTCAAGCAGAGCTTTAATTTCATCCCCTGATAATGTTTCATATTCTAATAGTGATTTTGCAAGCAAATGCAACTTATCCAAATCACGTGTAAGTATTTCTTTTGCTAAATCATGACCTTCTTGAACAAGGCTTCTCACTTCACTATCAATTAACTTTGTTATTTCTTCAGATCTTGATTTATGGTTGCTACTTCCGCCTCCTAAATACATATCTTGGCTTTCACCACCATAAAATAATGGTCCTAACTTATCACTCATTCCCCATTCAGTCACCATTGAACGCGCCATTTTTGTTGCTTGCTGAATATCGGAAGATGCGCCGCTTGTGACCTTATCATAGCCAAAAATCAATTCTTCAGCTACTCTTCCGCCCATAGCTACAGCTAAATCGGCTTTAAGTTTTTCACGAGTAACTGAAAATCTATCAGTTTCTGGTAATCTCATGACTAACCCAAGCGCGCGCCCTCTAGGAATAATTGTTGCTTTGTGAATTGGGTCCGAAGCTGCACAATTTAACGATACAATCGCATGTCCGCCTTCATGATATGCTGTAAGCGTTTTTTCTTCCTCGCTCATAACCATTGAACGTCTTTCAGCGCCCATCATTACTTTATCTTTTGCAGATTCTAAATCGTGCATTGTAACTAATTTTTTATTTTTACGAGCGGCAAGTAAAGCTGCTTCATTAACAAGATTCGCAAGATCTGCCCCTGAGAATCCTGGCGTTCCTCTAGCAATAACTCTTGGCTCAACATCTGGGGCTGTTAACACTTTCTCCAAATGTACTTTCAATACTTTCTCTCTTCCAGCAATGTCGGGAACAGGTACAACTATTTGCCTATCAAACCTTCCAGGTCTAAGTAATGCTGGATCAAGTACATCAGGTCTATTTGTTGCAGCAATAATAATTACACCTTCATTAGCTTCGAACCCGTCCATTTCTACAAGCAACTGATTTAAAGTTTGTTCACGCTCATCATTACCGCCACCAAAGCCTATACCACGATGTCTTCCAACTGCATCTATTTCATCAATAAAAATTATACATGGAGCATTTTTTTTGCCCTGCTCAAACATATCACGTACACGGCTTGCACCAACCCCTACAAACATTTCAACAAAATCTGAACCTGAAATTGTAAAGAATGGCACATTTGCTTCCCCTGCAATTGCTCTTGCAAGCAAAGTTTTACCTGTTCCTGGAGGTCCAACTAACAAACAACCTTTAGGTATTTTACCTCCAAGCTTTTGAAATTTACCTGGGTCCTTTAAAAAATCAACTATTTCAGATAATTCGTCTTTTGCTTCATCAATTCCCGCTACATCTGAAAAAGTTACTTTCCCAGTTTTTTCAGTAAGCAAACGTGCTTTCGATTTACCGAAACCCATCGCTTTACCTCCGCCACCTTGCATTTGACGCATAAAAAACACCCAAATCCCTACTAAGAGTAAGATTGGTAGAGCAGAAAATATAATGCCTAAAAATGAATTTACCTTACTTTCATTTGGTACAGCTTTAAATCTGACATTATTTTTTTGCAAACGGTCCACAAGCCCTGAATAATCTGGAGCGAAACTATTAAAATGTGTGCCATCATTAAACTGACCTTCAATATTCCTACCTTGAATAGTTACATCACTTATTTGGCCTTCATCAAGCTTTATTAAAAAATCCGAAAACGGATAATTACTGTAAGCGCCCTTATTATAATTTCCATAAAGACTATCATATCCTATAACTAGTACTATGAATAAGATAATCCAAAAAAATATATTTTTACTAAATCCCATCATTTTTAAAATAAACCCTTTTTTAAAATAGTTATCTATATATAGGGTCTATTTGTCAAAGGTTCAAGATTTGTTTTTATTATATTATCTATAATTAAAAAGGTTTTTGGTAACTGTGTTATGGGGATTAAAATAAATTTTTAATTTTTTAAATAGTTTATCCTTACTATAATTTATTGATGGAATTGCAAGTATTTCACTATCCTTAATTAAGCAAGGCAATGTAGGAAGAATAATTTTTGGAAAAATATCTTTTAGATCTTTGTTTACCTTAACAATTTTATTCCATGCTTGATTTGTTAAGTAGTCCCATTTTGTATTTGAGAATTCTAAATTTTCTTGCAAAATAATTTTAAATTTATTATCAAAATTTATAGAATTTGTCTCGAATGTAATTTTTGGTTGTTTATGTCTTATTTCTCGATAAATAATAATATCTTTTTTGTTTTCCAAAAATGAAATTTTACATTCTCCTAGAGTTTGAGTAGAATATAAATTACCGGTTCTTAATTTCTGATATAATCTTTCTAAGCTATTTAACCTTAAACCAATTGCATCTGAACCAATAGTTCTTATTACTTGAGATAAAATTGTCAAAGCCTCTTCTTCTGGTAAAATAATAAAGTGTTTAAAATCAATAACAGCATAACCTAAAGAAAAAATTTTTACTAATTTTACTAAATGTATAGCGCAAATTTTTTCTAAACTTACTCTTGCTCGTCCAAGATTTTTTGCAGTATTCGCAAGCTTTTCAGACGAAACATTATTATCATTCAATTTTTTTCTAACAATATTACGTCTATATTTATCACTTTGATTAGAAGGATCTTCTATCCAATTAAGTTTTTTAGATATAGCATATTGATAGAGTTGCTGCTTTTTAAAGCCTAGCAATGGTCGAACTATCCTTACTCCATTTTTAATACTCGAACTTGCCATACACGCAAGTCCTTTGAGCCCAGATCCACGTTCGAGTCTGAGCATGAAAGTTTCTGCTTGGTCATCTTCATGATGCGCAAGGATTAAATGAATTATATTGTGGTTTTTACACCATTCTGTAAGGAGATTATAGCGCGCCTCACGTGCCTTATTTTGTATATTACTTGTAGGTTTATTGGAATAATTCCATTTGATTATATGGTGCTCAATTTGATTTTCTATTAACAATTTTTTAGTTTGCTCGGCTTCTTTATTTGATTCGGGCCTTAGGTTATGATTAATTGTAAGTGCAATAATTTTACCTTGCCTTAGTTTTATCCATGTATTTGCAAGGAAAGCAAGTGCTACAGAGTCTACTCCCCCTGATACTGCAACTGCAATTATAGGATTATCCTCAAACTCTCCTAATTTGCTCATTTCCAAGTCAAATAAATTCTCTAATTCTAATGTTAAGTCTTGCATAAATAAATGCTAATTACATATAAATCATATAAAAATCTTGATTTTATTCATATAAGCCTAAAGTATGTACTAAGCAAGTAAAAGCATGCATTCCTGAAAGTTTTAAATTTTTATAAATATAATTTAAACATAATCTCAAGACATGAAATCATCGTGAACTCGTTTAGCGTGACTTAAGAATCAAGGCCTGCGGTCATCACAAACTCACTTTAAAAGGGTAGTATTAGATGCTGAAACAAGTTCAGCATGACACTAGATGTAAGATCTGTAATCACCATCATGAACTCATTTAGCATAAATTATCTTCAAAGTTTGGTGTCATCCTGAACTCGTTTCAGGATCTCTTTTTTAACTAGGTACTAGCATAGTGAATTAAATATTGAAATAGCTAATGAAAATTTTCTGCTGTAAATCTCGTTATCAAAGCATGTTCTTCAGAGAATCTAAGACGCACAAAGGAAGTTCAGCATGACACTAGACTAAGGCCCGGGGTCATCCTGAACTCGCTTTAAAACTACTGCTAAAACCTTTATTATCTATGATCTTTTGTCAAGATTAATAAAATCTCTATGTCCATAACCAGTATATAACTGTCTTGGACGGCCAATCTTATGATGTTCATCTTCAATCATTTCTTTCCATTGTGCAATCCATCCAGCAGTTCTTGCTACTGCAAAAATAACTGTAAACATTTGTGGTGGAATTTTCATAGCTCGATATATTAATCCTGAGTAAAAATCAACATTAGGATATAGTTTTCTTTCAATAAAATACTCATCGCTTAGAGCTATTCTT
>JBKBYG010000010.1:0-49603 GCA_046313435.1 Alphaproteobacteria bacterium
GTTCGTATTCTAATATATAATCATCAATATGAGCTTTTACCTTATCTGCTGCTTTATTTTTTTCAAGTTCTGATCTTTTGCTTCTTAATAACTTAATATTATAATATTTTAAATCCGGTAATACACTTGCTTTATTTTGTTTAATAGCCTGATCCATTAAAGTATTTAAGATTGCACTATTTTCAAAATCGATAATATTTCTTAGTAAAACCTTTATATCAAGATTATCAGAAAATTTGCACCAAATAGCAAAAGCCTCTAATTCATCTATATTTAATTTTCTTGTTGCTAATAACATTTTTACGATAACTAAGTTCTTTTCCTCATAAGCTTTAGAAATTGGAGTATTACCTAGTTCATCTTGCATATTTAGATTTATTGCACCTTCATCATAAATAAGTTCAAATGCTCTATTGTTATCGCCTTCTTCAATTGCCTTAATTAAAGCTAAGCCATTAGTATTTCTGATTTCTTCAATGTAAATTCTTACTTTCTCTGTAATTTCAGTTTTTTCTTTGAACTTCCCTAAAAACTTATTTAAATGATGAATTTTCGACTGCAAAGCACATGAAAAGTCTGCTTGTGGATCTGCTCCATTTTCAAGTAATAGATATGCTATATCATATCTTTGATCTGATAAGGCTATCTCCAAAGGCGCCATGCCCCGATCTTTTACATTATTTGGATTCGCTCCATGTTTGAGTAATAATGCAACACATAATGAGCTTCCTTCTTCGATTGCTTTATTTAATATATATTCTCCTTCGATTAAAGTATTTACAGTAATTTGCTCATTATCTAAAAAAATTGCTAAGTAATCACTTTGGTCTTTTGAAATTATTGGCTCTAAAATTTTCATGTTTTCATTGTTGCGTGGATCTAATCTTGCTCCAGCAATAATTAGCTTTTCAAACACTGATCTATTTTCTTTAAGGTAAGCAAAATAGAGTGGCGATCCCGCTCTCCATCCCCTACCTAACCGACGTTCTATATAAATTTCTAAATTCGGGCCCTCATTGATTAAAGCATCAACGTCTTGACCTTCTATTATAGCATCAATTAACTCTTCTCCTTTGTTAACTTCGTATTCTAATATATAATCATCAATATGAGCTTTTACTTTATCTGCTGCTTTATTTTTTTCAAGTTCTGATCTTTTACTTCTCAGTAATTTAATATTATATTTTGATAATGAAGGTAATAAGCTTGCTTTATTTTGTTCAATAGCCTGATCCATCAAAGAATCTAAAATTTCTTTATTTTCAAATTTTATAGTACTATTTAGCAAATACCGTATGTCATCATCATCAGAAAATCTGCACCAAATTGCAAAAGCTTCTAACTCATCTATATTTAATTTTCTTGTTCCTAATAGCTCTTTTAAAATATATGTGTTATTTTTTTCATAAGCTTTAGATATTGGAGTATTGCCTAGCTCATCCTGAAAATTTAGATTTATTGAATCTTCATCTTCAATAAGCTCAAAAGCTTGATCATCATCGCCTCTTTCAATTGCATTAATTAAAGCTAAGCCATTAGTGTTTTTGATTCCTTCTATATGCTTATTTATGATTGATGTTACATCATTGGCTTCGTTATTTTTTATACAGTTAATTAACGTTTCTATCTCATAGAAACTAAGATCTACTAATAATTCTGGGCGATTCCTTTTTATTATTTCATTTAATAAATTGTTGGAAGGCTTAGTATAATAATTTCTTGAATCAACATTTATTTCTTTAAAAATAATATTTCTGATTTGAATATCATCCTCATACTTAAAATAGAGCTTAATAAGTTCTTCAGAGCTAATATTAAGCTGCAAATCTGATTCTAAGAAAAATTTAAGTATGGAAGTCTTATCATAGTTTTTTGCCATATCTATTGCTAATTCAATAAAATTAGGATAAATGGAATGATTACGTGTATTTAGAGTTACTGGATAAGATTTTTGATTTACAAGCATTTTAGTAATTTCCAAATCATTTTTAAGAATTGCCCATTCTAAAATGCTTATGCCACGTATATCCCTTGCATTAGGATTTGCACGTTTTTCAATCAAATATTCTACTTCCTTCACATCTCCTTGACAAACCGCTACTTTTAAAGCATAATCTCTGTTTTCCGCTTGTAGATTCAAATGATCATTAAAAATATCATTCCCTAATAATTCTTCAGGCATTAGAGTACCAACGGCAAGTAAAAAATTCACAATGAATTTATTCTTTTCTTCTATGGCTATTTTAAATTCACTATTTAAATCAATTTCTTTATGTTGCGACTTAAATAGCTCCAAAACAATTGCAATATTCTCATTTTCTAATGCTAGATAAATTTCGGATTTAGCATTTTCTGTCAGGTTAATTTCTGCCCCTGCTTTAAGTAATATTTTTACTTTATCCAGGTCCTCTGCTAATATCGCTAAGCGTAAAGCAGTATTTCCTCCATTATTAACAATATTAGGATTCGCGCCTGCTTCAATTAATTTCTGAAGTAGCTCTGTGCTTTCCAAAGAACCTGATGCCGATACTTCATGTAGAATAGTACATCCGTTATTAGGATTTTGATTATTCAACAATATGTCATTCGTAATAATAGAGTTAACCCTATCTTCTAAACTTGCATTATTTTGAGTTTCAATATGCTCTCTATATGCAACCTCTCTTTCTTTTAAAAACTTTTCAATTAAATTTGTTACGTTATTCTGAACATTATTACCATTACCATCTTTAAGCTTTAACATTTTACTTAGTGTAACAGAACTATAATCCTTTAAAGGAAATGCAAGTAGATCAAGATTATTTCTTCGCACCGCAAGCTCAAGTAAATTATCCTTTTCCTGTTGAGTAAGTTTTACTTTTTTCTTAAGTAATTTAATTAGATTAATTTCTGCAACCTTACCTTCATTATCAAGAATATCTGGATTAGCCCCAGCTTCAATTAATTGCTTTACAATTTTATGACTACCCGGCTTATTTGCTAAATGATGTAAAATTGTTTTTCCGTCTTTATCTTGATAATTTAGCCATGGGTTTTGAGTAAGGATGTTTTGAAGCTTATCTTCCCATTTAGCATCATCTACTAATTCAAATATTTCTTCTGCCAACGCTTTGTTTTTGCTAATGAATTGCTTTATTAATTTTATTACTCTGTTAAAAATGTAAGGGTTAATTCTTTTTTCTTTCTTATGATCAGTCAGCAATTTTTGAAGCGCTGTAGAACTGTAATATTTAAAATCTAGAAATAATTTATTCTCATCGCCTGTTTCATACGCTTCTTGAAGCATAATTTCTTTTTCTTTTTCTGTAAAACGCATGGAGTTATTCAAAAATTTATTAACTAAATATTTTTCAGCTATCTCAACCCATTCCTTAAAACCAATTTTTACCTTATCATAAATGATCACTTTATGATCAATAAATAACTCAAGTAATTCTAATGCTTTTTCTTCGTTACCTATGTTATTTATTATGTCTTGAATTATTGAAAGATTTTTCCCTTGATTCATTTCTATATTAGGATTTGCACCTGCTTCGAGTAAAAGTTTGCATATATCTAAATTCATTAACTCTACTGCTTTTCCAAGAGGACTCATTCCAGTAAGATCAACTTGCTGTAATAAGTTAGAATTTGCTTTAACTATCTTTTTTATTATATCAATGTAAAAATCATTCACAGCTTGGTTATCTAGATCATTTGTAGCTTGGATAACTTCTAAGTAAATTATGAGAGTGTGAAGTATATTACCATTTTCATTGATGGAATCTAATTTTATTCCTTTTTCAATCAGTAAATTAAATAACGCAATTTTTTGTTCGGGAGTAATAAGGTTATGCTTAACGATTGCAAATAAAATGCTTTCATGCGGATTATGATCTATGTTAGATAGATCTTCATCCCTAAGAGAATTTAAAAAGATTGTTATTTCCTCAAAATTTGAGATAGATATAATCTCTTCAAAATCTTTTCTAGAGATTAAAACTTTATCAACCATCATTATTACCATTACTTACAAAATTAAGGATTACTTAATATATACAAATTTTCGTAATATGTAAAGAAAAATTTACTTTCTTTTACTGTTTTATTAATGGTTTATGAAGGATATTTGTAAAATAAAATCTTAAAGTCCTGAATTACAAGAATTTAGAACTATCATTTAGGATAATACACTTCTTACAAAATCTGTTTTTATCAAAAAATTTGAAGGAGATTTAGAGCGTAGAACCCAAGTGTATAGAAGAAATATAACGAGGGTTCGAGCTCCAAATCAGCCAAAAACTAGAACTATGGTAAAAGTCTAATTTTTTTTATACGGCTTTTGCACGTGCAAATCTAGTAGGTTTGTTTGGTTTAGAATTACTAAAGAAACCAGTTTTTTTACCTTTGCTATTATCACCGTTGTTGCCGTTACTACGATAATTGTTATTAGCAGATCTATCTCTTTTAAAGTTAGAACCTGAATTTCTTCCAGATTCAAAATCCCTTCCTTTACTGTTAGCGTATTTATCAGGATTCATTAGCCTATCAATATTTATCCATTTCTTTTGATCTATTGGAGAGATAATCGAAAGAGCATTACCTTCTGCACCAGCTCTGGCAGTTCTACCAATACGGTGGATATAATCGTCAGCACATTCAGGCAAATCATAATTAATAACATGCTGCAAATGAGATATATCAAGTCCTCTAGCAACCACTTCAGTCGCAATTAAAATTGTATATCTTCCTTTTCTGAAATCTTCAATAAGCCTTGTTCTTTTGTTTTGAGGTAAATCACCATTTATAAAACGAATATTTTTAGGTGGTTGTTCGTTAGTGAATCTATCATCCCTTCTTCTTTTGCCAAATTTATTAAAGCCTCTATCTTCCCTACTTGATCTTCTTTCTTCTTGAATATTATCTGAAGCTTGATCATCTTTAACAAATTTCAACGATAATTCTTCATCTTTATTCAGTTTATCAGTAAGCCTTTCAGCACTATCTCTTGTTTTAACAAATACAATAATTGAACCTTCACGAGTTTTTAATTCTTCAACAAGTTTTGGATATTTCTCTGCTTCTTTCACATGAACAAATTCTTGTTTAATTTTTGCAGCAGGAGCAACAACTGAACCCATAGTTATACGTTCAGGTTTAATCAAATATTTTTCAGCTAATTTTTCAATCGGCTTAGGTAAAGTCGCAGTAAACATTAAGGTATGGCGATCTTTACTAACATATTTTAAAATTTCGTCTATTTGAATACCAAATCCCATATCTAACATACGATCTGTTTCATCTAATACTAAAAATTTACAGTTAGATAATTTTAAACTTTCTCTTTCTAAATGATCAATAACTCTTCCAGGAGTCGCAACAATAATCCTTGGCTTTATTTTTGGCTCTGTGTTTTGAGAATTTGATGAGTTTTCTTCAATATTTTCATCTCTTCTAAAACGTTTTGCGCCTCTAGGCATAAAATTACGCCCCTTAGAACGTCTTGTTGGCTTTTCACCGTTTAATTCTTGTATTTGATTCTGAATCGAATCTCCTCCAATTAGTAAAACGGATTTTAATTTTATTTCATTAACTGTAAGTGTTTTTATAAAATCATTTACTTGCGTTGCCAATTCTCTAGTGGGCGTTAAAATTAAAGCAATTGAATTGTTTGAATGCAACAATTTCTCAATAATTGGTATTACAAAAGCTGCTGTCTTACCTGTCCCTGTTTGCGCAGTACCAATTATATCTTGGCCCTTTAAAGCTATAGGAATAGCATTAGCTTGTATAGGAGTCATTTCCTTATAATTAATTGAATCTATATTTTTCATTAATGCTGGAGAGATTGGTAGTTCGTTAAAATATTTCATATTATATTCCTTAAAAAGTTTTATTTTTTGAGTTTGATTAAAGTAAATTTAATTAAGTGACTATTAATAGGGTACAAGTTAACGCTACCATTGTGGAAGCTTACATTTTTGATGTATTCTACTCTAAGATAATAAGCATTAATTAAAATACTTATAAATATTAATAATGTTTAAATTTAACAGCTTTCAAAGATAACTTTAAAACACGATAAAATTTAAAAATGATATAATATTTACAATTTGTTACAGAATTTTAATTAATATTTACTGTGCAAAACTAGATGACAAACGATAAGGAAATTGATATCGTAAAAGTGACTTTTATAAGCGTTGTAAATTTTAATTTAAAAACTATATATTATTAAATTTAAAATTATAAATTAAATAATTTGTATCTATCTATATTTAAAAAATAGATTTTAGATATATTTAATTTAATAAAAACTAATTATCAATTTGTTTGAATTAATAATTAAAAACGAATATAGCCTATTTTGATTAAATAGGCTAGTATTAATTTTATTTTTTTGAATCTTGCTTCTCTGCTTCTTTAGCTTCGTTTTCAGTACGTGCTATATTAACCTTGATTGTAGCACTTACTTCAGCATGAAGAACTAATTTAACTTCATATATGCCAATTGCTTTAATAGGACTATGAAGCTCTACACATGATCTATCTAACTCTACACCGACTTGGTCTAAAATTGAAATTGCAATATCACGTGAAGTTACAGATCCAAATAATCTACCATCTTCAGCTGCTTGTCTTATTAAACTAATAGTTACATTATCTACTTTTGATAATATATCATTAGCAGCAGTTTTTTTATTTGAATTTTCTTTTTCTAATTCCGATCTTTTATTTTCAAAATGCTCTCTGTTCTCTTTAGTTGCACGAAGAGCTTTTTTGCGTGGCAATAAGAAGTTACGCGCATAACCATCCTTTACTCTTACTACATCTCCAATTGAACCTAATTTATTAACTCTTTCAAGTAAAATTACTTCTGCCATTTTATCCCCTTTGAAATATTATTGTTGCGCATATGGAAGCAAAGCTAATGCTCTGGCACGTTTTAAGGCTCTTTTTAAATCGCGTTGTTTTTTTGCTGACACAGAAGTAATACGAGCCGGAAGAATTCTTCCCCGCTCAGAAATAAACTTTGAAAGAAGCTTAATATCCTTATAATCAATTTCTGGACTGTTTGCCTCAGAAAGAGGGCAACCTCTACGTCTACGGAAGAATGATTGCTTATTATTAGCATCAAAACCGCTATTTGAATCATTATTATCATCTTGATTAAAATTAGCCATAATTATTTTTCGCCTCCAAATTCTTCAACTTCTTTTACTTCTTCACTTGGTTGATTATCGTTTTCTGATTCTTCATAACTCTTATTATTCATCATAATTGATGGGCCTTCATCAAAAGCCTCAACTTTAATAGTTATATTTTTAATTATATCTTCATTCAGTTTCATACGTCTTTCAACTTCACTAACTATATCATACGGAGCATCTACCGCAAGCATGACGTAATGGCCTTTACGATTCTTCTTCACTTTATAAGCAAGATTACGTAACCCCCAATACTCTGTTTTTTCAACTTTACCATTGCTTTCATTAATAAAACTTGAAAAATTTTCAGTTAATTTATCTACATCATTTGGCGAAATATCCGGTCGTGCAATAAAGGTAATCTCATAAAGAGGCATATACAACTATCTCCATAGCTTAAGAATAATATTTTATAATTATTTTAACTTTTATCTTGAGTAAATTTTGAAAAGGTTTTAAATATTACTTCTCTAACTAAACTCTTTAAAATTCATTTGTAAAAAGTTAAAATACATTTTTTTTTATTATTTGCAAGAAGAGATTTTAGTTTATTTACATAAAATACTTAAATTTTTTAAAAAAACTCTATTAAAATTATTTAAATTGCTAAATATGTTAAATTCGCTTTATGGAAAATTAAACTCACTTAAACCTTTTAAACTTGAGATTTCTAATGAGAGCGAGTTTCATAAAGGACATTTAGGATATTCAAATGGCAATACACATTTTAAAATTACAATAGTTTCTGATCATTTTATTAATTTAAGCAAAATAGCTCGCCATAGACTAATATACCAATTATTGTCAGAAGAGCTTAAAACTCAAATACATGCCTTATCTATAACTGCTTTGAGCATTAATGAATATTCTAGCTTTCAGAACAATACTTAAGACACAAAAATATATTTGTAAGTTATTACTATATAAAAATAGATTTAACTTTTGTTTAAAGACTAATATAATTACGGCTTAGCCCCACAGACTATCTAAACTCTTACTCTCTTACTACTAAAACTGATATGCTTGAATGTCTTACAACTTTCGCAGTATTCGGACCCAAAAGATAATCACTTCTGTTGGGATGATGTGCTGGCATTATTATTAAATCGGCTTTAACTTTCATAGCTTGATCAATAATAACTTGATATACCGCCCCTCTTTCTACTATAATATTGTAACTCAGATCACCTTCTAAACTATTCCCATCGCCACCTTTTAAACTTGCTTCAATAATTTTTACTAACTCTAATTTTGATTTCTGAATGATTTCATTTACCCATCCTTTAGGAAAATATTGTTGTACCATTCCTAACCCATAATCCGGTACGACTGTTATAAAATTAAGTTCAGAACCAAATTGCTTAGCAAATGTAAAACCCGCAGTTATAGCGAGTTCCCATGAATTTTTTGAATTAATATCAATTGGAATAACAATATTTTTATACATAATTTAACTTCCTAAAAAAACAAAGTGGCAATCTTCAATTATTTCCTAATTTCAACATTTTTTTCTCTTGAAAATATTTTTTTGCACCTGAATGCATAGGCGCAGTATTTCCTTCAGTAACCATATCATCAATATTTAAATTATTAAATACTGGATGTAAAGTCTTAAAAGTTTCTACATTATCAAATACAGATTTTACTATATTATAAACAATATTATCATCCAAATTGTCTAATGCCACTAAAGTTGCTTTTACCCCAAAAGTATTTATATTTTTATGATTTCCAGCATACATATTACCTGGAATAGATGCCTCAGTATAATAAGGATGTTTACTAATAAGCTGCTGAATTTTTTCACCTTCTACTGGTAAAATAATTGTTTCACACGAAGAGACAGCTTCTTGAACCGCACCATTTGGATGCCCTACAGTATAAATCATAGCATCTATCTTGTTGTTACACAGTGCTTCAGGTTGTTCAGAAGGTTTATATTCTTTAATTAGTGCAAAATCATTTTTACTCCACCCATAAAGATCTATTAGGAGCTCCATTACTCCTCTACTTCCCGAGCCAATACTACCTAAATTTATTCTTTTACCTTTCAAATCTTCAAAACTTCTAATACCCGAATCAGCCCGGACTACTACAGTAAATGCATCAGTATGAAGACTAAAAATTGAACGTAAATTTTTCACTGCGTTATTTTCAAATCCTCCAACCCCATTATAAGCAAAATATTGATAATCCGATTGAATAATTGCTAAATCTTGTTGTTTACTTTTCAAAGCTTGAATATTAAACATTGACCCACTTGTAGATTCCACCGAACATCGAATAAAATGCTCTTTCTTAAACTTATTCACTAATTTACATATCGCAGCACCCGCAGGATAGTATATACCTGTTATATTGCCTGTTCCAATACTAACAAATTTGTCGTCAAGTATTTTTGCTTCATTTTTGAAAGCCACTAAGGAGGCAGACAACAATATTGCCAGCGTATAAAAATATTTCTTCTTAATTAGTTTTATTTTATCAAACATAATTCACACTTTAATAATTAAAATTACGAATAGTAAGTTTTCTCATCATGAGTACCTTCTGATTTATCTACAATTAATGTAATAGTAGCATCCCCAGTAATATTAACTGTAGTACGCAGCATGTCAAGTATCCTATCGATCCCAGCTATTAATGCGACACCTTCAATTGGTATATGTACTGAAGAAAGCACCATTGGTAACATTACCATCGAGCCTCCGGGTATGCCGGCAGCTCCTATTGAACCTAAAGTTGCAGTCAAAACAATCATAAAATAATCGTAAGAATGCAAAACAGTATTTGTAGCTTGCGCAAAAAATATAGCACACATTCCCAAATATATAGCCATCCCATCCATATTTATTGATGCACCAAGTGGCAGCACGAACGAAGTACTCGTATTAGATATACCTAACTTATTTCTACATATTTTCATTGTAGTAGCTAAGGTTGCTTTACTGCTACTAGTAGAAAAAGCAAGCGCTTGATATTCAAAACTTTTTCTGTAAAATGGGATGGGCGAAAGACGCGTAAATATCCATATTAATAGCCCAAATACTAAATATTGGAACAGCATAGCGACTATTACTGCCATAACCAATTTAAACAAGCTTTGGAGAACTTCTATACCTTGGGTACCGACAAGCCAAGAGGTCAAAGCAAAAGCACCATAAGGAGATAAATTCATTATAATAGCAATCATTTTAAATACTAATTTAGCCATTAGTTGAAAATAGCCTACAATTACTCTACCTTCCTCTTCCAAAGCATTTAATGTTATGCCCGTAAAGATAGCAAAAAACACCACTTGCAGCATTTCGCCATGTGCAAGAGCCCCAATAGCGCTTGTTGGCACTATATTTGTGATAAACTTACCTAGATTGAATTCTTTAACGATAATTTCTTGATCAGATATTAAATTTAAAGCTACTCCTACGCCGGGCTTCATTATTAGAGCAATTCCTAAGCCAATTATTATTGCAAAAGTTGTAGTAAGTATAAACGCTCCTGAGGCTTTAATACCTATCCTTCCTAAGGAAGATGGATCTGTCATACTTGTTATTCCAGAAACTAAAGAGAAAAACACGAGAGGTGTAACCACCATTTTTATTAAATTTATAAAAATATCTCCGATAGGTTTTACATATTTAGTGTTTTCTTTCGCAATAATGCCGAATATTACGCCTGCGATTAAACCTAAAGTCACTTTTTGCCAAAGCTTCATATATAAACCTTATACTTACTTAATAATCTTTATGATGTTTTTTAATTTTTATATTTTAATTTGTCATTTATAATTCAATTGCAAAATTATACAAGTATTAATTTTTAGTCATTAGATCGTCTTTTAATTAATTATTTTAAAAAATATTTATCATAAATCTTTATATTTATTCTCTTATATTTTGTTAAACCATGAATAGTTTTATCCCAGTAATAAGGCTTAAATATTAACTGCCATAAAGACTTAAAACTTGCAGCTGATATCATAAGAAAATATATAGGGAACAACATAATACAAAATATATTTATATCAATATATTTTGCAGCAATTTTAAATTTTATCATATTTACTAAACTTACAACCAAATTTGTTTTCCATAAATATGTTATTATTATAGGAATGAAAAGCCACTTAATATCAGTAATCATAAAAATTATCCAGCCTATAATTGCAAAAGGATTTAAAATAAAACTTAAAGTAAAAACCCCTAAAAAAAATTGTATGCCAAGGTATGAAATAAAACCTAATTCTTTATAAAGAGTAATTGGATTACGCATATGCACAATATAAGTTTGCATATAACCTTTTATCCATCTACTACGCTGATTAAACCAAATACTTACATTTATTGGAGCTTCTTCTAAAGTTAAAGATTCAATAACATATGTTTTATATCCTGCCCTAGCAATCCTTATGCCTAAGTCTGCATCTTCTGTTACATTATACTGATCCCATCCTCCTAACTCTCTTAATTTACTTGCGATAAAATGATTACTTGTTCCTCCAAGAGGAATAGGAATGTTTAGATACTGTAAAGCGGGCAAAATAAAATCAAACCATACGAGATATTCTAGGGAAAAAAGCTTTGTCAAAACATTTTCATTCCTATTAAAATAATTAAGCTTTGCTTGGATACATACTACTTCATGAGGAAGGGTAGAAAATTTTGCTATAACTTTCTTTAATTGATTAGGGTCAGGGACATCTTCAGCATCGTAAATACCAATGTATTTACCTCTAACCATCGGCAATGCATAATTACAAGCTTTTGCCTTTGTTCTAGGTAGAGAATATGGAACTTTCACTATGTGAAAAGGAGATTCTAATTTTAAATTCTCGAGTGATTGTAAAGTTTCATTATCATCTTCCTCTATTATAAGCTTAATATCAAGTTTATCTATAGGATAATTAAGTTGTTTCAAAGCTTGAATTAAATGTTTTACAACACTGGCCTATTTATATAATGGAATCAATAAACTATAAATTGGCAAATCCTTTTCTTCAGGTAATTGTAGTGGATTTTCTTTATCATAAAGTTTTAAAAATAGGCCTATTATAAAGAGCAAAAACTTTACACAAAAGCCACTTAAAAATAAAAAACTGCTTATACTCAAAATTATAATTAATGAAATTTCGGGAAATAATACCGCGCAATATAAAATCATTACAATGACCATAAATAGTTTTTGCCTCTGTTTGCGAGTAAATAGAAGTCTTGCTTTAAATTTATTCTTATAGATTTTATTCATCAACATCTCTTATAATTTAATCCATAGAGAAGTAAAAATATCACTTTTTCTAGCATTTCTGTTTAACGAATAGGCCGTTCCTATTTGTAAACTATAATTTTTATTCAATTCAAATATTGTTGAGAATTTTAGTTTTGAGGTATAAGTTTTATACCATATGGGTTTAACTGATTCAATTTCATCATTATATAAATTGCGCTCAAACCATATTATTTTATGATTTCTATAATTATTAAATGACTGCATTAATATTATGACATTCGACGAAACAATTATTCCATATGTCACATCAAAACTTAAATTTATTGGACTTACAGAATTTACCAAATAACTTGCTTCAATATTAATAAATCCATTAAGAAATTTATCAAAACTTTTTCCAATAGCAATTCTATTCTCGTATGAAGGGAGGTCCAAGAACATAGTATTTTGTTGTGATACAACCCAATTTTTTTTATTCCAAATTAGCTTTTTATGGAATATACCTATAGTTTTTTCAGGATCTTTAATTTTATAGTAGGAATATGTTTGGCCGGTAGTTTTAAATCTTGATTTTTTACTATATATATTAATTCCTATGTTAGATTTTTTTGAAATCCCATATTCTAAAAAATAATTTCTATAACCTTTAGAATGCTGATCTATATTATCAAAGTAATCTTCAACTATAAGTTGATAATGTGATTTTTCTTGTAACCAAGCGCCTGAATTTGCATTATTACGATTGATTAGCGAAAGCAATAAGAAAGCTAATATCGAGATTCTTATTTTACTATTATATATGTTATAAATATTTTCTAAGCAGCCTTTTGAATTTAACAAAATTCTAATTAAAAAACATTTAAATGAAATTATTCTAAAAAAGCAGTAATTCGCTTGCATCTATTAATCTTCATATTATACAAAATAAATTTTAGATTACAGATATATCAAATTTAGATAATGATCAATAAATATTATCAATTCTTGATAAAAAATATTAATATTCCCATGCTTTATAAAACTTATGTTTTTTTCTAAAAAGTTTTTTTAGAAAAATGTACCAAAAAGCTTTCTCCTTAGATTTAAAATTTATATAATATTTTTGATTTGTAATATTTTCATATGTTTCAATACAAGAGGGAATAACTTGACTATAATAAATATCAAAAAGATTAGGCGTTAATTCTTGAGTTAAATGCCGTCCCCATTTTAAAACTTGTTGAGGTACACGAGCTAAAGCTTCGATACAAGCTATTGCTTCTTCTTCATCTTTGTCATCACTTTTATAAACATCCGCCACAGGGGCGAGATTGAACTTCATATCGAGAAATAAGGCTACTAATTTGCTTGCAAAGTATTTTTCTTTTTTCTCTTTTATTAAAAATTTGAATTCAAGTTTGTTTGCCCGAAGAAAAAAAATTTTTTTATAAATATATATTTTTAATTGAGTAAAAATATATATTAAACCATATCTCTTATTTTTTTTAAAAAATTTTATATGTCTTTCATATTCATATAATGTATCTAAGCCAATTTTTCTTAATGTGAAATTTATTTTGTCAATATTTGCCATATCTTTTATCCTAGCGATTCTCACATTTTCTTTAGCTCTTGTTCCTCCAAAATTTGCCGAATGTCTTGATATTTGTCTCCCCCATCTATCTCTTAAAATATCAGAATAATGTCCTATTTCTTGAGCTGCAATGACCATCATCCTGCTTAATGCAGGGAATCCATCACCAAAGGTAGCATCCTTTTCGGTTTTACCAAAAGGGTCCCCTCCAGCAGAAGTAAAAATTGCAACATCCTTACCATTCGTACTTTGCATACCGCTATTTTCACCAGAATGCTGCCATGATACTATATCCAACATATCTCCAATATTGTAAGAATACGAAATGAACACTTCAACTTTTTCAATTAAGATTAGAAGGATTATAACTGGATGCGCTGATTGCACTATTAACCGAGCAAGTTTCATTTCAAGTTCAAAGGAAATTGGTTGATATTTTTTTATCTCATTCCTTAATCTTTTAATTTCAACATTAACTCTATTACTAAGTTCTTTACCCCGATAATAATTTTTATAAAGTGACAATAAAATTTTCTGTGTCTCAATCATTAGCTTAGGATCTGTTAATTCTCTTTTACTAAACATTAATGTGAGATTTTTATGAGGAATTGTAAATCTTACATAATTAACTTTATCAAATCCATCTATTCTAAGTTTTCCAGACTTTACAAGCTTCTCAGCAAGCTTCTCTAAATCTTTTACCATCTCATATTTTTCTAGTGCTGGAATTTTATATAATATATGATATAAATTTGACATAAAAAATTTTTGGAATTAACTTATATGATATTAAAATCTAAGATATACAAATACTCTATTTTAACTATTTTTATTTTTTGTATAATAGCAATAAAATATTTTCCATATAATATACAACCTACTATCAATAATCCAAAACAAAATTTCATCAAGGAAAAATATAATTTTAGTAATTCTGCATATGGAGATTATCTTTCTGCATCATATTTAACGAAAAATTTATATATCGAAGAAGCTGCAAAGCTTTACGAATATAGCTATACCAAGGCTCCTAATAATAAAATATTACAAGATTATTTTTTTACTTCTATTTTATCTGGAAAAATAGATCAAGCGTTAAGTTCTTTTAAAAATAATATGCCTAATATAATGCTAAGCAACTTAGCTTTGGCGATTAAAGCCATTAAAGAAGGTAAATATTCTAAAGCAGAAAATTTTTTAAGTAATATTAAAGAAAGCGAAACTGACAAAATTATAATACCCATTTTTACAATTTGGAACAACATTGGAGAAAATAAATTAAAAAACATAGAGGCGCAATTTGAGAAACTTAATGTTTCTAGTGAAAAATATAGCCTAGTAAAACTACAAGAAGCAATCGCTTTAGATTATATAAACTATATAGCGCAAGCAGAAGAAAGCTTCGATGATTTATTTACAGATCCTCAACCTGCTCATTACATTATAATTGGCGCAAATTTTTACGAAAGAATTGGAAAGCTTGAAAAAGCCAAAAAATTATACAAAGATCACATTAACAATAATCCAGACAATATTTTATTCAAACAAAATTTAAAAATTCTTGAAAGCGAAAACTTCACTTTTCCAGATAAATTAATTCAAAATCCAAAACAAGCTTTGGCTATATTTTTACATGATATATCTTCAATTTTATATGAAAATCGATTATCCTATCAAAGTCTGATCTATGCACAATTTGCTTTATATTTGGACCCTGGCTACACTCAAACAAATTTTATTCTCGGAACATATTATTTAGAAAATAAAAATTTCACAGAAGCAATAAAGTATTTTAATAAAATTCATGAAGATTCGGGTATATACTTATTTGCCCAAATTAACTTATCTACCTGTCTATATAAGCTCAAGCAAAGTGAAGAAGCAAAAAACATACTTATTAATCTTTCTAAAAATTACCCTGACACTATTGAACCTTTTTTAGTTTTAGGAGATATATATAGAGAAGAAAAAAACTATAATGGAGCATTAAATATATACGATAATCTTCTTAATCATGCTGATAAAAATGACCCTAGATTATGGCTAATTTACTATATGAGAGCAGTAACAAATCAATTAAATAAGAATTTTTTGGATTCGGAATCTGATTATAATAAAGCTTTAACGCTTAATCCTAATAATGCTACAATACTTAATGACCTCGCATATAGTTTTATTGAGTCTAACAAAAATATTGATAAAGCTTACATTATGGCTAAAAAAGCAATATCTATTTCTCCTAATATTCCTCAATTTTTAGATACAATGGGATGGGTTTTGTATAAGAAAGGTCAATATTTAGAAGCTTTCAACTATCTTGAAAAAGCCTCAGAGCTACTTCCTTATGATGCGACAGTTAACGAACATCTAGGTGATTTATATTGGAAATTAGGAAGAATATATAATGCTAAGTATGAATGGCAACATGCATATGACAATCTTACTGATAAACATGAGCAAGAACGCATTAAGGATAAAATAAATAATGGAATTAAATAAGCTAACTTTTAAATCGAAAGCTAAGATTAACTTATTTCTTCATGTTACAGGAAAATACGATAATGGTTATCATAAACTAGAAAGCTTAGTGTGTTTTGCAGACGATGTCTATGACATAATAGAAGCAACCAATGCTGAAGATATAACACTTGAAATTAATGGTGAGTTTACAAAAAACTTATCTGTAGAAAATAATATTATCTTAAAAGCTGCTAATTTATTAAAAGGAGAAAGGGAATTAGGCGCTAAAATCCTTTTGACTAAGAACTTGCCTATAGCGTCAGGAATTGGTGGGGGCTCATCTAACGCTGCAACTATAATTAAAATTTTGAGCATATTGTGGAATATTGAAATTAATAATCAATTCATGAGTAAGCTAAGCATGTTAGGAGCTGATGTTCCGTGCTGTTATTACGGTAAATCAACTTACTTTTCGGGTATAGGGGAAATTTTATCTCCTTTAATAAACTTTCCTTCATGCTATATAGTTTTAGTGAATCCTAAAAAATCGGTTCATACGGCAAATATTTTTCAAGAATTAAACTCTCAATTTTCTTTTGCTCAATATGATTATCCTTTAAATTTTTCTAATTTATCAAATCTTATAAGTTTTTTAGAGGAACGAGGAAATGATTTGCAACAAGTTTCAACTGCCCTACTGCCTGAAATTAACAATATAATTGAAATTGTAAAATCTCAACCAAATTGTTTACTTGCTCGCATGTCTGGAAGTGGGGCTACATGTTTTGGTTTATTTGCAACAGAATTGGAAGCAAAAAATGCTTATTTATTTATAAAAGAAAAGTTTGATTGGTGGGTTAATTACAGTATGGTAAGTTAAGTATCTAAAAATTTTGTAACAGGGTTTTATGGTAGAGAATAAAAATTTTTTAAATAAGCAAATAAGATATGCTTCATTTAGTGCAAGATTACTTGCTTCATTTTTTGACAGTGTTATTGCCTTCATCTTCCTTACTCCATTATTCAAAATCACTTCCAATTTTTTTTATGGAACGTCAAGTCCAAAAATATATTTGCAAAATTTTATAAATAAAGCTGCAGAAAAAAATATTCCAGGCAATGAATTATTTTCTTATATTATGTCAAGCGATGATATGTATGATTTTTTTATTACTCAAAGAAATTTGTATAATATTATCTATGATCAGTTGTTTCAGTTAGTAATTATTTTAGCTTTATTTACATTATTTTGGAGCCGTTTTTCTACAAGTCCAGGTAAAAAGCTATTGTCATTAAAAATTGTTGATCATAAAACTTTTCGAAACCCTTCTATAAAACAATCTATTATTAGATTTTTAGGGTATTTTATCTCGATTATACCTTTAGGCTTAGGAATTTTTTGGATTGGAGTTAATAAGAAAAAACAGGCTTGGCACGATAAGATAGCAGGCACTGTGGTCATTAAAAATTAATAATGAAAATTACAATAGCCGCAATTGGTAAGCTTTCAAATAAAACCCCTGAAGCAACCCTTATTAATGAATATGTAAAGCGTATTCCTTGGAAAATTGAAGTAAAAGAATTTGAGGAAAAATCCAGGCTTTCTCCAGAAAATCTGAAAGTTAAGGAAGGAGAAATGCTTCTTTCATCTTGTGAAAATCATCATATTATACTTCTTGATGAAAGAGGCACTCAATTAACTAGTCATAAATTTGCTGACCTTTTAGCCCAGTATCAAGTTAATAATATTAATAGAATAGGCTTTTTAATTGGAGGCGCTTTTGGACATGGAAAATTAGTTGAAGAAAAAGCTAATTTTAAATTCTCTTTAAGCAGTCTAACTTTTCCCCATATGCTTGCTAGAGCCTTACTAATTGAACAAATATATAGGGCATATACTATTAATACAGGACATCCTTATCATAAATAAAATTTAATAAGTTTCTAACCTTGAATTATAAATTTTTTCATATATATTATTTATAAATGTTAATTTTTGTTTATGGAGATTATTATGCAAGAAAACACTGTTACAGCAAAATTAATTGAAGTACCTCTTATAGGTAATTTGTTAGTTATGGAAAGACTTATAACTACTGAACAAAATGAGCAAATCAATAATGCTTTAAAATCAGGAAAATATCCAGGTAAGTTTTATTTACAGATAATGGAAGAAGAAAAAATCCACGTAGAACAAACTCTAAAGGATGCATGTTTACTGAAGCAAGCTAGTTTAAAAATATCTGCCTCTTTAGAAGACATGAAAAATATAATAAAAGGGGAAAAATTGGATTTTAAATTTTTAAAACCATTTTGGGGAAAAGATGACATACCTAATGCTAAAATAGACAATGCTAATAAAACTGACTCAGCATCAGTTGCAGCAAATATTGCCCAATTATTAGTTTTATTGTCTAACGGTGATAAAGAATTAGGGTTTAAAGCGTTAAATGGCATTAAAGCAGCAGAACAAATAGTTTATGAGATCACGAATGGCAACAAAAATGCTATTAGTTTTGGCTTACAAGCTAAAGATATATTGGAAACACTTAAAACTTCTTTACAATATGTGGCAAAAAATAAAATAAATGATGATACCTTGAATCAATATATCGAAAATAGGTTTGCTGATATTGAAAATGGGTTAGACATTGGAAATAAATTTACCAAAAATATATTAGAAACAACTTCCTCTAACGAGCATAAAAGATAGTTTATTCTTAAAGCAATTATCTTATTCAATACAAGGTTAATTGCTCTAATTTAATTATTTTTGCAGTTTAGGTTTATCAAGTGTGTTAATATGATTAATAAATTCTTGACTTATTTCTTTTGTTACTTTTTTTGCCTCATAATTATTTGAATGAGTTTCAATAAAATTCTTCAATATCAATTCTAATTCATCTTTATTTTGATTTAAAACTTCTATAACAGAGTTAAGCTTTTTATTGTCTAATTTGGAATTTATCTTTTTAGCTAGTTTAGTCGTATCGATTTCTTTCAACAATTCTTGTTGCGTAACATCTAAAACTTGAGCATTCTTAATTTGAGTTATAATTTTATCTAAAATTTCTTGTCCCGGCAATTTTGTACCTTTTAAATTTTTTGTAGAAAATTCAGTTACAAACTTTACATTATCTGGGTTCTTTGAGTATATTGTTGCTTCAGATAAATCAGTATTTTCTAATGAAATTCCTTTTAGTGAAATCTTACTTATATCTCCCGTTATCTTAATGTTATTAAGAGTAATTTTATCTTTCGCATGTTCTTTATTATGCTTAATAATTGCAGGTGCTAAATCCTTAAGTGATTCTGCATCAATTGTAGCGCCTGAAAAACTTACTTTTTTATTAAATCTAACATTTTTAAAGGAAGTGTTAGTTATAGTAGAATTGACAAATGATACATTATCTAAGCTTGCTTCATTAAACTTAAAATTATCTATTGTTAAATTATCTAATTTTAGATTCTTTAACTTAAATCCTATATGATTTTTATCTAATTTATCAATATTTTCAGGATTTTCCTTCAAAGAACTTTTAAGATTTCTCTTAGTATTAAATTCATTAAATTTGAATTTAACAAAATTTATAGCGCTAGTAACAGCAAATTTAAATACATCTTCATCCAACACTATATCTAATAATTTCGGAACCATCCTTTTAAAATCACCTTCCTTATATGCACTTGCAATTTCAATTAATTGAGGCAATTTACCTGCTAGAAGTGCAACTGTTTTTTCACCTTTATTGTCTAATTGCAGGATTCTACTTATTTTAGTATCTTTTAGTACATTATCAATAATTTTTCCAATAGTTTGAAGGTTATCCGTAATTAAATTTGGTAAATCTTTATCTATTATTTCGCTTAAATCTGGATATTTCTTTTTAAACTTCACTAAGTCTTTTATTAAAATATCAATTTTTTTATCTTGTTCTTTTGCTGTTGATGTCATTATTTCAACAATTTGATTAAATAATTTTTCAGGCCCTAACTTATCATCTTTAATCTCTAGTCTATCCCCTTTAATCTCAAGTTTATCATTTTTAATCTCGGGATTACTAATAGTTACGTTAAGAAGCTTAACTGCAAATTCTCCTAGACTACTACTGAATTTGCTCAGCTCCTTTACATCAATATTTCTAAAAATTGGCTTTAAAAAATCAACTTCATTAACCATTTCAGCGGCCAGCTTACCACTTACCTGCCATAGTTCTTTATTGTCAAGCATAGGAAGTACTTTCTGCCCCACCTGCACTAATGCTTCATTCTTAGCTTTTGGTTCTGTTGCTTCTTTGTATTGCTTATAGCTGTTTTTTATTTCCTCTAACTCTATGCCTTTTTCTTCCACTGAATCAAGTAATTGCGCAACTATAGGAAGAATCTCTGGTATTGCTTTTAATGCTAGATCTGTAACTTTATCTGCCCCAATAAATTCTAGTAGTGGTGAAGCTGCTGGTGTTTCTTTTAGTATTGTTGATATAATTGGTGATAATTTTTCCTGAGCTATTGCCCATAGTTCTTTATTCTCAATCATAGGCAGCAATTTCTGCCCTACCTGTACTAATGCTTCATTCTTCGCTTTCGGTTCTTTTACTCCTCTATAAGCTTTATAAGTCTCTTTAATTTGATTTATATGCTCTGCTTTATCTTTAAATATTGTTATTATCAATTCACTAAGTGTTGGAATTGCTGCTTTTATTACTTCATCTTCAATTCCTAAATCTTTAATATTATTATTTATTTCTGGAACTTGAATTACAATATCAGCAAGAATTTCATCAATATCATTTTTATTAGCTTCAATTAGATTGACTAAATCTGTAGTTACTAATTTTATAATTTCGTTTGTATTAATTTCTAAAATTTTATCAACCAATTCTAATCTAAGCTTATTATAAACTTCTGCTAAAATAATCTTTTGTTCCTCAGGAACTAATGCAATTTGCTCTTTCTTTTCCTGTACACGCCTATATTTCTTATATATTTTAGAAAATAAATTTTTATCTTGTTGAAATACTAATTCTATAGTTTTCATTACAATAGGGATAAGAGGCTGATAATTCTCTACTACAATATTTTCAACAAAAATAGATTTTAGTACTGAAGTGGCAGTAGGCTTAGAAATTTCTTGATTTGGTAATTCATTTTGCTCATTACTTCTTTTAAGATAAGCTTGAGCAAATTTTAAAAATTTAGGAGTAGCTTCTTCAAGAATTTCTAAGTTATTATTTAAAGCTGGTATTACATCTGAATCAAGAAGCTCAGCTGAGTTATATATAATATTAATCATTTCGGCCTTAGGATTGTCTAAGGCTAATAATTTATTATCATAAGCCAAATTTAATAGATTTATAATAGTTGAAAATCTATCTAATACTGCATCAGTTAGCGAATTTACTATAGGTAGAATTTTATCTTGAATATACTGCTTATTAATGCCTACTTCATTTAATTCTTTAACTATTTCAACTTTTTCTATTATACCTTTTAGCTCATCTATTTCATTAATAACTTTTTTAGTATGTGGCCTTGGTTCACTTTCAAGGTTTTTTAGTCTATCCTTTATTTTACTTAATTCTTTATCATCTGCATTCTTCTCAATAGGATTATAGAATATCGAAAACAGCTCAGGAGTAATTAATTGTAAAAAATTTGTAACTTCTTTAGTTTTATCTTCAGTTAAATAATTTTCTAAACTTTGATCTCTTATTCTTTTAATAAAAAAAGGTATGTTTTCATCCTGCAATTCAATATTCTTATTATTTACAAAATCTAATAAAAGATTTAATTCATCTCTAAAAAATTTCATTTCTCTAACAACTGGAAATATTCGGCCTACATTATTTAAACCAAATAAAGCTGTATTGCCTATTAACTTTGCTCGACTTAATAAATTATCAAAAAAATTATCTTCTTCTCTAGAGGTTTTTTTTGCGATTTCAAGTAAGATTTTTTGAACTCGTTCTTTATCATTGAGAAATCCGTTTACTAAGCTATATAATTTACCTGCATTGTTCTCAGAAGAGTTTTTCATAAATTCATTCCTATACATGTTTATTTTAGAAATTATAAGCAAAACAGATTAAAAACTTATTAAATGTCTACTAATTATTAATATTTTAATATTAATAAACAACGTATATTTAATAATTATGAAAATTAAATGAAACCTATGTATTTGATTTTTAAATGAAATTATTTTAAACTAATAATTTTTATAAAAATTTTATAAAAATTTATATGAAATATTCTTGTATTCCCAAAAAATACCCCTATATAGATCTTAGCACTATACTTAAGATTTTATTATAAAATTGAATTTAGCTTATTTACATCAGATAAATTTATAGAACTAATGTTAAAAAGCTTAAAATAAGTTCTTATAATAATGGTATATTAGAAAATAAAAAATAATTTAAGAGAGGAAAAATGAGTAAAGTTATTGGTATTGACTTAGGTACTACTAACTCTTGCGTTGCAATAATGGAAGGTGGGAACCCAGTAGTCATGGTTAATGCAGAGGGTGTGCGTACTACACCTTCAATTGTAGCAGAAACGAAAGATCATGAAAGGTTAGTAGGAGCTCCTGCAAAACGCCAAGGTGTCACAAATCCAGAAAATACTATTTTTGCAGTAAAAAGATTAATAGGTAGAACTTTTGATGACCCAACTACTAAAAAAGATATTGAATTAGTACCTTATAATATTGTACGTGCTTCAAATGGAGATGCATGGGTTAAATTAGGTGATAAAAATTATTCACCAAGCGAGATTAGTGCGTTTATTCTTCAGAAAATGAAGGAAGCTGCAGAAAATTATTTAGGAGAAAAAGTAACTCAAGCGGTAATTACTGTTCCAGCATATTTTAATGATGCTCAAAGACAAGCAACTAAAGATGCTGGTAAGATTGCAGGACTTGAAGTATTACGTATTATTAATGAACCAACAGCAGCGGCACTTGCTTATGGATTTGATAAATCGGGAGCAAAAACAATAGCTGTTTATGATTTAGGAGGTGGTACATTTGACGTATCTATACTTGAGATTGGCGATGGTGTATTTGAAGTGAAATCAACTAATGGTGATACTTTCTTGGGCGGTGAAGATTTTGACTCAAGAATAGTTGAATATTTAGCTGATGAATTCAAAAAATCTAATGGAATAGATTTAACAAAAGATCCGCTTGCACTTCAAAGGTTAAAAGAAGCAGCTGAAAAAGCAAAAATTGAATTATCAAGCTCAATGGAAACTGAAATTAATCTTCCATATATTACTGCTGATAGTTCAGGTCCAAAACATTTAAGTGTAAAACTAAATCGCTCTAAGCTTGAAAGCTTAGTTGATGATTTAATTACGAGGACTATTGAACCATGCAGAAAAGCTTTACAAGATGCAGGATTAAAAGCTTCTGACATTAATGAAGTAGTACTTGTTGGTGGTATGACAAGGATGCCTAAGGTCATTGATAAAGTAAAAGAATTCTTTGGCCGCGATCCACATAGAGGCGTAAATCCTGATGAAGTAGTAGCACTTGGCGCTGCAATTCAAGGGGGCGTGCTTAAAGGTGAGGTAAAAGACGTATTACTACTTGATGTAACACCTTTATCTTTAGGTATCGAAACATTAGGTGGTGTATTTACCAGACTTATTGATCGTAATACTACGATTCCTACTAAAAAGAGCCAAGTTTTCTCTACCGCTGATGATAACCAATCTGCGGTAACAATTAGAGTATTCCAAGGTGAGCGAGAAATGGCTGCTGATAATAAAATGCTTGGTCAGTTTAACCTTGAAGGAATAGCCCCTGCACCACGTGGTATGCCACAGATTGAAGTAACTTTTGATATTGATGCTAATGGTATTGTAAATGTATCTGCAAAAGATAAAGCTACTAATAAAGAGCAGCAAATTAAAATTCAGGCTTCAGGTGGTTTATCTAATGATGATATTGAACGTATGGTCAAAGAAGCAGAGAGCAAAGCTGGAGAAGATAAACGCCGTAAAGAATTAGTGGAAGCACGAAACAATGCAGACGGTTTAGTTTACAGCACTGAAAAAAGCTTAAAAGAGCATGGAGACAAACTGAGTGATACCGATAAAAATAGCATTGAAACTGCAATTAATGATGTGAAGTCAGTTTTAGAATCTGAAAATCCTGAAGAGATTAAAACTAAAACTGAAGCATTAATGCAAGCTTCAATGAAAATTGGCGAATTAATTTATAAAGCGCAGCAAGCTGAAACAGGACAACCTAATCCTGGGGCTGAAACTTCTTCAGAAGCAAATGCTAATCCTGAAGACGGAAAAGTTGTTGATGCTGATTATGAAGAAGTTAAAGATAATAAATAATCAGATTTTTATGCAGCCTAGATTTTAAAATATAAATTTAGGCTGTTTTTTTATTAGACTTCTTTGGAAAATCGGTTATGAAGAGAAATTTAGAGGAGAGATTTAGCACGTAGAACCGGAGCTACATCAATTTACGCAAAGATTCCGAGTAATAAATTAAACTGTAAATTACCTTTAACACTAGAGTTTCTGAAGAAAGCTATTATAAGTTTAATTATAAATACTTAATATTACTAAATAATTTTTTAAGAGTTACATTATGGCTAAAGCTGATTATTATCAAACTTTGGGTATCAGTAAAAACGCGAGCAGCGAAGAAATTAAAAAGGCTTATAGAAGTTTAGCCATGAAATATCACCCTGATAAAAATCCTGGCAATAAGGAAGCTGAGCAAAAATTTAAAGAAGCCTCTGAAGCTTACGAAGTTTTGAAAGATGAACAGAAAAAAGCAGCTTATGATAGATTTGGTCATTCTGCTTTTGAAAATGGTGGTGGTGGCCGTGGCGGCTTTAACAGCGGCGGATTTGATTTTAACGGTGGTAATTTTTCAGATTTATTTGGTGACTTATTTGGCGACTTTATGGGAGGCGGAAGAGCGTCATCTTCAAGCGGCAAAACTAAAGGATCTGATTTACGCTACAATATACAAATTTCTTTAGAAGATGCTTTTAAGGGCAAGCAAGAATCAATAAATTTCAAGACATATACAAATTGTTCTTCTTGCAAATCGACAGGAAGTGCTGATGGTTCTGAACCTACAAATTGTAATACATGTAGAGGTAGCGGCAGAGTACGAGCGCAACAAGGATTTTTTACCATTGAAAAAACCTGTCATACATGTCATGGAATGGGAAGAATGATTAAAGATCCATGCCGTTCATGTCATGGTCAAGGACGTGTTCAAAAAGACAAAACTTTATCTGTATCAATTCCTGCGGGCGTTGAGGAAGGAACTCGTATAAGATTAGCTGGCGAAGGTGAAGCGGGCCTTAGAGGAGGATCTGCTGGCGATTTATATCTCTTTGTAACTATAGCGCCTCATCCAATCTTTCAAGTTGATGAAGCAAATATCCATTGTAAAGTTCCTATTAAAATGACTGTAGCTGCCCTTGGTGGAAGTATAGAAGTGCCTTGCATAGATGGGACTAAAGCAAAAATTACTATTCCTGCAGGCACGCAAACAAATAATCAATTTAGATTAAAAGGCAAGGGTATGACTGTTATGCGTAGTAGTCATAGAGGTGATATGTATGTTCATGTTTCAGTTGAAACTCCAACTAACTTAACTAAAAGACAAAAAGAACTTTTACAAGAATTTGATGACGGAAACCCTTCAGCAAATCCTGAATCAGAAAGCTTTTTTAAAAAAGTTAGAGATATATGGGGATAGTACCCTTGCAATATTTCACCAGAAAAATAAAAAATTTTCGGCTCATAATAACGGAAAGAAAATTTAACCGTTATTCTGAGCGGCATTTAGAAAATTATCTTAGTTCTAATAATTTATTTAAGATTCAAACCATAGTTAACATATAGTTAAAGGTTGTTAATATATAATTCTGACTTTATATAAAAAAAGAAATCTTTGTCTCAATTTTATAATTATTTAGCGTCTACTCAAAGCTTATTTACCAGTATCGTATGGAATTTAGATCCTTTATGGTGTGGGTATAGAGGCCAAACTTTCCAATATATAGCTCTAGCTAAACTTGTTACAGGCGCAACTTATATTGCTACGTCACTATACGCTAGTGATGAATATTATAAAGATATGGACAATTTCTATAATAATAGTATTTTTGTTTTAGGAGCATCTTTTAACTCCGATTCGTTTGATAATTTTAAAAATTCTTTAAATTTAGCCCCTAATCTAATTTATGGAAATAATGTTCTACAATTAGATTTAAATACGAAGTTAGGTAAAACATTACACCTCACAGCTGGTTTTTTACAATCACAATCTTTAAGATTTTTAGTTCATGAATTAAGATTATATATAGAATCCAGACATTTTAATGGAGAGGATACTCAAACTCTAACTAATATTGAAAACATTAATCTTTCTGGTATGAATTCAGACATAGTGTTTCATGAGGCTGAATTAAATATTTAAAATTCATCTTTTAAGAATTTTACTAAAGGTAAATACCGGAATCTAAATAGTTTTTAATATATTATCTAATTCTTCAAATTTAATTATTTGTTCTTGCCTAGTATCTAAATCTCGAAGTTTGTAACTATTACTTGCAATCTCATCTTCGCCTAAAAATATAGCAAATTTAGAATTAATTTTATTTGCGAATTTCATTTTTTTATTAACATCATTTCCATATGCAAGTTCTACCATATGATTATTTGTACGAAGCTTTTGAGATAATTTTAAAGCATTAGGTTGATATTTGCCTTCAATTGCGATAATTGTTGTAGGACGTTTTTCTTTATGTTTATAATTTATTAAAGCAGACAGTCTTTCAATTCCAGCTGCAAAACCAATTGCAGGAACAGATTTCCCGCACATAATTTCAATTAATCCATCGTATCTTCCGCCTCCAAGAACCGTGCCTTGAGCTCCCAGTTTGTTAGTAGTAAATTCAAAAGCAGTATGGCTATAATAATCTAAACCTCTAACTAAATATGGGTTAACTTTATATTTAATTTCTAAATTATCTAAATTTTCTTTTACATTTTCAAAATATTCCTTTGCATGATTACTATAAAATTCATTACATATAGGTGCATTTGCAATAATCTTTCTATCTCCCTCATCTTTTGAATCTAATATTCTTAAAGGGTTTTTATTTAAGCGTATTTTGCTATCTTCAGATAAATCCTGCGTATGATCCGTAAAATAGTTTTTTAAAGCATTCTGATACGCATTTCTGCTTTCCTTATCACCTAATGAATTTAATTCTAATGTAATGTCTTCTGAAATTCCAAGACTATATAAAATGTGATTAGCAAGCGCTATTACTTCACTATCAGAACATGGTGAAGCATTGCCAATATACTCAATGTTTAGTTGATGTAATTGTCTATATCTTCCTTTTTGAGGTCTTTCATACCGAAATAAGGGGCCATGGCTGAAAAATTTCAAAGGTAAGTTATGAAATAATCCATTAGAAATAACAGCTCTAGCTATTCCAGCAGTAAATTCTGGCCTTAAGGTAATAGACTCACCTCCTTTATCTGCAAATGTGTACATTTCCTTTGATACTACATCTGAGGTATCGCCTAAACTTCTTTGAAATATTTCTGTAAATTCAAATATAGGAATATTCATAGCTTTATAACCATAGTTTCCGGCTATATATTGCGCTGTATTAACTATAAATTGATAAATAGCATAATCATCTGGTAGAAAATCTTTTGTGCCTCTAACTGGCTGTAATTTATTCATCATATATTAATTTTTATATAAAAGGTTTTTCAAAAATAACATTTACAATGTTATCAAATCTAAATCAAGCATCCATTAATGAGTATGAGTATGGTGATGAGAATATAAAGCAAAATTATTAACCGTGTCTTTTCCGAATAATTCGATAAAAGCTGGATCACTGTTAACAAATTCAGGAGAACCTTGGCAACATATATGTTTATTTAAACATAAAACATAATCTGTAGTCTTGATAACCATATGTAGATCATGAGAAATCATCATTATGGTTATATTATATTTATTACGTATCTGTTGGAGAAGTTTATAAAATTCAATTTGAGAATTTATATCTAACCCTTGAATAGGCTCATCTAAAATTAATAAATTTGGTATATTACATAGAGATGCAACTAACATTACTTTTTGTAATTCACCTCCAGATATCTGAGAAATTTGCAAAGCTAGTAAATGCTTTATATTTATGATCTCAAGCAAATGTGAAATATTATTTTTATAACCTTTCCTCAATTCTAAAAAATTTTGTACTGTAAGAGGAAATGAAGAATCAAAAAAGAATTTCTGAGGCACGTAACCTATTTCTATATTTGGAGCTTTCCAAATTTTTCCAGTTGTAGGAGTTAAATACGAGATAATAATCTTAGCTAAAGTAGTTTTACCACTGCCATTTGGTCCAACTATAGTAATTAACTTTTCTCTTTCAACTTCAAAACTTATATCATATAAAATATTTTTTTTTTGAAATGAAAAACTGATGTTTTCAGCTTTAAAAATAATGTTCTTGGAAAACATATTCTATTGTAAAATTAAAGATATAAATAAGATTTAGTTTAGGAGAAATTAAAATACTAGGAATGGTAATTTAAAAAAATAAGTTAGCTTAAATCTAAAATGATCTACCAAGGACAAACTATTTATAGTTTCCTTGGTAGCATATAATATATTAACGTTTAGAAAACTGGAATCTTTTTCTAGCTTTAGCTCTACCGTATTTTTTACGTTCCACTGCTCTGCTATCACGCGTTAGAAAGCCAGCTGATCTTAGAGTTTTATGAAAATTTTGTGGATCGAAACAATCAAGTGCTCTACTAATTCCATGCCTTACAGCCCCTGCTTGACCTGACAACCCACCGCCTTTGACTGTACAATATACATCAAACTGATTAATAGTTTTAGTAGAGTCAAAAGGCTGATTAATAATCATGCGTAGAACAGGTCTAGCAAAATACTCAGATATTTCCTTACCATTAACTATAAATTTTCCAGAGCCAGATTTAACCCAAACTCTTGCTACTGCATCTTTTCTTCTTCCTGTGCCATATGAGCGTCCTAGTTGATCTTTCTTTACTACATATTCTTTAGTAATGGTTGACATAATTAACTACCTTGTCTTTTGTTTTTAGGGTTCATTGATGCTACATCAAGAAATTGAGGTTGTTGAGCATTATGTTTATGCTCAGGACCTTTATATACATAAAGATGAGTCATTTGTTTTCTTCCTAAAGGCCCTCTGGTAATCATTCTTTGAACAGCTTTAACAATCAAACGCTCAGGAAAACGACCAGCAAGAACTTTGCCTGCAGTTGTTTCTTTGATTCCACCTGGATGCCCAGTATGACGATAAATGAATTTACCATCTTTAGTATCAGATTTATTTCCAGTTAGCTTAACTTTTTCTGCATTAATCACTACTACATAATCGCCACCATCCATATGAGGAGTAAAGGTCGCTTTATGCTTGCCTCTAAGTCTCATAGCAATGATACTAGCAAGCCTACCTAATACTAGCCCTTCCGCATCAATATATATCCAAGATTTATTTATTTCTGAAGCTTTTTCCGAATAAGTTCTCATCACAATTTTTTAATTATAATTATTAATATAAGTCATAGATTGCACAAATTACGATAATTTATAACATTTTGTCAATTATAATTTTATTAAAAATGCAAATAAATTTTTAAATGGGTAAATAATATTAGTTACAAATTATTAATAAAACGCTATTAATCCTTAGCTATTTAACAAATTCATTGCAAACTTAATTAATTCCTGTTATTTTTTATTTAAATTTAATTTATAATATATACTAAATTTTTATTAATATGAAATACATTGAGGCTGAAATGGAAAATACATATTTTCAGTTAAACATTCAAAATTATTTGAGTAAGAACAGGCTTACAATTTCAAAGCTAGCTAAACTGATTAAAGTAAATGAATACAATTTAAACCATTTAATTACAAGAAACATTATTAGTGTTTCTCACCCTATTATTATAGAAATATCAAAATTCTTTAATTGTAGCTTGTATGAATTGTTCAAAGAACCTGAATATGAAAAGAATTTTTGCGATGATGAAACAAAGTTAACTTATAATCTATCAAAAATTAATGTGGATCTTTTTTTTAAAGACGAAAAAGTAGCAGAAGCGTTTGTTGATATATAGAAAAATAGATTGCCTTAAAAATCACTAACAGTTTTTTAAGACAATCTATCTATTTTACTAATTAATGAGCTATTTTCAAATGATTAATTATTCTTATAACACCTTTAGTGTTTTTAGTCAAAGTAAGCGCTCTTTTCACCACTTCGTGATTAGGAACCGATCCTTTTAACGTTACTACACCTTTTTCAGTATTAATATGTATATCAAGTGCATGTATTAAGTGATCTTTTATAAATTTTGCTTTAATTTCAGTGGTAATCGTAGCATCATCAACTATTGTTCCGACTGTGCGTTCATCTTTAGCTACATAAGTTGCCCCTGCTGCTGCACCACCAACTAATAACGGCCCACATGCAGTTAGATAAGTAGCTGAGGATAAAAGTAATATAGCTACTGAAAGTTTTTTAATCTTCATTTTATTCTCCTAAAAAATTAATAAAAATGCCTATTCTAATAAAACTTAAATTATTCTATTATATTAATAGATACAAATAATGATTAAAGGCCTGCAAAAATAAAATAATAATATAGTGCAAAAAAAATAAAAATTTAATAAAGGTTTTTTCTTTAAATATTACTAATTTAAATATTAATTGTGAAATACTAAAAAAGATATTAGAGATAAAAGATAATAAATTAAGAAGAGTATATTATGGACAATCCTTATCAAAATAATAATTTTAGAACTTATATCTACCAAAGGTCATTTGTAGGCGTAATATTTTTAACTCTAATAATATATATTGTTCATAGCTATGCTCATGAATTTAACATTGAAATTTCTAATAACGCAGTTGCTATTATCTATTTATTTCCCGTTTTAATACATTCTGTGAGATATTCGCTATTTTATAGCTTGATTACAAGTAGTCTATGTATAATATTTTTTACCTTTTTAACTTTAGTTTTTCATAATCTGTCATTTTTAAATTTTGCTAATTTTGTTATTTTACAGTTATCTGTGATAGCAACTATCAAGATAGCAAAAAATTATTATCTTGAAGTTGAGTTATGTTTAAACGAAAACAAAATACATTTAGATGCAATTACTACTGTCAGCTATATAAAGGTAGATACTGACAATATTAATGCTTTAATACATTCTATAGAAAATGAGTATAGGCGAATATTAGATTCAGAAATTACCTTACTAATACCCTATACAAATGAAGGAACAAACTTTGAACAATTGATAAAAGATAAATTAACAGAACCAAATTTTGTCCTTGAAGACCATGTTAATTCAATTAAATGTTGGAAAAAAAAGAAGACTGTTTGGTCTGGAAAATTACTGTCTTTGAAGAAGAAATGGCAATGGTTTATAATTAAAGACAAAAACAAAACTATTGGTGCTATTGGAATTAAAATTTCATTATTTGAATTATTCATTAATCCTAAAGAAAAAAAGTTAATATTTGCTTTAAATAAACAAACTGGTGAAGTTATAAACAGGAGCTTGATATATCAGAAAGATAGTCAAGCTCAAGAAGCAAATTATAAATTGAGCATGGCTATACTTTCTTCAATTTCACATGATTTAAAAACTCCACTTACTGCCATAATTGGCTCGCTATCAGCAATTAGATATTTAGGGGAAAAAATAGATGCAGAAACAAGAAATTCATTGCTACTTGAAGCTGAAGAAGAAGCTGTACAATTAAACAGATTCATAAGTAATTTACTCAATATGATTAAATTACAATCAGGAGAAGTGCAGTTAAATTTGGAATGGTGTAATCCTATTGATATTGTTAGAAATGTACTTAAACGTCTGCAATTTAAAAAAAACGAACAGATTAAATATATTCCAGAAAGTACTGTAAGTTTATTTAAAGTTGATTCAGTATTGATAGAGCAAGTATTACAGAATATGATTGAAAATGCACTTAAAGCTGCACCATCAAGCTCTGATATAATAATAAGATCTTACATTAACGAAAATAAAGAAGGTTGTTTTACAGTTGAAGATTACGGACCTGGTATACCTGTAAGCATGCGAACCCAAGTATTTACAAAGTTTTTTTCAGTTCAACATTTCGAAAGTCAAACACCAGGAAGTGGATGAGGGCTTGCAATTTGCAACACTATTGTCGAAGCTCATAAAGGCAGAGTAACTATTGATGATAATAAAGCTTCTACTGATATTGATCATCCTGGGACTATTTTCACCATTTTTCTTCCAGAAGTTAAAATTCCACACTAAAATGAGTATTATTAAAACAGTGATTGAATTAAAATTAATAGTATTATAAAAGTAATATTGAATCATATTAGTTAAGTAGGTAAATATGCATAGTCTTAAATCTTTAATTTTAATAGCAGATGACGAACCTCAAATTCGAAAAATGCTAAGAATCACATTAGAGGCAGCTGGGTATAAAACAGAGGAAGCTAAATCTGGAAAGGAAGCAATTAGACTTATAGCATCAATTAGACCAGACTTAGTACTACTAGATTTGGGCTTGCCAGATATTGATGGTACTGAAGTGATACGTCAAACTCGCGAATGGTCAAATGTTCCTATTATAATCATTTCAGCACATAGCGAAGAAGAAAGAATGATTAAAGCATTTAATATGGGAAGTGACGATTATGTAATAAAACCTTTTAGCGTTGAACTGCTCCTTGCGCGTATTCAATCTACCTTACGTCGTGCAATTGTGGAAGAAGTAAATGATACAAGCTTAACCCTCGGCGATATTGAAATAGATTTGCTACGTCACGAAATTAAAGTCAAGGGTGAAGTAGTGCAATTTTCGCCTAAAGAATATAACTTACTTGCCTATTTAATAAGTAATCGTGGAAAAATGCTTACCCATACTCAAATACTTAATAAAATTTGGGGACCTTCCCATACTTATGACACTCAGTATTTAAGGGTTTACATAGGTCAGTTACGCAAAAAAATTGACCTTGATTCAGATAAAACAAGTTACATCGTGACTGAAGCTGGAATTGGATATAGAGCTGAAATTGCACAAACGAAAGAAGAAGCTAGTTTATAAAATGGAAATAAGCAAAATTATAATTTTTATTTGCATATAATTTTTTGAATTTGTATAATTAACTTATCGTGTTTTTTAACTGACTTATAAATTTGATTATCTTGGAACTGCATTTCTAAACAATGTTTTATTATTGCTCTTAAAAGAATATCCTTTGTAATAAGTAAATTTTATGGTTATTTCAAATCTACTTTCAAGCAGCAAGCTTAAATGTTCATTCTGATAATTTATCCAAATTACAACTTCTTCTTATGGTTTTAAATAAATGTAAGCACAACTTTTACATTAATAAATTTTCTTTTTATCAAATTTTGATATTTAGTTATTGACTTGATTATAGTTATTTGTACAATGTGTTAAGAATTAAATGTTGTAAATAGCATTTATTTACATTAAAATAAATATTTATAAAAGGAAGCAATGGAAGTAAATATTTCTATGAATGATTGGGAAAGAGCAGAACAGATAAGGCATATTGCTACTGGAATAGTCGAACATATTACTCATAATCAAAATGTAGAGGCAGTTCAAAATTTAGTCAATTTTGCAGGCTTAATTTATTCTAAGGATATGTCAGAATACGCAAAAACTAAGGACACTAAAGACATTAATTCTGAGATAAAATCAGTGGAATTTAGTCTTAAGGCCGATATAAGGTTAATTGAAACAAATCTAACCGTCAAGATCGATACAGTTGAGTCAAATCTTAATTCTAAAATCGATAAAGTAGAATCAAGCCTGAATGTTAAAATTGATAAAGTAGAATCAGGTCTTAATTCTAGAATTGATACAGTTGAGTCAAATCTTAATGCTAAAATCGATACAGTTGAGTCAAATCTTAATGCTAAAATCGATAAGGTGGAATTAAATCTTAATACTAGAATCGATAAAGTCGAATCAAACCTTAAATCCGATATAAGATTAGTTGAAACAAATTTAAGATTAGGTTTTGAAACTAAAATATTGGAATCGCAAAATACTCTAATTAAATGGTTTATAAGTTTATTCTTAACGCAGTTTACAGGAATGGTGTTTCTATTTTTGAAACTTTCAGGAAAATTTTAGAATTTATTAAATTCATATATGTTAAATTTTGCAGTCTATGAATTTCAGTACGAGAAAGAGCTTTTGCCACTACTACCTCAACCAAAGCAACTATTGCATATTTAAAATATTTTTTTAAATATTGTTGCTTAGTCGAGTTGAACAACATCCTGCAATCATGCTGGCAATTCACCATTATAAATAACTTTTTCAAAGTTATTTGGAAGCATAGAAACAGCTTTATATTCTGTTAGGCAATTATTAGGACAATTTCCCTTTCTAAGGCTAAGACGTGATTTTACTATTGCTAAAGCAAAAGCACTTATATTGCTTTATTAATGATGTGCGACTCAAGAGAAAACGCAATTCTAACGAATTTATTGTAGATTGATTATTTATAGAATTCTTCTTCTAATATTTCGACAAACTACGTATTTATTCAATAGATTTAAAAAGGAATTTCATCATCTATATCTCCCTCAGCAAATGACTGAGTTGAGCTACTAGATTTATTATTTTGATAATATTCATCATCAGAATGAGTATCACCTTGAGAATGGTTTCGTGAATCAAGCATTGTTAATGCACAATTATATCCTTGGAGTACAATTTCTGTACTATAGCGATCATTCCCAGTTGTATCTGTCCATTTACGGGTTTGCAAACTACCTTCTACATATAGTTTTGAACCTTTTTTAACATAATTCTTTACTACATTAACAAGACCTTCTGAAAATATAACAATTTTATGCCATTCTGTTTTTTCACGTCTTTCGCCAGTACTCTTATCTTTCCAAGATTCCGAGGTTGCAAGTACAATGTTCGCTAATTCTTTACCATCCTGAGTAGTTCGAACTTCTGGGTCTTTGCCTACATTTCCAACTAAAATTACTTTATTTATACTTCCAACCATAAATTTTTCCTCTTTGCGATTCTGAAAATAGTTATTATAACTTTGATAACTAACTATATTTATAAACTAATTATATTGACTATTTCAAGTGTTTAATATAATTTACATTCATTATTTATCTCTCTTGTGGTCAACAAATATTATATCACTTAAAAAATAATAATCTAAAAAAATATATTAGTTTAATTTTTTAAATTATTACGAATATAAATTTAACTCTTACTCTAGATTAAAACAAAATGGAAGAATTTATTAAGGTCCGTGGCGCCAAAGAGCATAATTTAAAAAATATCAATATAGATATTCCTAAGAATCAACTTGTTGTAATTACTGGCCTTAGCGGCTCAGGCAAATCTTCGCTAGCTTTTGATACAATATATGCAGAAGGTCAAAGAAGATATGTAGAAAGTTTATCCGCTTATGCAAGACAATTCCTACAATTACAGAATAAACCTGATGTGGAATCAATAAGTGGTTTGTCTCCAGCGATAGCTATTGATCAAAAAACTACTTCAAAAAACCCTCGTTCTACAGTGGGTACAATTACAGAAATATATGATTATTTGAGGCTGCTTTTTGCTCGTATAGGCGTACCTTACTCTCCTGCTACTGGCCTTCCTATAGTAAGTCAGACAGTAACACAAATTGTTGACACAATTTTAGCTCTTCCAATTGGAACACGAATCTACATACTTGGCCCAATAGTACGAGGAGGCAAAGGTGAACATAGAAAAGAAATTCTTGCGTTAGCAAAACAAGGTTATCAAAGAATTAAAATTGATGGTGAATTTTATGACATCGATGACTTACCAAAGCTCGATAAAAATAAAAAACATGATATTGAAGTAGTAGTAGATAGAATAGTAATATCTGAAGATTTAGGTAATAGAGGGGCTGATAGTATTGAAACTGCTCTTAAAGTTGGCAATGGTATAATATATGTAGAAATAGTCGAAGAGATTGACGAGGAACAAAAAATAGTTAGTCGCTTAACTTTTTCAGAAAAATTTGCATGTCCAGTTTCAGGGTTCCAAATTTCGGAAATCGAACCACGCCTTTTTTCTTTTAACAGTCCTTTTGGTGCATGCCCAGTATGCGAGGGTCTTGGAACAGAATTCTATTTTGAGCCTGATTTAGTTATTCCAGACAAGAAACTTTCCTTAAAAGAAGGTGCTATTGCGCCTTGGTCAAATTCACCTTCTAAATATCAACAACAGGCTTTAGAAAGTTTAGCTGCACATTATAAATTTAGCCTTCATTATCAATTTAAAGAGCTTCCACAAACGATTCAAGATATTATTATCTATGGATCAGGCAAAGAAGAAATTACAATGAATTATAGTGACGGTAATAGAAAACAAACAGTCACTAAACCGTTTGAAGGTATATTAACTATTTTAGAAAAAAGACTACAAACTGCAGATGCAGCATGGATGAAAGAGGAACTAGGTAAGTATCAAAGCAAAAGAAAATGTAGTGCTTGTAATGGTTATAGGTTAAAACCTGAATCATTATGTATTAAAATAGCCGATAATCATATAGGATATGTTACAGATTTAACTATTGCCCATGCACTCGAATGGATTAATGATTTACCTGCAAAATTAAATCCTACACATAATAAAATTGCAGAAAGAGTTATTAAAGAAATTAGAGAACGGCTTGGATTTTTAAACAATGTTGGATTAGATTATCTAACATTATGCAGAGAATCTGGAACGTTATCAGGAGGCGAAAGTCAACGAATTAGATTGGCTTCCCAAATAGGTTCAGGCCTTAGCGGCGTGTTATATGTACTTGACGAACCTTCAATAGGCTTGCATCAATGTGATAATAGTAGACTCATAGAGACTTTGAAGAACTTAAGGGATTTAGGAAATACTGTTATTGTTGTAGAGCATGATGAAGAAACTATGCTTTCAGCTGACTATTTGATTGATATAGGTCCCGGTGCTGGAGTACATGGAGGGCAAGTTATATCATTTGGGACTCCTAAAAAAGTTGCTGAAGATAAAAACAGTATTACTGGACAATATCTTAAAGGTGATAAATATATTGCGATACCTGAAAATATACGCCCTGGACACGAAGGTAAGTCTATAGAACTTAAAGGTGCTACAGCAAATAATTTGAAGAATGTAGATATTAAAATACCTCTTGGAACATTTAGCTGTGTTACAGGGGTATCCGGTGGAGGCAAATCAAGTCTAATTATTCATACTCTTTTTAAAGCAGGTATGAAATTACTTGAAAACACCAAGGCAACTCCTGGGCCATATGAAAGCCTTAAAGGCTTTGAATATATTGATAAAATTATTGAAATCGATCAATCACCCATTGGGAGAACGCCAAGATCAAATCCCGCGACTTATACAGGTGCTTTTACTCCTATAAGAGATTGGTATGTAGAATTATCTGAATCAAAGATGCGCGGATATAAACCTGGAAGATTTTCATTCAACGTAAAAGGCGGAAGATGTGAAGTCTGTCAGGGCGATGGAATGATTAAAATAGAAATGCATTTTTTGCCAGATGTGTATGTAAAATGCGATGAGTGTAAGGGACAAAGATATAATAAAGAAACACTAGAAGTTAAATATAAAGATAAATCAATCGCTGACGTTTTAAATATGACTGTAGAAGATGCTTTAGAGTTTTTTGATAAAGTTCCTGCTATTAAAGAAAAAATGAAAGCTTTATTTGAAGTAGGACTTGGTTATATAAGAATAGGTCAATCTGCTACTACCCTTTCTGGGGGTGAAGCTCAAAGGGTAAAACTTGCAAAAGAACTCGCAAGACGCTCTACAGGTAAAACATTATATATTTTAGATGAACCTACTACAGGATTACATTCTGACGATATTAATAAATTACTTAAAGTTTTACATAAGCTTGTAGATTTAGGTAATACAGTATTGGTTATCGAGCATAATCTAGATGTTGTTAAAACAGCAGATTATATTATTGATATTGGACCGGGCGGTGGCGATAAAGGCGGAAGATTGGTAGCTTCAGGCACCCCGAAAGAAATAATTAGAGTTAAAGAAAGCATTACAGGCAAATATCTTAAGCCATATTATGACAAGAAGAAAATAGCTTAAATATAAAATGGATAATGTTGTACTAATCGTTGCAGCAGGAACAGGTCAAAGATTTGCTAAGTCAAACAACGCTGTTGCGCTACCTAAACAATATACGAAAGTTAATGATTCTAATATTCTTGCAATTATCCTAAAAAAATTCTTAGATCACCCTGATATTAATGGTGTTAAAGTAATTATAAATAAAGAGCATCTTAATCTATATAGTGATACAATTAAAGACTTTTATAATTCGTCTAAAATTTTATCACCAGTATATGGAGGTGCTAATCGTCAAGAATCTATTTATTTAGGTTTACAAGATCTTATAAAAACACAGCCTACCAAAGTCCTTATTCATGATGGTGTAAGGCCCTTTATTTCACATAATATGATAAGCCAAGTAATAAAGAAACTAGAGTCAGAAAGCGCAGTTATTGTAGCAAAGCCAATATATAACACAATAAAAAAACTTGAAAACGGGAAATTAATTACTATAGACCGCGATAATTTATATTCAGTTGAAACGCCGCAAGCCTTTATATTTGATAAAATACTTGCAGCGCATACTAAACTTGCAGGAAAAAACTTTACTGATGATGCAGCTTTATTTGAAGAACTAGGGTTACAAGTAGAAATTTTAAGTTCAACTGAGAAAAATACTAAAATTACTACAATAGAAGATTTAGAGGAATTTATGGAAGGTAAAAAATATAAGGTATGTGTAGGTAGCGGTTTTGATGCACATAAATTTTCTGATGTAAAAAATGGATTTATAATTTTAGGTGGAATTAAAATCCCTTTTGAAAAATCTATAATTGCCCACTCTGATGGTGATGTTGTACTTCACGCATTAGTTGATGCAATGCTTGGTACAATTAGTGCTGGTGATATTGGTATGCATTTTTCACCTAGTGATGAGAGATGGAAAAATGCTGATTCAAGTCTGTTTGTAAAGCACGCATTAAATCTAATAAAGTCAAAAGCTGGCATAATAAATAATGCTGATATTACAATAATAGGGGAAAGACCTAAGATTGGTAAATATCGCGAAGAAATGAAAAAAAATATAGCAAAATTATTAGAAATAGATTCGGAACAAGTAAATATTAAAGCAACTACTACTGAAAGAATGGGATTTACTGGGCGCGAAGAAGGGCTTGCAGCCCAAGCCGTGATAGCAGTGGAATTTCCTATTACAAAAGCTCAGGGTTAAAAATTTATATTTTTATTCAAAAATGTGTAAATGGGAGAATATCTAAATTTTTAAACTTATGATTTTGATAAAAAAGGACTGATTGCTTCTTTGTAATTTTTCCAATTACTTTAAGGTTATACTTAAAAATTTTACTGAAGCTGTCGTATAACTTATTAAATGATTCTTCATTGCAAGTAAAAATTAAGCCATAGTCCTCTCCTCCTTCTAGCATTATCTTTAGCGGTTCAAGATTTAAAATTTGGCAGGCATTTTTAAATTGCGTGTCGTAAACTAAGTTGTCTAAATATATTACAGCTCCACAATTAGATGATTTACATAAACGTTTAAGATCAATATATAAACCATCTGAAACATCCATCATACTTGTAATAGAGCTTTGAGCCGCTAGCCAAATAGCCTCTTTAGTTTTAGCATCAGGACGAAGAAAAGATTTTATATATTTAGCGTCTATGTTATTAGACCTTTCTAATGCAGTAAAACCTAAATGAGCCCATCCTAGGTTACCAGCTAGACAAATAATATTATCCTTTATAGCTGCACTTCTATATTTTATTTGATGGTTTTGAGTTTTACCAATTGCTGTAATACTAATAAAAAGCTTTTCTTTTGATGCTGTTGTATCTCCACCAATTAAGATAATTTTTAATTTTTTACAAACTTTAGATAAATATTTCAAGAAATCATTAGCATATCCTTCAAGCGTTGCAGGTATTGATATACCGCATAAAATATATAATGGTTTTACGCCCATAGCTGCCAAATCACTTAAATTTGCATGTAAAGCTTTATGAGCCAAATCTTCAGGAGAAAAATAACTGGTACGAAAATGCACATCTTCGATTAACAAATCTTTGCTAATAGCATATTGCTCATCATTTAATTGTGGCAATATGGCAGCATCATCACCAATAAACCCTTCAGACTTAGCACTTAAATTTATTATTATTTGATCTTCACTTATCATACGTATCGTAAATTGGAATGTATTAATAGCTCTTCTGCTGCTTTACGAGGATCTAAAGAATTTTCAATTGCACCAACAACAGCAACCCCATAAACATTAGGTATTTTAAAAAAATCAGCAACATTATAACTTTTAATACCACCTATTGCTGTGACAGGGTGCTTTGAATTTAATGCAACTTGCTTTAATCCATCTAATCCCCAGATTTTTTTACAATCAGGCTTTGTTTTACTTGGAAATACAGCACTTGCTGTTACATAACTTATTCCAACAGTATTATTTGCTATTTCTAGTTGCTCCATACTCTCTATCGATAAACCTATAATTTTATTTAAGCCTAATATTTTTTTAGCTTGTTCAACAGGCATATCTTTTTGACCTATATGGATACCGTCAGCATTTATTTCAGCAGCTAATTCAACGAAATTATTAATAATTAATGGTATTTTTAAAGGTTTTAAAATTTTTTGTAACTCAATAGCTTTATATTTGACCTCATCTATACTTGCAGATTTTTCTCTAAGCTGAACCATGGTTACTCCACCTTTAATCGCTTCACAAAGAAAAAATTTATATTCATTTATTGGTCTAGTTCCAATATTTGTTACAAGACAGAGCTTTAAATTATTTTTTAGCAGGTATTTCATGAATAATCCTTGTAGTAATAATTGCAATAATAGATAAAATTAAACCTAATATAGTAATGTTTTTAAAATGGTCATAAATTAGAAAGCTAGAAGCCAGCAAAATACTTGAGAAGCATTTACCAATAGTATAAGAAACAGAAATATTTCTATATCTAGAACCGGACAAACTTAAAGATTGCGCAAAAGAGTGAAATGGCCCAATAAAAACAGCAGTGAGAAATGTAAAAACTATTTTTGCAATAATGATATATGTTATGCTACCAGATTGTATAAGCTTCATCAAAGGATATGATAAAATACTTACAAGAATAGCTGCAAAGCGCATTATCTTCTCTGCACCATATTTATCTGCTAGCAATCCTGAAAATAATAATAATCCAGTATAAAAAACAAGAGAAAAAATATTTAATATTATAATTTGATTACTCTCAATGTTAGTAGCAATGGGCAATAATGCATTAAAAATTCTGGTAGGAAGCCCATAAATGATTCCAAAAAATAATGAAGCAATAATTATCGATAGAATAGGCCTTACTTTTAAAAATTTAGTATCCTGTTGATTTCTATTTACTCTTAAATATGCTGAGGTTTCTTTAAGATTAGAACGTAATTTGTATATAAGCAAAGCTAGTACAAAGCTAAGAGCATAAGCTATACGAAAATATTCCTTCCCCATATGGTTACATAATGCAGCAACTAAGCTTGCTAATATTATTCCACTTGCAGTAAATGCGCAATAAAGACCACTAATAACACCGTGTTTTTTAGTATTTTCTTCATGCTCTAAGCAATAGATTGCCCCTCCATTATACTCGCCACCTAAAAAAAAGCATTGAAGCGCACGTATAAAGATGAACAATATTGTAGCGAATATTCCAATTTGAGTGTATGTAGGCAATATACAAGTAATAAATGTAGAGAATGAAATACCGATCATACTACTATACATAGCAGGCTTTCTTCCATATTTATCACCTATAACACCAAAGAAATAAGCTCCTGCTAATTGACTAAGTGAAGCAAAAAACTCAAATAAAAAATATAGAAAATAAGCTAAAGTTTTATCAAGATCTGGAAAAAAAACTTTTATTAATATTGGCGCCATATATCCGTAAAGAGCTATATCGTAATATTCAATAGTCGCTCCAAGCATTGCAGGCAAATAGTTGTTTTTAAAATATTTACGCATAAATCCATCAAAAAATCTGGAATGCGTATTGAGAAATAGAAGCTGAATATACCTTTAAATATGATAAAATCATATAAAAGGTTTTATAGGCGACTTCACACTTCCTCCGCAGGCATTAACCAGAGCAGGTTATAAGGGTATTTCTCAGCTTTAATAAATAAATTTTATCAAGGCACCCCTGGTGAATAAAAAATTCTAAATTTAGCTTAATCTGGAGAATAATAATTGTCAAATGAAAATACAAGTCTAATTATTAATAATAAATTTATAGTTTTACTCTAATTATAACTTAAACCAAATCTTCAAAAATCACCCCTCCCAATTCTAGACTATCTTTTTGAGAAATAGACTCTATATCATTATCTTGAAAAGATTTATCCTCTAAATGCAAATATGAGCGAAGTGTTTCACCGCTATAATATAAAGCTCCTGAAGATGCACCATCTAATGTAACAAATAATAGATTTTTCCACAAGTTTGATACATCCATTCCTGCCTTAACATTTTTTATGACGCCATTTGGATAATAAGTAGTGTTTTCATATCTATTCTAAGAGTCAGGGTTAAAAACTGCTGCAGATGTTTTACCAAGAAAACAAGTTGATGCAGTAAATATATAGCCATCCTTCATATTATCATAATATTTATCGTCATCATATAATGAACAAACTAAATATCCAACTGCAGTAGTAAGTAATAATGGTGTTAAAATATATGGTGGTATGACTCTATTTACTAAGCTTGATACAGCAAAACTCATTACAGCTCCTGTAGTTAAACCTTGAACAAGAGCTAACTTATTTAAATTTTCCATTACATTGTACTCTCTGAATCAACCCCTATAATGTTAATATCAACATAATCAGGATCTAAAATTTCCACTGTTGTCGGGTACATATAATTTCGTACCGTTTCGTTAGCATAATACAATGACCACATTGCAGCTAGACTTGATACCCCAGCTATTGCATATTCGATTATACCAGAATTATCTGCTACTAATTGGTTTGCAGTATAAGTAAGCATTACAAACCGAAAATCCCCTGCTTCGTACCAGCTTTTAAACTCATTATAATATTCATCACTTGCATAAGAAGAAGCCAGCAGATTAGGGATTGCACTAAGGGTTGCACTAAGAATCAATCCTTTAGAGTTTAAATGTAAACCTTTATATATAGCTTCACTAAATTCTATCGAAGTATAGGCTGCTTGCAAAAGAGGAATAAGTTTATATTTATACATAATAACTCCCTAATAAATTGTGTTAATCCTTCAAAGCATATTGATTTGTTAATTTTTGCCAATGTACATATTCTTGTAAATTATTAATATATATAGCATTATAAATATTGCTAAAATTATTTTGTCACCATATTTTGCGTATATTGTTTTTTCTGCTAAAGCTTTAGGAAGCTTTTCTTTAATAACTCCCTGCATTCCAAGCGGCAAAGAAGTTATAATCTTACCATAACTATCAATTACAGCAGATATTCCTGTATTTGCTGAACGCACGAGAGCCAAGCCTTGTTCAATAGCCCGAACTCGCGCCATATGAAAATGTTGATGGGGACCATTACTATTAGCAAACCATCCATCATTTGTTACTTTTAAAATCCATTTAGGGCGATGATCACGATTTACAATAATATTAGGAAATATCGCTTCATAACAAATAATAGGACTTACTTCAGGTAATTTATTATCAATATTTAAAGTTACAGGTCCAATACCACGTTCAAAATCACCAATACCATAAGTAATTTTATCAAGTGAAGCTGGTATTAAATGTCTAAATGGTATATATTCTCCAAACGGTAATAAATGAGTTTTATTATAATTAGAAATAATTTTTCCTTCGCTATTTATAAAACTTATGGAATTCCACCATTTTTCTTCATTATCATACTGCTCCAATCTAATACTACCAGTAATAAGCAAACCTTCTTTTGGAATTATCTTGCTTATATATTTTAATAGCTCAATATCCTCTATATTATATGGCACTGCAGATTCTGGCCAAATAACATATGCATTTTCCTTGGAATTGCTACTTAACTTCATATAGGTTGAAAGATTATCAAAGCGCATATCTTCTTTCCATTTGTCATGTTGAGAAATATTTCCTTGAACTATATGTAAATTTATATCATGAAACTCAGTCTGATTTTTTAATCTAATTTTTCCGTAAATATAAGACGAACCTATTAAACATATGGTTCCAAAAATTATAAAAAACTTGTTTTTAACTTTAGAAAAATAGATATACGGAATTAAGCTAATAATCATTGCAAAAAAACTAAGCCCATAAATTCCTATTATTGAAGCTAGCTGCAGAAGTTCTAAAGAAAAGCCAAAACTATAACCTATTAAATTCCATGGAAATCCAGTAAATAATTTAGACCTTATATATTCTATAATTACCCAGTTAAGCGCAAAAATGAGCCCTAACATTTTATTTTTATTGAATTTATATGTAAACAGAGCAACTGCCGCAATATATAACCCAAGGGCTGCAGGAAAAACTATGTTAGATACAGGTAATAACCAAATAAATTTGTCTGTATCGGTAAATAATGCCCAAGCTACCCAATGAAGACTTATAGAAAAATAGCCAAATCCGAAACTCCATCCGATATAAAAACTTTCTTTTTTTGTATTAGATGTTTTAATTAGAAGTAAGAATGCACTAAAACAGAAGATGAAAGGAAATAAAAAAAATTTGGCAAATGTAAAACTTACCATTCCTCCTAAAATAAAGCTTATTATTGCTTTGTGAGGTAATTTGAAATTATTGAGCCTATTTAAAATATTTGAATTATTCATATGAGAATTACAAAATCAAGTGCTGCACTAGTAGACCAGCTAATATGATTATTCTAACATTTAGAATTTTATTAGCTGGCATTAAAACTATAGTAGTTTCAGGTGAGTTCGGATGAGCAAGACCTAAACAGTGAAGGTTGTCAAATGCCTAGTGAAAGACTAGTAACAATCCGCAAACTTCAAATCAAACTACTATTTATTATACTTAAACTTTAGGCGCTAGTATCATTAATATCGATTTATTACCTTCAAGCTTAGGTTCGTATTCAACTTTTGCAAATTCAGAAATTTCTTCCTTAAGGCGCTCAAATAATTTCATCCCTATTTCTGCATGAGTTATTTCTCTTCCTTTAAATCGCAAAGTAATTTTAACCTTATTACCTTCAGAAATAAATCTTACAATACTATCTTTTTTAACTTTATAGTCATGATCACCTATATTCTGTCTAAGTTTTATCTCTTTAGTTTCTTGAATTTTTTGCTTTTTACGAGCATCATGTGCCTTTTTCTTAGCTTCATATTTATGCTTGCCAAAATCCAAAATCTTACAAACTGGTGGCTCAGCATTAGGTGAAACCTCAACTAAATCTAGGCCAGCATTTTTTGCTTTCTCTAATGCATCTCTGAGGTTAACAATTCCTATCATATTACCTTCTTCATCAATTAGACGAACGGTAGAAGATAAGATTTCATTATTTTTTTTAGGTAAGTTAGCTATTTAATTACTCCATTATTATTAATTAAATATGGCAGCTTCTTTTATTAGATTATTCAGAGTTTCTTGTAAAGAGGTTATCTCTTGCTGCTCTGAACCAATTCTTCTTATAGAAACTGTGTTATTTTCCATTTCTTTTTTTCCAACTGCAAATATTAAAGGTATTTTTTTAATAGAATGCTGTCTAATTTTATAATTAATTTTTTCTGCAGAAATGTCAAGCTTAGACCTTATGCCTAACTCATCTAAACGCTTTTTTATTTCTATTGCATATTCTTCTGCATCACTTGTAACATTTACTATAGCAACCTGCACTGGAGCAAGCCAGACAGGAAATTTACCTCCGTATTGTTCAATAAGTATACCTATGAACCGCTCAAAAGTCCCAATAATTGCCCTATGTAGCATGACTGGTCTATGTTTATTACCATCAGCACCTATATACGCCGCATCTAGTCTTTCAGGAAGAACAAAATCTACTTGTAAAGTTCCACATTGCCAATCTCTTCCTATCGCATCCCTTAAAACGAACTCAAGCTTTGGCCCATAAAAAGCACCCTCACCTGGATTCATGCTATATTCTAACCCTGCTGCTTCCACTGCTTCTTTAAGTGAGTTTTCAGCTTTATCCCAAGTTTCGTCGCTCCCTGCCCTAACTTCAGGACGATCTGAAAATTTTACCTTTACATCAGTAAATCCAAAATCATTATATACTTCCTTTAACAATTTACAGAACTTAATTGTTTCGTCAGTTATCATATCTTCGCTACAAAATATATGAGCGTCGTCTTGAACGAATCCTCTTACTCTCATAATTCCATGCAAAGAACCTGAAGGCTCATTACGATGGCAAGCACCGAATTCTGCCATTTTAAGCGGTAAATCTCTATAGCTCTTAAGACCTTGATTAAATATTTGCACATGGCACGGGCAACTCATAGGTTTTAATGCCATTGTTTTATCTTCAGTAACGGATGTAAACATAGCGTGGCCAAATTTTTCCCAGTGACCTGAAGCTTCCCAAAGCGCCCTATCAACAAGCATAGGTGTTTTTACTTCAATATAACCTTCTTTAGCTATCTTATTCCTGATATAATTTTCAATGATTCTATATAATGTCCATCCTTTCTCATGCCAGAATATCATACCTGGGGCTTCTTCTTGTAAATGGAATAAATCTAGCTCTTTTCCAAGCTTACGATGGTCTCTTTTTGCAGCTTCTTCTAAAAACATTAAATATTGTTTTAAATCTTCTTTGCTTGCCCAAGCAGTACCATATATTCTTTGAAGCATCTTATTTTTGCTATCACCGCGCCAATAGGCACCTGCAAGTTTAGTAAGCTTGAATGCTTTGATTTTTGCAGTGGATGGTGCGTGCGGACCTCTACAAAGATCAACAAAGTTTCCTTGCTTATAAAAGCTAAGCTCATCTTCTGCTGGGATAGCTTCAATAATTTCTACTTTATAATGCTCACCTTTTTCCTTATAATATTTTATAGCTTCTTCTTTAGTCCATAAATGTCTAGTTATTGCTTCATCTCTTTTTACTATCTCATACATTCTTTGCTCAATCAGCTCTAAATCATCTGTAGTAAAGGGCTCATCGCGTGCAAAATCATAATAGAAACCATTTTCAATAGCAGGCCCTATTGTCACTTGAGTTTCCGGGAATAACTCTTGTACAGCCTCGGCTAAAATATGCGCAGCATCATGCCTTATTATTTCTAATCCTTCAGGATCTTTACCTGTAATAATAGTAACTTTTGCATCACTTGTAATGGGAGTAACAAGGTCAACTAATTTATCATCTACTCTCATAGCTAGAGCTGCTTTGGCAAGAGAAGGACCAATAGAATCTACTAATTCAATTCCCGAAATTGGACCATCAAAATTTTTTATACTATTATCTGGTAAAGTAATTCTTATCATTTTTATTAATTGATTCTTTAATTATTTCAAATTCTGTTTTCTGTAAAAATAAAATACGATAACTAGTGTTATTGCTAATGAATACCATGTTATAGCATAACCTAAATGATCATTTCTAATATTCGGCGAAATGGTTTTTGCTATAGGCAATTTATCTTTCTCATTTATTTTTTTTTGCAAAAGAAAAAAAGGAACTAAATCTAATTTAGTATATTCTTTTATAGCATTTAAATCTATCCAAAGCCATAAATTCTTATCTAAATCATTTTTAGGAGTAAAAGTTTTCTTCTTTTCGCCTCTTAAGATTAAGCCTTCAATTTCAACCTCATCGTTTATAATAGTATCCGGACGGGTAATTATATTTTTTTTGGATTCCGGCACCCAGCCTCGATTTACCAATATAAATTCATTATTTATAGTTTCAAAAGGAGTTAAAATAAAATATCCAACTTTTCCCTTAAATTCTATACTTCCACCATATAAATGAACTTCTTTATCATTTATAAAATGTCCTTTTAATTTAATATTTCTGTACTCAGATTCGTCTATATTAAGATCATTTATTCTTTCAGGCGAATAAGACTCTATTACAATTCTTTTATCAATTTTCTCTATAATTGAATTTTTCCAATTTAATCTGTAAATTTGCCAAGTGCCAAGCGAAATTAATAACAAAAATGTTATGAAAAAACACAGCCAAGCCATTAATTTATTATCGTTCATGATGTCATATTATCATTATTTGCATATAAATTTAAATCAGAATTTCTTTCTGTTTTTTCGAAATCATTTTCATCATTAAAAATGTATTTTTTATTATTTTCTGAATCTGTGCTTTTTTTGTCAATTAAAAATTTATTTTTTTTTAATATACCCATATCGGCTTCAAAACATTCCTTAAGATTAACAGTTTCTTGCATTACTGCAATTAATTTATTTTTTTCTTTTTCATTTAGTTCCAAGCCCTCAACTTCCGCCCCTTCAGGCCCTATTATTGCCATAATACCTGTACATACTTCCTTATTAAAATCAATATTATATTTTTTTAAATCTTCTTTATTTATTACTAAGGCCATAGGTAATTTAATTGTTTTTTTTCTTAAATATAGCGATGCTATAGTTGAAGCTATAGTCGCGGGGTTGATAGAAGCCGTTCTTTGTCTTTTATTTTGCGCTATCAAATCTCCGCGCTCATATGTCTGCTCTTTTGCTTTATATAAAACTTCTTTTATATTTTCCTCAGTTAAATTATATTTTTTTAATTCTGTAATAGGATGATCATTAACCTTTATCATACTTTCAACCATCAGCATATCTTTACCACGATGCGCTCCAATTACAATAGATTTAACTGATTCAATTTTTACATTATAGTTTTTTAATTCCTCTTTCAAATTATAAGCGTATCTAGCACTATCAGCAGCCACCCC
>JBKBYG010000011.1:0-19929 GCA_046313435.1 Alphaproteobacteria bacterium
AAAGATAATAGCTAATGATAAAACGCAAAACTTAATTAACTTGCTAGACCATAAAGAAATAAATATAAAATTTAGCGAAGTTTTACATTTTGTCCCACCGGCTTTTCAAATATTAAATGCTTCTATAGTTAGTGATGGTTCAATGAATATAAAATATAAACCAAAAGAAGTTTCCATAAATAAAATTATTGAGTTAATTAAAACCACACATTTGGAAATCAAAGATATCTCAACAAAAGATGCTGATTTAGAGGATGTTTTCAGTTATTTAGTCAGCTAAATTTATTTAGCTAGTTCTAGAATCAGAATATCTAGATGTGTCTTGAAATTCCTTTACTCGTTTCTACAAATGAATTATTTATAGTCTCACAAACTCTTCTTAATCTAAAAAAATCCTATATCTTTAAGACCAATCCTAGGATTAAGCCTAAAAAACCCTCAGGCGGCACCTAAAATAGCAGAATTAAAATGATGATCAGCTTTTTTTGCTGTTAATGAAAATAAAAGGTTAGTTTGAGTAAGTACCTGACTAATAAGGAAAATTTAAAAAAAACCTTACATAGATGCTATTGTCACGTTCAGCAGGTAAACATTGAAAATATGGAAATGATATATAATAAAATGTGCTAACAAGTTTAAGATCATGATAAAAAGTTTGAGCTAAATAGGATAATACCATTATATGAAAGTGAAGGGACGATCCATATAAAAAAATTTTTTATCCTCAAAACTTATCAAATTATTTTTATTCTAATTTATGCAATGTTAACAATAGAACCCGTATTATTTGCAATTAAAATGAAAATTTCTAAAACACTTTGTGTTTTACTTTGTTAAAAGTACTTTAATAAGAGTTTTAAAATTGAATTATTGTGGAGTATTATTGAATGTTGTTCCATAAGTACCTCATCAATAACACTGAAAAGCAGAAAATGGTGCGTCCTAAGAGATTCGAACTCCTGACCCACGGATTAGAAATCCGTTGCTCTATCCTACTGAGCTAAGGACGCACAAAAAAGTGGGGCGAGCGACCGGTCTCGAACCGGCGACCCTCAGAATCACAATCTGATGCTCTAACCAACTGAGCTACGCCCGCCATAATAATTGCTTATGTCATAATTCTAATACGCGCTAGTTTTTATTAGCCTAGCAAGATGTAGGATTTATTCTTTCGCGCTAATATCAAAACTAAAATCTTTTGGATATAAGAAATCATTCTTGAGAATGTTTTAACAGGAATTTTTGTTTTTTCAAGTAATTTATACGGTTTTCTTATAATTAATTTTTAAATATGATTAATAATACAGATTTAATATTCTTTGCCAATTCGAAATAAATTTGAATTAGTTGGGTTTTAAGCTTCTAATATAAACAATACACTCAAAAAATTGTAAATTTTGTTATAGAATGTTTGTAAATATTTGTTTATATAATTTAACATTTAATTTAATTCTATTTAAAAGGTTTTATCATGAAACACCAATATCAGGAAACTTATATTGCTAGATCTGAGGCTCAAGATGAAATATATTATTTATTAGACAAATATATAACAAGCTTAGATAAAAACTCGCCTGAAGTACAAAATATTTATGATAATATAATATCAAATTACCCAGAATATTTACAGTTACTCGGCTTGTTTAAATCATCGTTTTCTAATTCTAAAAAAAAATTTCTTGATTATAAAGAAGATTTAATCAGAAATTTCGATAAATTTCTACAATCTAATCCAGATTCTATCTATGCGATTTATAGTAAGGCAAAAGCGTTACTTAAAGAAAATCCTGATATAAAAACTATAAGAAATGAAAGTAACTTCAAATTGTATAAAATAGAAGAAGCGTTTCAGCTTATAGTTAAATTAAATACGCTAAATCTTACTAGTCAGCTTATTATATCAAATAGTATAAAATTATTAAACCAAATGAAGTCTAAAACACAAGATCATGAGATGTATATTTTAAAAGGAGATCTATATACAAAACTTCTTGTTATTGAAAATAGTCTTTCTCAGAAAAAGCAATATTTTGAAGATGCTATCAATTCTTATATTAGGGCACGTAGTTTTATTTTAACTGATGAAGGATTTGAAGATGAAATAGAAAAAATAAATGAAACCATTGTCAATCTATTTTATAAAACGGAAATTTTTCTTGATACTTTTAATAATAAAGACCTTCAGAATATAAAAGATATTCCATATAATGATTCAAAAAAATTGTCTCTACTTAGGAATATTTATAATGCTAATAATGGAAATATCGACATATTTGAGGAATATGGTAAGACTCTTGAAACACAAAATCCCAAAGCTGCTACAAAATTTTATTTAGAAAATATTCCAAATACAGAATTATTTGATTATGCAAAAGCTGGGCTATTAAGATTACAGAGAAAAAGATTAGTTCATTCTAATCAAGTTAACATATTTATAGAAGATCTCAAAAATTTTAGAGTGGCACATCCTATAACTAAAGTAGTAAGAGAAGTAAGTGCAAAAGAGTATAATGACGAACGTGATGATAAATATTATATTAATTATTTAGATGCATTTAATTATAGTAAAAATGATATAGCTTCAAATATTGACTCGAGCTTCTCTAATAAATCATTTGATCAAAATGATATATTGCAAAATATTATAGAAGTAATAGGTATTATAAATAAATTCCAAAGTTCTGAGAAAAAACGTTTTCTTATTGAACGAACATATCATTTATCATATTCTCATCCAGCAAAATTTATTGCTTTAGGCCATTTATACACATTATTTCCAAATGATGTTGCTATATTGGAAGAGTATGGACATATATTAGAAGTAATAAATCCAAAATTTGCAAAAGCATTTTATTTAATGTCTTTGAATAATAGTAATTTTTTTTATAATGCAAAGAGCTCATTAATACGGCTTTCTGCGCATCAAGAATATCATTCAACATATTTTAATAAGTTAATTGATGAGCTAAAAAATGTAATGATAATTGACTATAGCGATAGCGAATTCATATTTAAAAGACCAATTCAAGTCCAAGAATATATTAGAAAATCAGGATCACCTTTATATATTACGTATGATAATGCTTTAAATGAAATTTTAAATAATATTCAAGCTATTAGTTTCATTGATAATGTAAAAGATAATACTCTGAGTGAATGGGAAAACCAACAGCCTCTTATTTTCATTGATGCATATTTAAAGAAATTATTAAGAAAAAATGATTTTAAAGAAGGTAAAGAAGGAATATTAAGACTTGCTAACACAAAAAGCTTTAATAATTTGAGTCCGCTTGCAGATATGCTTAACTATTATTATGTACAATATTCTTCTGATGAAGCTCCAAAATCTGTTAGTTATATAGAATTTGCAAACAAACTTCAGCCATTTGATCATTATCTAACTGGATTAATAGAGGAAGTTTCTCAAGGTAAAAGACTATTAGACTATATGAATCGATAAAACAATAATAATGCGAGCACGAAATTTAATTTTACTCTCGCATTATTACTTAATTAAGCATATATAAAGTTCATTATAATATATTTGCTAATTGATTGAATATTGTATCGGTAAGTTCTTCGACTGATTTAATAGTTACTGATTTTTTATAGTAATTTGTTACATCATGACCAATACCAATTGCAATTAATTCAGTATTTTTTTTCTGTTCTATAAATTTAATTACCCCTTTTAAATGGATTTCTAAGTAATCGCTTTTATTATTTGAAAGAGTTGCCTCATCTATTGGAGCGCCATCAGATATTACAATTATGATTTTACGTTTCTGAGGCTTCTTAATGATTCTGTTATAAGCCCAAAATAATGCTTCTCCATCAATGTTTTCTTTAAGCAATCCATCTTTTAGCATTACAGCTATGTTTTTCTTTGAGACTCTATATGTTTGATTTGAATCTTTGTAGATTAAATGACGAATGGCATTTAATCTACCAGGAAGGTTGGATTGTCCATTTGCAAGCCATTTCTTTTTAACTTCACCTCCCTGCCAATCTTTAGTGGTAAAGCCAAGTATTTCTGTTTTAACATTTACTTGTTCGAGGATTTTACTAATTAAATCTGCGCATATTGCAGCAATTGTAATAGGCTTGCCCCGCATTGAACCTGATGAATCAATTAAAACAGTTACGATAGTATTAAAATCAATTTTTTCAGATTGAAATTTATAAAGATTAGTAAAATTATGATTAGCTATAAGCATAGGAAACTTAGTATTATCAAGGACACCGGTTTCTAAGTTTTTTTGAATATATTTAGAAGCTATAGAATTAAGTTTCCTTTTGAAGTTATTTAAAGATTTGCTCAATCCTTTATTCAACTCTAAAATTTTACTATCTAATTTTAGCCTTAATTTATTTAGCTCAATTAATGAAACTAACTTATTAGCAGGTATAATTTCGTCAAAATTTGAGTCATATATTTTGTAATCTAATATTGAGGTTATCTGATTTAAATTATTTTTATCATTGGTTTTAAAAATTTCTTTATTATTTATTTCCTTATCAAAAGATAAATTAGTGACTTCAAGTTCTTCAGGTGTATTAAACGGATCTGGCTGTTCAAAAGGAATGGCAGAGGGTTCTTGCAATTCTTTTTGATTTGATTTAGCAATTAATACATTACTAAAATCTTCACTAATGAAATTATAATTAGACGCAATTGAACATATAATATTTGCATATTCCTTTTGATCATAAATAGCAGATTTAAGTAAGGGTAAATATTCATCTAATGACTTAAATTTATTAAATATATTAGATAATTCAAAAGGATATAGATGATTTGTAATATAGTTTCTAATTTTGAAGCTAATTATATCTTCAATTTTTATATATTCAATTTGGTCAAATAAATTATATCCAGAAAGCAAACAGTAGTATTCCCATTTGTTTTTCAAATTAGTTGCAATGCCTTTGTATTGTAATGCTCCTAATGCCTCATATCTTGCTTCTTCGCATTTTATATAAATATTTTGTGGTACTTGCTCATTAGGTAGATATTTATAATAAATATCAGGATTGCTATATTTAATATTTAATAAAAAACTATCAATATAGCCCCTTTGAAATTTAATATTCAGTTTTTCATGCACCCTAATGATATTGCTGTTTTTTTTAAGAGATAAAATATTGTCATTAGAACTAATCTCAATCTCGTTCTCTAGCGTAAAAGCTTTAATTAAGGTTGAGATAGCGTTAGCAATATTTTGCATAATTACCTGAGAATTGAAAGTTTAAATTTAGCTCTTAATTTACCCTAAAGTAATTTGCCATTTGAATTATTTTAGAAACTTTCTGAAACTATATTTTCCACATCCAACAGTGATTATCAATGGCTGCATGAGGACGAGTGAACGTGTCTTATGTAACCTTTTTTCTTTAACTTCCTCATTTTATCAACTAAAATACTTCGCTTTAAATTAGAAACATAATTGAGAATATTTTTACCATCTAAGTAATCTATTTCATGTTGAATGCATCTTGCTAATATTCCATCAGCTTCTAAACTTTCCTTTTGACCATTGTAGTTTAAAAATTCCACCTTTATATTTACTGGGCGCTCAACTTCAACTTCTGCTCCTAAAAAACTTAAAGATGATTCTTTCCATTTTTCCTTTTCTTCAGAAGTATAAGTGATTATTGGATTTACCATGCATAATGTTTTATTTTCAATGTTAATTACAATAATACGCTTCGATATCCCAAACATTGGCGCAGCAACACCGTATGCATGTTCAGATTTAACAAACTCAACCATCTGGTCCATTAGATCGATAATAGATTGATCCATATTGCTAATCGCTGTTGATATTTTGCTGTATATTTCATCTGGTGCAAGTACTAAATTTAATTTAGACATTTTAAATCCTTATGTTAAGTTTTCTATTTATGTTATTGTAATTATTATATTATTTCTTTATCAAAAATTCTTTGATAAAATTCTGTTATAATTCCCTTTTCTTCTGGATCACATTTATTTAAAAAGCTATATTTAAAAGCTAATTCACGGTTATTAAAAATAATACTATTTTCTGCCCAGTTAATTATCGCCCTAAGTGACATTAAGCTTGAAATTTCACCAAGCTTAAATCCATTTCTTGTTAAGTTAGCAAACTCTATCATTAAAACTACATCCTTTTTATCTTCTTCGCCATAAGAAGCTAATCTATTTAAAACAATTTTTAACTCCTCTTCCTTAGGGAAATAATTTAATGTCATAACAAAATTCCACCTATCCATTTGCGCTTGGTTTATATAGTTTACACCTGAATAAAGACCGGCTTGATATCATAAACCAATTGTATTAGAAGTAGCAAAAATTCTAAAATTTTTATGCGGATAAATTGTTTGATTTTTTTCAAGCAATGCAAGAGTACCATCTGGTTCAAGAATAGAATTTAGAACAAAAGCAACCTCAGGCCTGCAAGCATCATATTCGTCAAGGATTAAAGCAATTCCTTGGCGCATAGCCCAAGGTAATATGCCTTCAGAAAATTCAGTTATTTGTAATCCGTCCTTAATTCTTATTACATCTCTACCAACTAAATCATTTCTACTAATTTGCCCATCTAAATTTATTCTCACTAGCGGCCAATTTAATCTTGCAGCAACTTGTTCAATATGTGTTGATTTACCTGTGCCATGAAAGCCTTGTATAAGGAGTTTTTTATTATACTTAAAAGCTGCAATGATTGCATTGGTTGTTTCTTGATCAAAATAGTAATGTTCATCTGTCTTAGGAATGAATTCTTGCTCAGGGTCAAAGATTTCTATTTCAATAGTAGTATTAATGTTAAAGATTTCTGATGCTCTTCTAAGCATAGTTTTGCTCAATTTATGTTTTAAAGCTTTCGTATTTTAAAAAATTAGTACAATATTGAATAACGTCTTTTCGAAATACAATACCTACGTGTGAAGTATATAATACTAAATGCTCGGTCATGCCTTCAACTTTAGTGCTTTCAATTGATACAATTCCATCATTACCAGTGGGTAATAACATACCAAAACCTAGGAAACTCATGCTGCCTGCAATAATTCCTAAAGGAAAATTTACAGGGCCTAAGCTTTTTGGAACACTCATCTCACCAGTACCAAGGGTAATAGAGGCAGGGCCAAAATATTTATAAAACCAGTATTGCTCTTTAAATACTTCAACAACTTCACTACCGTTATTTGGTGGAGCTAACATAACAACTCTGCCAAGATTTTCTAAATTAAAATATTTTAAATAATATCTTGTTATAATTCCACCCAAAGAATGAGTAACAAAATTAATTTTTTTATCTTTAATATCTAAATTTTGAATAAAAGCATTTAATTGATTTGCTAATTCTTCTATAGTAAATTTACGACTTTCGTAATCCCAATTGTAAACTATATAGCCTTGATTTTTTAAATGTTTGGCTAAGGGGCACATAAACCATTTATTTGCAGCAAGCGCATGTATTAAAATGACAATTTCTTTTGAGTCCATAATTAACAATAAAGTTTTAATTGAAGATAAATCAATTACATTAGATAATTCACAAAATGAAGTTTTAAAAGAACTTTTAAATTTCAATAAGCAAATTATTGAGTCTTGTAAAATATTAAATATTTTTAACAGAAAATCTCCTTCCTCTCAAGCAATTTATTTATGGGGAGCAGTAGGGAGAGGTAAGTCTATGCTAATGAAGTTATTTTATAATCAGGTCAATTTAAAAAAAAACTATATTCATTTTCATGCTTTCATGTTGGAAATACATGATAAGCTTAGGAATATTCGCAAAAATTATCAAGGTGATCCAATCAAGATTCTTGCAAAGAATCTTGCCAAAGATATTAGATTACTTTGCTTAGATGAATTGGAAATTAAGGACATTGCTGATGCAATGATAATAGGGCGATTGTTTAAAGAGCTATTTGAAAGCAAAATTTTTATAGTAATTACTTCTAATTGCCATCCCAGCAAACTATATGAAAATGGATTAAAAAGGGAAAATTTTTTAGAATTTATAGATTTAATTGAAGAAAAATTTAATGTAATTTGTTTAAATTCAAAAACAGACTATAGAATTGGGCTTTTAAAGTCTCATAAAATTTATTTTCAGCCTCTTAATCAAGAAAATACATTATTCGTTCAAAAATTATTGGATGACCTCTCAAATAACATTTTTAAAAAAGAAGTTATTGAGGTTTTAGGAAGGAATTTAGTTCTTGAGAAAAGTTTTAATATTGTTGATAGTGAGAAAAATGGCCTATGCGTAGGTTTTAATGAAATTTGTGAGCAAAATTTGGGTACTGCAGATTATGAGGCAATTGCAAAAAAGTTTCAAATTATTTTTCTTACTGATATTCCGATTTTATATAGGGAAAATCGTAATGAAATACTTCGATTCATTAAGCTTATTGATATTTTATATGAAAATAAAAATATAATTATATGTAGCGCAGAAGCCCTGCCAAATGAATTATATAAAGAGGGTGAGCATATATTCGAATTTAAAAGAACTGTTTCAAGGCTTGAAGAAATGCAATCAGATGATTATATACGTAGTCTTATATAATTAAAAATATACAAGGAGGATATATATGGTAAATTACCCTGTGAAATATTTACAATATGATAACCAAAATACTAGCCAATATGATTATTTTGATTTTTCAAAAGCAGTTAGAGTAGCTGATATTGATGGAATATATTACACTGTTAAGTATCATACAGATATTCCTCAGGAACGAGGACCATTTGGCCATCCCTATATCGATTTTAAAGGAGAAGAATACCCTGTGCATTGTAAAGGTGAGATACAAAACAGAGAAATTATTCTTAACGGGGAAACAATAGATTATCAAGCAGTTAATCAAATATGTTATGTAGAAATTTTATAAAAAACTAGGGCTAAATTTTCGGATAAAGAAAAATTTAGCCCTTAACTTTATATACTCCTCGATATAGAAGAATTAATTCTTTTTGCGCGTAAAATTTTCATAGGTTGTGAAAGTGTGTTTTCGTCAGAATCTAATAGGCGCTTTGCCCATGGCCTTAAATTATTTTCTGAGGGTTGAGGTTTTGAATCAATTAATGATTCTTGGGATAGGTTTTGATATTTAGGCTCATAACGTAATCTTGTTTTTCTAGTCCATTCTCTTGGTTTATGGTCAGTATATTCCATATTATCAAAATTTCTTTTAATATAAGTAGCTTTTTTATGACTGACAAATTCTCTCAAAGGAATATTTGGAGTTGATTCAGAGGTATCATTTAAATTAAGATTTTCTTCAGATTGCCCAGTTACGAACTTAATTTCTTCTACTAAAGATTTTTCTCTTTCTTTTTTTCGCTCTACTTGCTTTATAGCAATACTTACTGGTAGTAAAGTTAAATCAATTAATTTATCAGTAAGTTTAATGGGTAATTCAATAGGCAAAATAAGTATTTCAAGTGCTGCTTTGATAAGTTTAGCTTTTGTATTACTTTCAGTGTTTAAAGCATTGTTATTATGTTCAACCGCATCAGCAGCAGCGTGTTTTGCAGTTTGAATTAATACTAATAATGGTTTAATAATATTAAAATATTTTGCCGGATCAACAGCTTGTGTCCAATCAATATCTACAGTTTGATTTGATTGTATAGATGAGTTAGTAAACTTAGTTAAAAAAGAAACTCTTTCATTTTTACTTAAGTAGCCTTTTGCGTAAGCACTTGCCGCCCAAAACTTGAAACCTATATCAAAACCGCTCATATTAGTTTCAACAAATTTAATTTCGGGTTTTATAAAATTATTATGTAGTTCTAAAAATGGTTTCTTTGTAGCTAATTCTAATCGTTTATTGAAATCTTTGGTCATATTTAAATCTTTTGTTAAGTAGTAGTTAATAATACATAATGAATATATAATATATTATTTAACAATAAATCAATAACATTTTTGTTACAGTTTTATGAGAAATGTAATAATGTATAAAATATTAACTTATACTAAACATATCGATGTATTCTTTCGCATGCATAGCATAATTTTCTGCAGAAACTGAAAAATATTTTATTTCTTCTTCAGTTAATTTTCTAAAAAATTTTGCTGGAGAGCCTGCCCAAAGTTCTCCAGATCTAATGATTTTGCCAGGTGTGACCAAGCTTCCTGCAGCAACCATCGCATTAGTTTCAACAATCACCTTGTCCATTAGTATTGAACCCATACCAATAAAAGCTCTATCTTGTATTGTACAAGCGTGTACTAAAACTTTGTGCCCAATTGTAACTTCTGAGCCAATTATAGTCGGCCCATCATTTCTACAAACATGAATAACACTTCCATCCTGGATGTTTGTTTTGTCGCCGATAGTTATACTTGCTACGTCACCACGAATAGTGGAGTTAAACCAAATACTTGAGTGGCTACCAATTTTAACATCCCCTACAATAATGGCATTAGGTGCAATGAAACAATCTTTAGGAATTAAGGGTGTTTTTTCTAAATAAGGGTAAATTTGGGGTTTAAATATCATAAATTTTTACTGTAATGATTTTAAAGCGATTTTACACTTATTTTTTATTAATTACAATGTTCCCTTTGTGTTAAAAATTGTATAATTAGTCAGTACTTATTTTTTCAATTTCTTTAGCTGCATTATCCTTTATTTTTTGGTTCACATCTTTCTTTCTTAATGCTGTTACAGCGTCTTCGAAGTCATATTTCTTAGGTTCATGATTGTTTTGCTTATCTGCCATTTTTATGCCTCATTACCAATATATTAAATTTACATTTAAAAATCCTTTTAAAGAAGATCAATTTATATAATTATGAAATTTCAATATATTCTCAATATAATATATGTTTTAAAAAATAAAAAACTAATAAATATGAAGTATGTGAAGCTACAATTTATCAAGACAAAAGTTGACAGTTTAAGTTTAATAAACTAATTTAAAAAAAAATTAATTTTAAGGTTATAGAAAGTGAGCTTTGAACAAAATCTCGATAAAATACTAGCACGTCATAATGAATTAAGAGAAAAACTTTCTAGTTTGGAGACTATAGGAAAGAATGAATTTGTGCAATGGTCTAAAGAATATTCAGATTTAAATCCAATAATTGATACAATAAACAGTTTTAATAAAAATAAAAAAGAGATCACTGAATTAAAACAAATATTACAAGATAAGAATTCTGAAACTGATATGCGCGAATTAGCAGAAATTGAACTTGCTGAATTAGAAGAGCAATTACCTAAATTAGAGAAAGAGGTCAAGCTAGCTTTACTGCCGAAAGATAAGGCTGATGAAAAAAACGTTATTATAGAGGTTAGGGCAGGAACAGGCGGTGAAGAAGCAGCATTGTTTGCTTTTAATTTATTCAGAATGTACCAGCGTTATGCTGAAAAAAAACGTTGGAAATTTGAAGTAATGTCGGTATCCGAAACTGGGATAGGTGGCTATAAAGAAGCATCTGCAGAAATAACAGGAAATAATGTATTTGCTAAACTTAAATTTGAATCAGGGGTTCATAGGGTGCAAAGAGTGCCTGAAACTGAATCAAGTGGAAGAGTTCATACATCTGCAGCAACAGTTGCAGTATTGCCTGAAGCTGAAGAAGTAGATGTAGTAATAAATGAAAAAGATCTTCGTATAGATGTGTTCCGTGCAAGTGGACCAGGCGGACAATCGGTTAATACAACTGATAGTGCAGTGAGGATAACTCATATACCTACAGGTATAGTTGTCCAACAGCAGGATGAAAAATCTCAACATAAAAATAAAGCAAAAGCTTTAAAAATTTTACGCTCAAGAATTTATGAAGCTGAGAGAGCCGCAAAGGATGCTGAAAGAGCTGCAAATCGCAAAGGCCAAGTGGGCTCTGGCGATAGATCAGAGCGTATTAGAACTTATAATTTTCCGCAAGGAAGAGTAAGTGACCACAGAATTAATCTCACATTATATAAAATTGATACAATCATGAATGAAGGTGATTTAGATGAATTTATTGAAGCCTTAATTGCAGAAGATGAAGCATTAAGATTGTCTGAAGCAATATAAACATTAGGAGGAAATTTTATGTCGAGTCATATCGTTCATTCTTATGATAAAGATTTATCTTCTCTTACAAAAGAAATAGTTGAAATGGGTTTATTAGTAAAAGAAATTCTAATTTTATCTAATAATTCACTTCAAAACAAAGATTTAGATTGTATAGATAAGGCAGAAGAAATTGATACAAAAATCAATAATTTTGATGAGCATATTGAAGCCCAGGCGATTAAAATAATAGCTTTGAGGCAGCCGATGGCTGTCGATTTGCGTCAAGCAGTATCAGCTTTAAAATTAGCTGTTATTATGGAAAGGATGGGAGATCTTTGCAAGAATACAACAAAGAGAGCAGCAAAAATTGATATTGATATTGATGATTCAATTAAAGAAAAAATTAATAAAATGACTAACCTTATTAGTTTTATGCTTGATGAAACATTGTCTGCATATAAAGAAAATAATGATGATAAAGCGCGTCCGATTGCTAAAAATGATGAGGAAGTTGATTTAATATATTATGATTTATTGGAGACTCTTAAGTATAAAATGACTAATGAGCCTGAATCAGTTCCTTCTTACAGTCAAGTAATGTTATCAATTAAAAATATTGAAAGGATAGGTGATTATACTGTCAAAATAGCAAATATGCTGATCTATATTGTAAAAGGTGAAAGAGTTCCTAAAATTTCTAAAAGATTTACTTAACTATGATTCTTAGAAATATACCAAAACCGATAATATTGTGTATTCTAGATGGATGGGGAATTAAAGAAAAAAGCATTTCCAATGCTATTGCTATGGCTGATACACCATTTTTAAATTATCTTTATAATAATTTTCCATATTCATGCTTAAGTACTTCAGGTGTTGATGTAGGGTTGCCTGAAGGTCAGATGGGTAATTCTGAAGTTGGCCATATGAGTATTGGTTGCGGAAGAGTAATTTTGCAGGACTTAGTAAGAATTAATGATTCCATTTCTAAAAATCAATTGGAAGAAAATGAAGATCTAATTCGATTTATATCAAATATTAAAGACCAAAATAAATGTCACATAATGGGTCTCTTTTCGGAAGGAGGAGTTCATTCTCATCAGCAACATATAATATATCTAGCTCAGTTTCTTTCGCGAAATAATATCAAAGTAGTTTTGCATCTATTTACGGATGGAAGAGATACTGCGCCAATGAATATAAAATATAATTTTGATATAATTAATGAGTTACTAAAAGATAAAAATATTTCACTTGCTACAGTTTCTGGGCGCTATTATGGGATGGATAGAGATAATCGGTGGGACAGAACTGAACTTGCGTTTAATGCAATAGTTTATGGTAAAGCAGAAAGAGAAGAAAATATTGAAAATTTAATAAATAAAAATTATTCAAAAAATATATTTGATGAATTTATAAAACCAACGATAATTGGTGAATATAAAGGGATTAAAGAAGATGATGCGATTATTATGGTTAATTTTAGATCAGATAGAGTAAGGCAAATTTTATCAGCATTGTGCTTAAAAGAATTTAAAGGATTTAATAGAGGAAATTTTAAACCTATTTATAAGGCATTAGGAATGGTTGAATATTCAGAAGAATTATCAAGATATATGCCTGCATTATTTCATAATATTAAGCCAAAAAATTCTTTACCTGAAATATTGTCGCAATTAAATTTTAAACAGCTTAGAATAGCGGAAACTGAAAAATACGCCCATGTTACATTTTTCTTTAATGGTGGTGAAGAGGAGCCATATCCGGGTGAAGAAAGAATTTTAATATCTTCTCCTAAAGTTTCTACTTATGATTTAATGCCAGAAATGTCTGCTTATCAGATTACTGACAAAATATTAGAAACTGTAAATGATGGAAAGCATGATATAATTATAGTTAATTATGCTAATTGTGATATGGTTGGTCACACTGGAAACTTAAGTCAAACAATTAAAGCAGTAGAAACTATTGATATTTGTTTAAAAAAAATACATGATAGTATATGTGATATTAATGGAATCCTTATTATTACTTCTGACCATGGTAATGCTGAGGAAATGTTTAGTGAGGAGACAAAGCTTCCTCATACTGCCCATACTACAAATTTAGTACCTTTTATAATAACTGGGAAAAATATTGATAAAAGTAATCTAATGGTCAGAGACGGTAAACTTAGTGATATTGCTCCTACCATATTACATCTTATGAATATAGATAAACCTGAAGAAATGACCGGGAATTCTCTAATTAAATTAAAAGAAAAAATCCTATGAAAAATGAAAATCAAACAGCCGATACTCATCAAGCAAAACTAAAAGAATTGTTAGAAATATCAAAAACTTTTATAGGGGCATTAATATTAGCAATGTTGTTTCGTTCATTTGTCTATGACCCATATCATATACCTTCAGGATCAATGAAACCTAATTTAATAGAAGGCGATTATATTTTCGTTTCAAAATTTGCCTATGGTTATAGTCGTTATTCATTTCCATTTGGACCTAACTTATTTAAGGGTAGAATTGCTGTTTTGAATAAGCCAGAGCGCGGAGATATAGTAGTTTTCAAGTTACCTAGTGATAATAAAACAAATTTTATAAAAAGACTAATAGGTCTACCAGGTGACAAAATACAAGTAAAAGAGAATATCCTATATATTAATAATGTTGCAGTTGAAAGAGAGTTTGTAGGGAACTATAAAGATCAAATGAATCCATATAATCCGTTTAAAGAATATTTAGAAAAATTGCTTTCAGGGGTAGAGTATTATGTTATAGATCAACTAGATAAAAATACTCTTGATAATACAATTGAGTTTGAAGTGCCTGAAGGACATTATTTCTTTATGGGAGATAATCGTGACAATTCGCAAGATAGCAGAGTTTTAAATAAGGTGGGCTTTGTTCCTGAAGAAAATATAATTGGAAAAGCAGAAATTATTTTATTTTCGTCTAATGCAAAATTATATGAGCCTTGGAAATGGTTGTTTGCCTTTAAAAAGGACCGTTTTTTGGTTAGTTTACATCCAATAAAGAAAAATAATTAAAAAAAATGAGTAACTTAATTGAATTGATTGAGTATGAATTTAAGAATAAAGAATTATTAGAAGCTGCTCTTACTCATCCAAGTATTTTTAACAACAAACAAAATACTTTAATCCATAATGTAAATTATGAAAAACTAGAATTTCTAGGAGATGCAGTGTTAGGCTTAATAATGACGGAGTTTTTAATAAAAGAATATGTTTCTGAAACAGAAGGTTCGCTTGCAAAGAGAAGAGCCGCATTAGTTTCTGGAGCAACTCTAGCTCAAGTTGCAAATAAAATCAATCTTGGCCCAAACATCAAAATGACCCAAGGTGAAGATCTTTCAGGTGGTAGGGAAAATCAACATAATTTAGAGAATTGTTTAGAAGCATTAATAGGAGCTTTGTATCTAGATGGGGGCTTTGAAATTGCAAAAAAATTTATTCACACAAACTGGATTTCATTTGCAAATGAAATGCATGAACCTCCCAAAGATCCTAAAACTGCTTTACAAGAATGGGCGCAAAAACATTCTAAAGCTATACCTGAATATATTATAACTAAATCTGAAGGCCCTGCACATTTACCTAAATTTACTGTAAAAGTTATAGTAGAAGATATGGAAGAAGTATTTGCAGAAGGTAAATCAAAGAAAATAGCAGAAAGAAAAGCAGCTCAAATTTTACTAAAAAAAATTGAAGGAAATTAATGGATTATCAAAACGAAAACAATTCTAACCTTAAAGAAAAGAAATGCTCACATATTGCCCTTATAGGCTCACCTAATGCAGGTAAATCAACTTTGCTGAATAATCTTATTGGCAGCAAAATATCAATCATTTCTCCAAAAGTGCAGACTACTAGAAATATGATTAATGGTATATGTATTTATGATAATGCTCAGCTTATTTTTATTGATACACCTGGTATATTTACTCCTAGCGGAAAACTTGAAAAAGCAATAGTCAAAGTAGCATGGCGTGGCGTTAGTGATGCTGAGCAAATTGCGCTATTAATTGATAGCAAAAAAGGGATCGATAAGAACACACAAAATATTATAGATGCACTTGTTACTAAAAATCTAAAAGCTTGCTTAATATTAAATAAAATTGATCTTGTCAAAAGGACTCAGTTATTATTACTGGCTGAAGAGCTCAGTAAGTATGAGAATTTTACTAATATTTTTATGATTTCTGCACTAACTGGGGAAGGAGTAGAAGATTTAAAAAAACATTTTAGAGATAATGCTGATATATCGGAATGGTTATATCCTGAAGATGAAATCACTACTTTACCAAAAAGATTTTTTGCAACAGAGTTAGTTAGAGAGCAATTATTCTTAAACCTAGATCAGGAGCTTCCATATAATCTTGCTGTGGAGTGTGAAAAATGGGAAGAATTTGATAATGGTGAGGTCAAGATTAACTTAGTTATATACATTACAAGAGATAGTCAGAAAAAAATTATTATTGGTAAAGCTGGAAGTATGATTAAAAAAATTGGTCAGACCGCAAGAGAAGAACTTGAAGAAATGCTAGAGCAGAAAGTTCATCTGTTTATCTTTATTAAAGTAAGAGAAAATTGGTTAGATAATCCAGATTTATTGCCTACATATTAAATAAAGTTTTTTAAGTTGAAGTTCTAACGTTGTTACTTGTCGCTCACCTACTGTTCCTTAGGCTTCGCTTTTTGCGTCTAGCGTTACTTTCAATTTAATTCACTCTATAATACTTGAAATAATAAATAGCCTTATTATCTCATTATTAAGATAGTATCATAATTCAAATGATTTAAGAGGTATTTATATGACTAAAGATTTGCATAAAGGCGATAAAGTAAAATGGAATACTCCGCAAGGAATGACTGAAGGAAAAATTACTGAAGTTAATGGTTCAGGCGATGACGCAAGATACAAGGTTGAAAGCGCTAAATCAGGTAAAACTGCAATACATAAAGGTGATGCTTTAAAGAGAACCTAACTCAAATCTATTATCACTAGTATTTCTTACTTTTTTGGTAATAAGGAGTTTTTTGCTGAACATACGCTGTTATATATATTTAAAAACACTTTCTTAACCTTTGATTGTTAATCTAGCTTTTCTTAAAATAAAATAATAAAAAGGTTTTATGAAAAAGATTTTATATATCTCATTACTTCTCGCCACCAGCTGTATGCCAGCAACTATTGAAAAGCTTAAGAAAGTTGGTCAAGCTCCAGAATTTGAAAAAATGGAAATGCCTATGCAGAAAAGTGATTACAAACCAATTAATTGGTCTGGAAATAATGATCAGGTTAAACAAACGAATTATAATCACTCACAAGAAGCTACATTAAAACCTAAACATGCGAATTCTTTATGGCAGCCAGGGGCTAGAACTTTTTTTAGAGATCAGAGAGCAAGAAGAGTAGGAGATATACTGAAAGTTAGTATTAATATCAACGATACGGCTAATTGGAGTAATAAAACACAACAGACAAGAACTACTAAAGAATCTTCAAGTGCTCCAAATATATTTGGACTTGAAGGTAAGCTTAAGAATGTTATTAAAGGCATAGATCCTACCAATTTATTTACAGCAGCAGGTAATGATGATTTAGGCGGGAAAGGAACTATTAGCCGTAACGAAGCAGTTCAAACTGAAGTCTCAGCTATGGTAACGCAGATACTTCCTAATGGCAATTTAGTTATACAAGCCCACCAGGAAGTACGGGTAAATTTTGAACTTAGAGAAATAACGGTAGAAGGTATTGTAAGACCTGAAGATATTACTTCAGATAATTTAGTTACTTCAGATCAAATTGCTGAAGCGAGAATATCTTATGGTGGCCGCGGAAATATAACGAATTTGCAGCAACCACGTTGGGGCAACCAGGTTATGGATATTATTAATCCTTTCTAATTATTTTGTATATAAGGTTAGAAAATTCTAATCTTATATATTTACTTAAAGTGATATTCCTGGATTCAAATAATTTTTATATCTGTTTTCAGCTGAAATAGAAGGTTGAATTGATAAATCATCAAGTTTTATATTTTTGATTTGTCTATAATTGATTTCAAAAGTAAAACGCTTATAATATTGTTTACCATAAATTTCCTGAAGATATTCTTTACCTATAAAATTGGCTAATTTATTCTCCTCATCACTAATTAAAATTAAGTTTTTAAAAGGATTAGTTTTTCCATCTTTATCAGCATTGGCCTTGTTCTCTATATAGGAATTAATTAAAACATTTAATGGCTTGTTCGACAAAATATATCCAATTTTAGAATTTTTTTGGCAAATTTCACTTATTTTCATTGCAGCTCCTGTACAACCCTTAGCTCCGGGCGTTTCAAGAAACTCTTTAGAAAGGTATGGAGCTTGTGAGGGTGGCGTTAAACCAGGTTGTACAGAAATGATTGAATAAATATTTGCTAAATCAATTGTTATAGTTTTTGGTCTATCACCAGTTAAATCTAAAGCAGGTAATTTTAGTTCTACTAGTTTTAATCTATAGTCTATGAGTTTATTTCTTTTTATTTCTGGACTATCTATAGGATCTTGACTGGCTGCTTTCATTTTCGACATAAATAACTCTTTATTAATTTTATGATTATAGCCAACATAAATGTTTGATTTTTAATTGTAAAATAAAAACTTTATAATATTTTATAAATTTAATTAAAAAAATATACTTCCGCAATTAGAGTATGGCTGATAGTTAAATAAATATAGAATACATAAATTCTATATAGAACTATGATCTAAAAAATTAACTGTATTTGATTCTTTATAATTCTGTGCTTGTAAATCCAATAAAGTATAAAAGCCTGAACATGAAAATAAAATATTCAATCTGAAAAAATCTGTTAAAATTTATAAAGTAAAATGCATAAAAATAAAAAATCATTGAAGAATTTGTTTAATATTTTTTCTCCAAAATTAGAGATTAAGCAGCAATATAGTCAAAGTTTATTTTATAATCTTGATGATCCAGTTTGGACAAAACGTGATTATAGTCAATTTGCTGAGCAAGCATATATAAAAAATGTTATTGCAAATAGATGTATTAATATGATCGCTCAGTCTGCTGCTAATGTGCCGTGGTGTCTATATAAAAAGACTAAAACGGGTAAGATTGAAATTAAAGATCATCCTATATTAAAATTATTAGACCATCCCAATCCTACTAGTGCTGGTGCTGAGTTTTTTGAAAATATTTATGCATATAAACTTATTAGCGGTAATGCTTATATTTTATCTATAAATATTGATAATAAACACCCAAATGAATTACATTTATTGCGTCCAGATAAGGTAACAATTATACCAGGCGATTATAATTTAGCAGCCGCATATAAATATACTAATGGCAGTGATAAAACAATCTATCCTGTAAATGTAATATCAGGTCAAAGTACAATACTACATTTAAGAAATTTTCATCCTTTAGATGATTGGTATGGATTGTCACCAATTGAAGCAGCATCTTACAGTATTGACCAACACAACCAAGCGGCTATGTGGAATCAATCATTATTACAAAATGGTGCTAGACCAAGCGGCGCAATAATTGTAAAAACCGCTAATGATGGTTCAGGCGGAGTATTATCAGAAGAGCAATTTATAAGATTAAAAGAGCAAATTGATGAGAAATTCACAGGAACTATAAATGCGGGTAGACCATTATTGCTTGAAGGTGGATTAGAATGGAAAGAAATGAGTTTGACCCCAAAAGATATGGATTTTATTGAAGCAAAAAATAGTGCAGCAAGGGATATTGCTCTTGCTTTTGGAGTGCCTCCTCAGCTTTTAGGGATACCTGGGGATAACACATATAGGAATATGCGAGAGGCAAGGTTAGCGCTATGGGAGGAAACAATATTGCCACTACTTGATCATA
>JBKBYG010000011.1:19939-48913 GCA_046313435.1 Alphaproteobacteria bacterium
GATGCATTGAATAATTGGCTTATTCCTATGTATGAACAGAATTTAAAATTATCTTATGATAATAATCAAATCAGTATACTTGCTGAAAGAAGAGAAAAAATATGGCAACGAGTTGAAAAAGCTAGTTTTATGACAGTAAATGAAAAAAGGGAAGCTGTAGGTTTATCGCCATTAATTCACGAAGATGAGAACGTATAAGCTTGACATATCTATGATTTAGTTTATGATAATAAATTGTTAACAAAGAGTAAAAAATTATGATAGTTAATTACAATCAAAATTTGCAATCAATTAAAAATTCTTCAAAAGCTTTTAAATCGCACGATAAAGTAGAAGAAGAATCTGTTTTTATTACAAAAGATCAAAATAATACTTCCAAAGATGGGGATGATCAATATTTTGATAAGAGAGCAGAGGACTTTGTGAAATACTTCTCTTTAATACATGAAATAACTAATCAGCAAGCCGATGACAATTTTTATAAGCATATTAATGCTTATAATGAAGGAATTCAGGAAACTGATAACGAAACAGAAAGAACTGACATAATTGCATAAACTTAAAGTTTTTAAGTCTTAAATTTGAAATCAAAAGCAATAATCTTATTTTATAAATCTATATAGTAAAAAGTAATATTGAAAATTGAGCCGATTTAAAAATTTCGGCTCATAAGATGAAAATTTAATTATTTCATCGAAGCTTTGCCTTCATGTACTGTTACATTTGTTTCTTTGTCATCGATCATTACTTTATATTCTCCATCTTCAGCTTTAGTAGCATGTCCATCTTTAACAATGTTCATGTTATCACCGTTAATCTCAACCATTGTACCATCTTTTAAATGAGCCTTAATAGCTTCTGCTGAAGCAAAATTAGCTGCAAAAACAATAAAACTAGCTGCGGCAGCGATAAAAAAGATTTTTTTCATATAATTTAACTCCAATATAATTAACTTAACATTATCTATTTAGAACCAAGTTTCTGAAGAACTCTTTTCTAAAAAATAATTTCCTTATCTTGTAAGTAAATAGTTAAAAGTTTATTAACGTAAATAAAATTTATAAAAATGAATAAAAAATTTTTAAATCTTCCTTTAGAAATCAAAGCCTGTAGTAATACAGGTCTTATTACAGGCTATGCAAGTGTATTTAATATTATAGATTTTCATAATGATATATTAATTCAAGGTGCATTTTACAAAACCATTTCTACAAAAGCTTTACATGAAATCAAATTATTATGGCAACATAAAGTAGATGAACCTATTGGTATTATTTCTCATATTGAGGAGGATAAATACGGGCTCTATATTGAAGCAAAACTTTTACTTAATGTTAATAGGGCATTAGAAGCTTATTACTTAATAAAGGAAGGTTCAATAAGAGGTTTAAGCATTGGGTATAAGCCTAAAGAATATTATTATAACGAAGAACACATAAGAGTTATTACTGAAGTTGAATTAAAAGAGATCAGTTTAGTAACTTTTCCAGCAAATAATGAAGCTTCAATAATTAATTATAAAACCATAAATTTTTTAGACTTGTCTAACAAGCTTGAAAAAGTACATGAGTTATATGCTCAACCAAAAGCTACTCAAAAATTAATAGATGACTCAAGCATAGATGTTGAAAAATGGTTAGGTGAGAAACTTTTAAATTCATTTGCTGCAATGGAAAATAGAGCATTTATTCATGGGGATGGTATTGGTAAACCTCGTGGAATATTAAGTTATAATGCAGGAAGTGAATGGGGTGAAATTGAACAAATAAATACTGGTATTATTGGGGATATTAAGGCTGAATCACTTTTTGATTTGCATTTTTCCTTAAAAGAACAATATGCAAGTCGAGCTGTGTTTTTAATGCATAAAACGATTGTACAAAAAATAAGGATGCTTAAGGATAAAAATAATCAATATTTATGGCATCCAGGGCTTGATAAAGCTTCGCCAGCTACCTTACTAGGATTACCTGTTAAGCATTGTGCTGATATGCCTTTGGCAAATGATGAAAACGCATGTATTGCAGTTGCAGATTTTAAATCAGCATATAAAATAGTGGATAGAAAAGGTATTAAAATTCTGAGAGATCCATTTACAGAAAAACCTTTTGTGAAATTTTATGCCACTAAAAGAGTAGGCGGAGATGTAATCAATTATGAAGCAATTAAACTCTTAAAATTCACTCAATAACCTAAAAACTAATTAAAATCTCAAATTTAGTAATAGGATATTTTACTCCTTAGGCAAGTTTCAAAATTATAAAGGCTCTAAATGTCTGAAGATCATATAAATGAAGAAATAAAAGAAATAAAGAAATTAAATCAAGAGTTAAAATCCGAAATAGAAACTATAAAAAAATTTATTACTGAATATAATGTAATGTTTAGTTTTTTAAATACTTCTAAAAATTTTAATTCAGATAAATTTTCTGAACGAAATTTAGTAAATAATATATTAAAAAATTTTATTTTACCAAAGGAAAATGTTATTAGAGATGATAAGGAAGACTCTAGATCTCTGTATTATAATCCTAGCAAATCATTTAAGAAAAATAATTCACAAATACTGTCAGAAATATATACTGCAATAAAAAAAGCAGGAAAATTACTTTAATTTATGAGCAAATGTTTTTGATATTAATTGATTTCTAATAATTTAGATTCAATAACTTCTAAAATTGGAAATATTTTTCCTTCAGACCATTTGCTAGGGTCTTTCCATCCCTTATTTTTCATACAAGTCATATAGTCAGAATTTTCTATTCTGTGCATAAGGATATTATTTTTGCTTGTAAGAGATAATTCATTTGTAATAGTAGAGTTAAATTCATTACTTTTTTGTTTGCTCAACTTATACTCGCTGTTTAAGTCTTCAGAATAACGATTTGAAGTGCTGCTTAAACAATCAGTATGATCTTTATCGAAGATATATAACTCCAAATTTGAGCATATTTTACATAAATTGAAATCATCAAGCTTTTTATATTCTTTTTCTTCACAGATTGATTCAACTATCTTCAATTTATCTAATTGAATGTTAATATTTTGAGATTTGAAATATTCTGAAATATCTTTTTGCAAAAGGAACTTATCTTCAATCTTAAATTTTTTATATTCTGCATAAAAATTTTTATTAGAATAATTCCTAGTGAATATGTCAGTTTCATTTATTGTTTCAGCGTTAAGATGAGATATTCCTATTATTAAAAAACAAATATAAGTCATCCATTTAAATTTTAAAAAAATATGCATAGTAAAGTAAGAATTAAAACACGATTAATAGCAGGCCCTATAATGGAACCTATAACTCTCGAAGAAGCAAAACTTTATCTTAGAGTTTCTAATAATAAAGAAGATTCCTTAATAATAAGTTTAATTAAAGCAACAAGAAATTTAGCTGAAAACTATTTGAAAGTTTCTTTTTTAACTCAAGAATGGCAAGCTTATTGTATTGATTTTGTTAGTGGGAATATATTATTACCTAAAGGTCCTATTCAATCAATAGAATCAATATTTACATTTCAAAATAATGGTAAAAAATCTTTAATTGCGCCTGAAATTTATGACTTAAATAAATTAGATGATACGTTATATTTCAAGTTCCCTATAATTAATCAAGCATTATATATTAATTACACTACGGGTTGTAAAAAAATTTCTGATATCTCAGAGGGAATTAAGCAAGCTCTTAAAGAGCATATAGCCTATATATATGATGGTAGGGGAAATCTTAGTTCTATACCTTCGCATGTTAAGGAAATTTATAATTCATTCAGAAAAATTTTACTATAAATTATGTTGAAAAAAACTAACACTGGAAAGTTAAATAAATCAATCGAGATTTATGATTATAAAGAAGCTGAACAGGAATTAGGTAATATTAAAGCTGAATAATATTATTTTGCAACTGTGTTTGCTAATGCTGAACCCCTTACAAATCTGAAATTCGTGAATGAAATTTATCTTGCGATGCAAATGATTAATAAAGAATATTGGATTTTTACTATAAGAAAAATGGATAATATGAGATCAAAAATGCAAATTAAATATAATGAAAAAATTTTTGAAGTTAAAAGGGTTTATGAGCTAGATAATTTTCTTAACATCATAGCATTATTAGAAGATGAAAGATAATATATTTTTAGAAACTGATAGAGCTATATATGATATTTTAAGTAACAATAAGTTTTTAAAAGAACTTAAAATTGGGATATATTTCGAAATACCTTCAGGGACAAGCTTTCCATATATCCATATAGGCAAGTCAAGCTTAAAAAATATATCTACCAAAACATCTGAACTATATAAAATTATTAAGGAAATTAATATATTTTCAAGTAATAACGGTACTAAGCAACTGCTTATTATAATAAATGAAATTATACATGCTTTAAAATTAGAAAATTTCAAATTAAAAAATGAAAGTATAATAAGTAGTAATATGGATGAATATAATATTTTTATCAAAGCTGAAAATATCTATCACTTATCATGTAAATTTGAATTATATATAGAAAACTAAATGAGCGTGCATAAGGGCTCATCATTTTTGTTAAAAATTTATCTTGATGATGAGCAAAAGTATAAAACCTTAGGAGGTTTATATACTACAAAATTTTACTTAAAAAATTCTTTTACTATTTCTGAAAAAATTGGAAATACTAATTGGCTTGAATTAGCAAACACAGGATCAAGTTCCTTATCCATAAGCGCAACAGGTATATACACTTCTTGTGACAGTGAGCATAAAATTAGACAATATGCTTTTTCTAGAAAAATTCACAAATATCAACTAGTTTTTGGGAATGGAGAAATAATTAAAGGTAGTTTTATAATTAGTGATTATCAACGTGAAGGGAATGTTAAAGAAAACGAAAATTATTCTTTATCTTTTCTCAGTACTGGTGATATTGAATTTTTAAAATCTTAGTTAATAAAAGTAATTTTACTAAATATTAATATCTTAACCTTATACTAATATATAAATAATTTGAAGGTATGACGATGGTAAGTAAAATTTCTGATGATGATACTAAAATATTAAAAAGTATTAAGCAAAATATTGCTACAGTTTTCGGTAATGATGTTAAGGCAGAGCAAAATAAGAGTGATGGGAAGAGTTCGTTAGAAGAAAATTTTAGTAACTCATTGGTTGATAGAGTAAAGAAAGATTTTACAAAACTTGATCAAAACTTAAATGAAATTGATGCACGTCGGGAACTTCCTGGCCAAGAAAAGAAAATTTCTCCGGAAAAGCTTAAAGACTATTATAAAAGAGCTCACAAACATTTTGAAAAGACTAAAAATCTTGTGATGGATTCATTAGAAGCTGATAAACCAATAAATATTAATGAACAAGATCAATTAAAAGCATTAGTTAAAACCCTGGATTTAACAATGAATAAGCTTGATAAGAAACTTCAAGCTCAGCAACAAGAAATTGAGAAAGAATTAGAACAAATTAGACAAATTGAAGAGCATGAAAAGAAAAAGGAAAAAGGTTTTATGGGTAAATTTGTTGAACAAGCTGATAAAGCATTTGATGCACTTGCGGCAATTTTACTACCACCTGATTGGTATCAAAAATCTAAGGAAAACGAAATTGAAATTGACAATACAAAACCTAAGGATAAGTCTGTAGAGAAAAAATCTATATCCAATGAAAAACATGAGAATAAATCGCAAAAACTTGATAATTCAGTTTCTTTAAATGATTTAGGAAATCTCTCACCTCCTTCAGTACCTAATATGGCGCAAGGTAAAGCTCAGGGCATTTCTCATTAATACTATTTTTCATTTATATTACTAAGTCGTTGTGAGAGCGGTCTAAGGGCTCAGTCACGTACTATATATATCCTTTGGTAAAAATTAATCCTCTTATCCTTAAATCAACAAATAATAAAAACATATGGAAGCATTTAAAGAAATTAGATTTCCTGAAGATATCTCCTATGGAAGTTCAGGTGGTCCACAATATTCTACTGATGTCGTTACTGTAACAAGTGGGTTCGAACAACGTAATATTAATTGGCACAACGCGCGATGTAAATATAATGTTGCGCATGGAGTTAAAACTAAAGAACAATTAGATAATTTAATTAACTTTTTTAGACTCATGAAAGGCAGAGCATTTGGATTTCGTTTTAAAGACTGGACAGATTTCGAAGCAAAAAATCAATTTATAGCAATTGGAAATGATACTGATAAAACTTTTCAACTTTTTAAAACATACAATGTTGGTAGTTTAAAAGAGACAAGAGTAATAAAGAAATTAGTTCATAGCTCTGTTAAAGTTTATTTAGATGGCAGAATTTATGAAAATGTTAGATGTGATTACAATAATGGAATATTATATTTTAAAGAGCCTGTAGGAAGTGGCATTAAGATTAGTGCTAGTTTTGAATTTGATGTGCCTGTAAGATTTGATACTGATAGTTTTTCGGCTGTAATTGAAGCATATGAAAATTATAGTTGGAATGAAATAAGTCTAGTGGAAATCAGAATATGAAAAAACTTTCACCAAGCTTAAATAATCATCTTTCTTCTGAAGTAACTACGCTTGCAACATGTTGGAAACTAAGCTTAACTTCTGGCAAAATATTAGGTTTTACAGATTGTGATATTGATATAATCTATGAAGGTGTAACTTATAAAGCATGTTCTGGTTTCACCGCAAGTTGTATAAGTTCCACAATGAGTTTGGCAATAGATAATTTTCAAATTGAAGCTGCTCTTAATCATGATCAAATTAATGAAGAAGATATTCTGCAAGGAATGTATGATTATTCAGAAGTAGAAATATTTATGGTAAATTATTTAAATCCTAGTCAAGGCCGTGTTTTTTTAAATAAAGGTTATTTCGGTGAAATCACATTAAATCAAGGTAAGTTTACTGTAGAAGTAAAATCAATAACTCAAAAACTAGATAAATTACTCGGAAATATTTATTCTCCTATTTGCCGGGCGAAATTTGGGGATAGTAAATGTAAAATAAACAAAAATTTATTAGCAAGAAAAGGAACAATTTCTGCAATAACTTCGCCATATTCTTTTATTGATAATGCAAGAAATGAAGAAAAAGGATATTTTAATTTTGGAACAATAAAATTCACAAGCGGTGAATACTTGGGAAGAGAATGTGAGGTAAAGGATTTTATTGGTAACCAAATTCTTTTATCATTACCAATGAGCAATTACATTAAAATTGGAGATGAATATATTATTTTTGCAGGTTGCGACGGGAGCTTCGTTACGTGTAAAAAAAGATATAAAAATAGCATAAATTTTAGAGGCGAGCCTCATATTCCAGGAAATAAATATATGTATAGTACTTCATCAACTGTTACCAGTTAACCATCCATATTGAATTTAATTTATAACATTTCAGAATTAAAAAATACTTTAAACTATGTTTCATTGCAATTTTATATTGTCATTTGATGCTTATTAGATTAAACATGTACATTAATAAAAATTATAAAATAAATCTAACAAAATTGATTTTTTACGTTTATTTAAAGTATTGAAATAATTAAGAAATATATGGACAAGATTAAAACTTATTATGGTTATAACAAGAATCATAAATCTAAAAATTTTCCTAATAAATTTAACAAAGATGATAGAAATAAACCATATCTTTCTATCCCTTCAGCTGAAGAGCTTTTAGAGTACGAAGAAATTACTGAAGGTAGCGCAGAAAGAATTGTTGAAATGTTCGAAGCTGAGCAAATACATCGGCACGAATATGAAAATAAATCATTGAAAGCTAATAATTATACAAAAAATCTAGCAATTGTTTTTAATGCAATTACGGCAATATGTATAATGCTTACTTCAATATATTTTGTATCGGCGCATAATGATAATTTTAATGCTTCATTAGTTTTGGCGTCAGGATTTGCGTTACTTGCTTTTAATTCTTTTTTGAGAAATTATAGAAAAGATAGAAGATTTAATAGACAAAAACATTTTAAGAATAATTATAAAAACCCTCGTAATAGTGAAGAACCTAAGTAAGAATTAATATTTTTTAAACATAATTTCTATAAAATAATGTTATAAAAATTTATGTTTAAAATTAGTTTATGAATGAAAGGAAAGCATTTACCTTAATAGAGTTATCAGTTGTTCTAGTAATCGTAGGATTTATTATTAGCGGAGTTGTTGCTGGGACAGAGATAATAAATCAATCTAGAATGCGAAGATTAATTAACGATGTTACTCAAGTTCAAACAGCAATAAATACATTTCGCGAGAAATTTGGATTTTTACCTGGAGATTTTTCCTTTCGCTGGGCAAATTTGGACAAGTGCTACATGTGCAAATGCAGGTGTTCCTACTGGATGTAATGGCAATGGCAACTATCAAATTAATAGAATATCTGTAAGCACTGATGGACAGGAACATTTTAGATTTTGGCAACATTTAAGCTTAGCTAATTTTTTACCTGGATCTTATACTGGAACAAGTAACCTTAATGATCAATTTAAGTCAAATGCATTTCCAAATGCTTACTTTGGAACTACTTATACTAATCTATATACGTTTATGAATAAGTCTAATATATTGCATATAGGAAACTGGAAAACAATAAGTTATACAGCAACATTTGGCTTAACTACTCCTAATAATGCTTATTCTATAGATATAAAAATCGATGACGGTAGTGCAAATTCGGGTAAATTCATAGGATTGGACGGAGAGGGTGCGCCCTCAAGTGGAGTTTGCTCAAATGACTATTCAAATTCTAATCCTAGTTCTAACTATAATATTAGTAATAACCAAAACTATTGTAGATTGAAATATATTTATGATTAAAATTATTAATTTTTATACTTAAAATGATGAATATTCTTACAACACAAATTATAGCCGAGGCTAAAACTTGGCTTGGAACGAGTTTTCATCATCAAGGACGAGTTAAAAAGACCGGATTACATAATGGTGGATGTGATTGTATAGGGTTAATTCTAGGAATTGCAAAGTCTTTAAATTTAAAATCTAATTTTGATAAAAGCAAATTATTAATTGAGTTTGATAAAGTAAATTATAAAAGAATAGTAATTGGTAATGATCTGAAGAATATAATGTCAATGCATTTTATAGAAATTGATTTAGATCATGCAGAAATATGTGATATTGTATTATTTAACATCAATAAAAACTTACAACATATAGGCATGATAATTGAAAAAAATCAGTCAGCAATTTATGTAATTCATTCTTATATCCAAGCAAAACAAGTGGTAATGCATAATCTTGATGAAGAATGGATAAATAAGATTGATTCTGTTTATAGATTTGCAGATTTAGTTTAATAGTAAATATTAATAAAAAGATCCTGAAACAAGTTCAGGATGACTAGAGGCTTTAAAGTAACCCGTCATATTGAAGCAAGTTGAGGATGACCCAGGACTCAAAGTGGCACATCATACTAAAGCAAGTTCATGTAAACCCTTACCTGCAACTAGTCATCAGTCATCCTGAACTTGTTTTGCGGATCTAATATTATTTTAATAATACTGAATGACTACGAAGAAGAATATTTCTTGCTTTCATATGGGATAAAATACTAGGAATCGCTGCTTCTGCTGCTCTTTTACCAGCTTCATATAGTTCCTCAAGCTTATCATCTTCAAATATTCCATATCCATCAGTATCAGGATGTATTTCGATATCAGCAAGTTTTGATTGCATACGAGCAAGTTCATAATAAAATATACTTATAGATCTATATGTAAGCCAGCCAATATTAGTCAGTGCTTCTCTATCAGGAGGTGCACTTATATCAACTGCTATAGTAAGTTTTGGATTAAATTCTTTTGCAATAGCAACAGGAACAGGTGCAATAACTCCGCCATCTACTAAGATTCTATCGTACATTTTAACAGGTGAGAAAACTGGAGGAATAGCTGAAGAAGCATTAATTGCTGGTGCAATAGGCCCGCTCCTTATGATAAATTCTTTATTTGCTTCAATATCAGTTGTTACAGCAATTAAAGGGATTTTTAAAGATTCGAAATTTTTGCTTTTGATGTTATCATGTAAGAATTTTTGATATGCATATCCTCTTACTGGTCCTTTTAATGAACTTAAACTTTGAATTGTATCAATAAAAGATATATCAAGTAAATCCCATTTTTTTACACTTAAAACCTTGTTTTTGATAGATTGAGAATTAGGTTCATCTGCATATAAGGCTCCTATAGCGCTACCTGCGCTTGTTCCTACTATTAAATCAATTGGTATATGATATTTTTCAAAAACTTCAAGTACGCCAATATGCGCAGCTCCTTTTGATCCGCCACCTCCGAGTACTAAAGCAATACCAACATTGTTAATAGGAAGAGGGTTTGGAGGTGTAGCGGGTATATGTACAAGAGGTTTATTATAAGTAGTACAACTTATAGTAAAAATAATTACGAATAAAAATGTGAAATTTTTTATATAGCTTGCTTTGTGCACTTTAATCCCATCTTTAAATTTTTCGGTAATATAAATTACCATTTTTATTAATATTATACAAGTAAGAAATATGGCATCAATTATTCTTGGACAAATTGGCGAAAAAGTTGGAAATGCTGCTTTAGGTAGTGTTGGCGCTACAATTGGACATACGCTAGGATCATATATAGGTAAGCAGATTGACAATTCAAGTTATAAATCTGATGCTAAAATCCAAGGCAGGAAGCTTTATGATTTAAATATTCAAACCTCTACCTATGGTAAAATGATACCGATAATTTATGGTAATTTCAAAATTGCTGGAAATATTATTTGGGGAAGACCTATTGAAGAAAAAATCATTGAAGAAGAAGCATCTTCGGCTAAAAATTCAACTCAAATAAATAGATTTTATAATTATCGAGTAACCTTGGCAATAGCAATATGTGAGGGAGAAGTAGACAGTTTAATAAGGGTCTGGGCAGATACTAAACAGTTAGATTTATCAAAGCAAGAATATTATAGATTTTATAATGGATCAGAAGATCAAATGCCTGATCCTTTAATTGAATCATATATGGGAACAGAAGAAACGCCTGCATATAGAGGATTGTGTTATATTGTAATAGCAGATTTTCCAATTGGAGACTATGGTAATAGAATACCTAATTTTACTTTCGAAATAAGAAGAAGAGCTCCTTTAATAAATGATCAGCCTGAAGCTGAAGAAATGATTAAATCTATGGTACTGATTCCAGGCTCTGGAGAATTTGTTTATGATACTATTATTCAAACTAAAATTAACGGTATTGAGGTAGAAGGAAAGTTTTTACAACAGGGTTATACGCAACAAATTAATAAACATACAGCGTATAATTATGCTAATTCAATAGTTGCTCTTAACCAGTTACAAGAAACATGTAAAAATCTGGAATGGGTAGCACCTGTTGTTACTTGGTTTGCAAATAGTGTTAATTTACATGAAGCCTCTATATTTCCTGCAGTAGAATATAAAGATGGCACTAAAACAACGCCCGATGAATGGAGTGTTGCAGGTTATGATAGAAAAAATGCATATTTAATAAGTTGGGATTTCGAAAATAAGCCTAATTATGGTGGTTCGGTAAATGACTTAAGTGTAATCCGTTTTTTAGATGAACTAAAGTCAAGAAAGTTAAAAATAATGTTTTATCCAATGTTTTTTATAGACATGCCTGGCAAGCCTTGGAGAGGACGTTTAACAGGAAAGGCTGAAGATGTTGAATTTTTTTTCAATCATCCTGCTGGATATAATCGATTTATTTTACATTACGCAAAATTAATAAAAGGGAAGATTGATGCTTTTATTATTGGTTCAGAATTAGTAAATATTACGAAAATAAAGGACAAAAACAATGAGTTCGTCGCAGTAAAAGAACTAATTAAATTAGCTGCAGATGTTAGAAAGATTTTAGGACCTAATGTTAAAATTAGCTATGCTGCGGACTGGAGTGAATATCATCACACTGAAGGGGGTTGGTATCATTTAGATGAGTTATGGGCTTCGGAAAACATAGATTTTATAGGAATTGATGCTTATTTTCCATTAACAATGAATAATCAAGGAAGATTCGATATTAGAGAAATTAAAGAAGGTTGGCATAAAGGTGAGGGTTATGATTTTTATTATGATGATGAGCGTAATAAAAAGGCATTATTGAAAGAATATGCATGGAAAAACATTAATTGGTGGTGGGAGAATTATCATATAAATCCTGATGGAAAAACTACAAATTGGATTCCAAAATCAAAGAAAATTTGGTTTACAGAATATGGATATCCTTCCATTGATGCTGCACCGAACCAGCCTAATGTGTTTTATGATCCTGATTCAATTGAAGGTAATATACCACTTGGTTCTAAAGGTAAAATTGATTTTTTAATTCAAAGACAGTCTATCCAAGCAACAGAAGAAGTATGGTTGAATTCTGAAATCGTTGAACAAAAATTTGTGTGGACTTGGGATATGCGGCCCTATCCTGCATGGCCGGATTTAAAATCAGTTTGGAATGACTATAAGTTATGGAGTAAAGGCCATTGGGTTTCTGGAAAGCTAGGTATGCCAACTTTATCTTCAGTAGTAGCTGATTTATGTATTAAAGCAGATATGAAAAACTTTGAGGTATTGGAATTAAATGAAATTATCGAAGGTTATGCAATTACTTATCAGCAAACTGCAAGACAAGCTATTGAAGCTTTATCTGCTGCATATTTATTTGAATCGGCTGCATATGCAGATAAAATAAAATTTTTTCATAAAAAAAATAATATAAGCAAAATAATTAATAGAGAAGATATAATAAGCGAAAATCAATCACCTAGTTTTTCTTCATGTATAATTGAAGAAATGGAATTACCAATGCGTATTGAAGTAGGTTTTATTAATAAATTTTTTAATTATGAAGAGGGATATCAATTTGCTCAAAAATATGTAACTAATAGCCAAAAGATAATTAATATTTCCTTTCCTCTAGTATTAAATGACATGACAGCGAAAAATATTGCTGAAATAAAGTTACATGATTACTGGTTAGAGAGAAAATGCTTTGATTTTACTATTCCTTATAAATTTTTAAATCTTGAAATAGGTGATTTAATTAGATTAGTTGATAAAACAGAATATACAGTAAGAATCATAAAGCTAGATATAATTGAAGAACGAAAATTGAAAGTAAAAGCCGTTGTAGAAAATATACATAATTATGATTTTAAATCTGATATTGAAATTTATTATAATAACCATAATATTAATTTTGAAACGTCAATCAATACTATTTTTCACATATTAGATATACCGAAACTACCCTGGGAATATGAAGATGAATTAAGGGTTTTAATTGCTGCATGTGGAGATTCAAAAAATTGGAAAGGTGCAAGTGTATTTGCTTCTGATAATCAGGGGAATAAATTTAAGCGCTTAGTAAATATTGAATATCCCTCAGTAATAGGTGCAACATGTCAAAAGCTAGATTCTGCTCCAGTAAATATTATGGATAATACAAATTCAATAGAGGTGATTTTAATAGATGGCATTTTAGAGTCTGTTACTAATGATCAGCTTCTAGAAGGAAATAATCTTGCAATTATTGGTGAAGAAATAATTCAATTTAAAAATGCAAAATTAATAGAACCTAATAAATATTTAATTTCAGGATTCATTAGGGGATTATATGGAACAGAAAATTTGATTGATTCCCACCTTGTTGGAGATAGATTTATAATTTTAGATAAAACTTTAACTAAACTAAAAATGTCGAAACATGATTTATATAAAGAATCGATTGTAAAAGCAGTCACTTATAATGAAAGGATAGATAATGTACAAGGTTTTAATTTTAATTTTTCTGGTAATTCTTTAGCACCCTTAGCCCCGTCTAACTTTAACGTCTATCTCAAAGAAGATAATATATGTATGGACTGGGAAACTAGTTACAAGGGGGCGCTTTACGAAATAAACTTTATAGAAGAAAATAATGTTATTTATACTGCTACTACTAATCAAGATAATTATACTTTAGAACTAGAGTTGATTAAAAATAAGATTACTAAATATCCGTGTAATTTAAATATTAAAATTTCCAAAGTATCAGATTTAGTAGGTAAAGGACATTCTTCTTCCGCAAATATTACTATATACGCAGATTTGTAATTCGTATCTTTAAATAAAATCTAACCTTTACAAGTTTCCATTAAACAAGAATTTTTTATAAAATAAATAGAGTAAATAATATGTCTTATACAAGTAATTTAAAATTGCCTTTACTTAAATCAAACCAGCCCCAAAAAGAACTTTTAATTAATGAGTCTTTCATTGCTTTAGATGCCCTCATTGGAAAAGGAGCAATAAGTAGAGTCTTAACAACTCCACCAATTAATCCAAATATAGGAGATCTATATATTATTGCAAATAAGGCAAAAGATGTATGGTCCGAAAAAGAAGGATATCTTGCATGCTTTATTTCTGATTGGAAATATATTGAACCACATGAAGGAATGCAAATCTGGGTTAATAATGAAGCAAAACAATATATTTACACGGAAGGGCATTGGGTAAGTAATAATGATATTTTAAAAGAAATTCCTGCACTAGCAATAGGATGCAGGGCTGATCCAAATCATAAATTAGCTGTTAAAGCTGATAGTATTTTGTTTGATGCTGTAGAAGATGGTCCAAGGATTTATATTAATAAAAAAGCAGATAATGGTTTTGCAAGCTTTCTTTTCCAAAGTGATTACATGGGTAAGGCTGAATTCGGTTTAACCGGGGAAGATGATTTCGCTCTTAAAGTTTCTAAAGATGGTAAAGACTTCCATGAATCATTTATTGTAGATAGTAGAAATGGAAATTTTATTTTAAAAGGAAATGTTATTGGAGTTGAGCAAGCAATATCTGTAAATGTAGAAAGAAAATACAAAATTGACCTTGAAGCAGCAAGTATTTTTGAAATCGAAACTTATAATAAAATTGAAATTCAATTTCCAAGTAGAGTAAGTAAAAATGGGGCAAGTTTTACAATAATTGTTAAAGGTGAAAATGTTAAATTAATAGATTGGCCAGGTAATGTCACATGGATGTCTTGCAAAGAATCAGTAATAGAATCTGAAGTTGTAGCATTTAAATTTCTTACCTGTAATGGCGGAAAATCATGGTACGGATTTATTTTAGGAAATAAACCTATGTAATACATGAACTACGTATGCTTCACTTGTCTTGCTTTTCAATACATGCTCAATAAATAATGTAACTAATTGAAAAAATATATTTAACCTTGCAATCATGCTCAAATCTTGTATCTATTAATTATACGTTAACAATTTTTACAAGTAGGATACTATGAGATTACTTAAGCTTTTAATTTGCTCTTCAGCTTTGCTTATTGCGTTTAGCGCTAGTGCGGAACCAAGCTACGATAAAATTTTTGCTGGAGTTGAACCATGTTTTACACTTTATGATTTAAATAAAGGAAAAACGGTTGAAAGTTATAATAGCAATAGGTGTAAGGAGCAAATATCTCCTTGCTCAACATTTAAAATCCCTTTAAGTTTAATGGGATTTGATAGTGGTATTTTAAAAGATGAAGATACCCCTAAATGGGAATTTAAGCCAGAATATCCTGCTGTAATTGAATCACATGCAAAAGACCAAACGCCAAAGAGCTGGCTCTCTAATTCTGTCGTTTGGTATTCACAAATTTTGACTAAAAAGCTCGGCATGGAGAAATTTAAAGAATATGTTAGTAAGTTTGACTACGGTAATCAAGATGTAAGCGGTAACCTAGGAAAAGATGATGGCTTGACTCGTAGCTGGCTTGATTCATCTTTAAAAATATCTGCTAATGAACAAATAGAGTTTTTAAAGAAATTAATTACTTATAAATTACCAATTTCTAAAGAATCTATAAATCATACTAAAAATAATATGTTTATAGAGGAATTCGCAGGCGGCTGGAAGTTGTATGGAAAGACAGGTAGTGCGACACATAAAAACCCAGACGGGAGTGATAAAAATGCTAAAACAGGATTTGGCTGGTTTGTAGGAATTTTAGAAAAAGAAGATCAAACTTATATTTTTGCTCTCAATATTAATGATAAGCAAAAAGCTACTGAATATGCTGGTCCAAGAGCAAAGGCAATTGCAAAAGAAATTTTCTCTAACCTTGATATTCTAAAATAACTACTTAATTACTGGCCATCTTAAAAATAGTTGGCCAGTAAATATTTAAAAAGTCATACTTTAATAGCAAGTATAATTAAAATACGAAATCAATATGTTAGCCAAAATCATATTATTCAAGTATTTCCCAAAGATTTAGTTATTGAAATTTAAATATAGTATTGTTATTATTTTATAAATCTTAATAAAATTCATAGTTATTTAAAAACATGAGTAAACATTCAATCACTGAAATTATTAAAAATGCAAAGCAAGGAAATAAGCAGGCACAATATACGCTTGGTTGTATGTATATAGAAGGCGAGGGTGTAAGAATAAATCTTAGTAAAGCAAAATTTTGGCTAGAAAAATCTGCTGAAGCAGGGCACTTACTTGCAATTGATAAAAAATTATGGATTGAAAAATATGAATCAGAGTTTGAATCATTGAATATATTAGCAAATTTAGCTTCTAAAGAGTTTAAAATTAGAGAAATTAGCAAACTTAGCACACAAAAACATTATTCAAGATATACATGATATGAATAATTATTTATTTGATTTCCCAGAAATTGTACATATGTCAGAGGAATTAAAAGATCTTTATGATCGAGGCATTAAGCATATTAAATCTAAAAAATATCATGAGGCACTAAAAATTTTTTTAGAAGCTGAAAAATATAATATTAGGGAAATATCTTGTGTTATAGGGTATATGTATGAAAATGGTTTAGGAACAGAAGAAGGAATTTGTTATTACACTGCAATTGAGTATTATTTAAAGGCTGATCAGTACAAATCGATTTACGCTAAGTATAGACTAGGCAGGATGTATATTGAGGGTAAAGGAGTTGAGTTTGATGATTTAAATGGTAGGAGATTAGTAACTGAAGCTGCAGAAGCAGGTGAAGAAAATGCTATAAATTATCTTAACTATAAAAACTATAAACTAGATACTTCTTCTATATGGCGAGACTTTGTAAGAAATTCGCGTACTAATCGAATCCATGAAAAAATTTTAGAATACGCTGTCGAAGCCTTGAAACCAGATAGAGCAAATGAAAATAACAAATTTGTTCAGGGACTTCTTAACTTCAATCAAGATAATAATTCAAAATTCAGATAATTTACTTTTTCATTCCAAATATCAATAATCTTTATGTCTTGTTGTTTGTAAATTTTTTCCTTTAAACATAGTCTAAAATCTAAATTTCTAGTGTCTTATTATAAGCTTCAGGGCTACTTGCTATTTTTAAACCTTACTTTTCAAGCCTTTATAAAAAAATATTTTCACATTAAAACTATTAATTCAATATTTAATAAAATATCTATATTGAATCGACATAAACATTACTCACTCTCATAAAGTTTCGAGATAGGTCATCACATAAATATCAAAAGGAAAAATAATTATGATAAGCTTACTTGCTGCCTTAGGAGGATTTTTAAGTTCTCTACTTCCTGAGGTTTTTAAAATTATTAGAGATAAAAATGATAAAAAACACGAGCTTGCGCTTTTTGAAAAACAAATTGAAATCCAAAAATTAAACTTAAATCAAAAATTAGATGAAATTTCTTATAATTCAGATATTGAAAATCTGAAAACTGTTTACCAAACTTATAAGACAAATATAAATTTTATTGATGCATTGAATGGTGCTGTTAGACCATTATTAGCCTATTCATTTTTTGCTTTATATTCAATGATGAAGTATTTTCAGTATCATGTTATTGGAGATAACGCCCCATTGGTAATTTATATAGAAACACTTTGGACGCAAGACGATCAAGCAATCTTTGCGGGTATTATAAGTTTTTATTTTGGTCAACGTAATTTAATTAGAAAAAGATAGAATGACTTACATTACACAAGAAGCAATCAGTCTAATTAAAAAATTTGAATCGTATAGTCCTACCATTTATCTTTGTCCTGCAGGATATAAAACTATAGGATATGGTCATGTAATTAAAAAAAACGAATATTTTTATAATCTTAGCTTGGAGGAGGCAGAAAAATTACTATTAAATGATATGCTTAAAATTGAAAAATTTATTTTGAAAAGCTTAAAAATCTCCGTATCAATAGGCCAAATCAATGCTTTGATTTCCTTTGCATTTAATGTTGGAAATGCAGCATTTCAACGTTCAACGCTTAGGCAAAAGATTAATAGTAAAAACTTTGAAGAAGTTCCGCGTGAGTTTAGGCGCTGGATAAAAGCGCGAGGTAGAATTTTAAAAGGATTAGTAAGAAGAAGAGAAGAGGAGATCAAAATGTTTTATAGCTGATATATTATATTTTCAGATAACTTTAAGATATAGTAATTTATTTTGAAACTTAAGAGCTTTCTAATAATTTAGTTGGCTTACCTCTTGCGCAAAGTATTATATTCAGGCTAAAATACTATATATAAATCTAAAATTATCTATATAACTAATATAGTATATAAATATTTTCAAATCTTGCTTATAAACTGATCTTCCGATTAATTTACAAACAAGATTCTACTAAATCTTCAAGATATGAATCTAACTATGCTGCAGTAGGTTTAATTAAATTTGCTTTTTCAAGAAATTTTCTAACTCTATCTGTTGGTTGAGCGCCAGTGCTTAACCAATATTCTACTCGGTCTTGTACAAGTATCACGCGATTTTTATCTTCTTTAGATAAAAGCGGATTATAAGTACCTAATTTTTCAATAAATTTTCCATCACGAGGAGATCTTGAATCAGCTACTACTATTTTATAAAATGGACGCTTTTTTGCGCCAGCTCTCGCTAAACGTATCTTTGTTGCCATATTCTATTTAAACCCTATTTAATTTTTTCTTCTTTAAATTCTACATGCTTACGAACCATTGGATCGTACTTATGGAATGATAATTTACGGGTTAATTTTTTAGGGTTCTTTTTCTTAACATAAAAGAAACCTGTATTAGCAGTGCTAACTAATTTAATTAGTACAATATTTTTCTTTGCCATTTTAAAATTTTTATTTATAAATGAATTGTTAAATTTAAGCTGTAAATTACACTTGTTTAAGTTTATGTCAAGATAAAATATAAAAATTAAGTGAAATTTTAATTAAAATAAATTTATTATGAAATTAAATAAAAAAATTACTAAAGCGGTTTTCCCTGTAGGAGGACTAGGTACTAGATTTTTGCCTGCAACCAAATCCCTTCCCAAAGAAATGCTTCCTGTTGCAAGTAAACCTTTAATTCAATATGCGTTCGAAGAAGCACGAGAAGCTGGCATTGAACAATTTATATTTGTTACAGGTAGAAATAAAAATGCAATTAGTAATCATTTTGATCACTCTTATGAGCTTCAGTCAATTTTAACAGATAGTGAAAAACAAGACGAACTTGCTTTAACACGCGATTGGTTACCTCCGGCTGGCCATATTGCATTTTTGAGGCAAAGGGATCCATTAGGGCTCGGGCATGCTGTATGGTGCGCTAGAAATTTTATCGGAAATGAAGCATTTGCAGTAATTTTAGCGGATGAAATGTTATTATCTGAAAATAATTTCCTCAAGTCAATGTGCAATCTATATGAGGAAAAAGGAGGTAACATTATTGGTGTTGCTGAAGTACCTAAAGAAGATACCAAGAAATATGGAATTATCGATACAGATGATCAAGGCGAAATTGTAAAAATTAAATCTATGATTGAAAAACCTAATCCTTCTGAAGCTCCTTCTAATCTTTCAATTATAGGAAGATATATATTAGAACCAAATATCTTTAATTATTTAGAAAATATTCCGAAAGGAAAAAACGGTGAAATTCAGTTAACTGATGCTATGGTTGCATTACTTAAAGAAAAAATGTTTTACGGACTCAAATTTAAAGGTCAAAGGTTTGACTGTGGTAACCAAGTAGGTTTTTTAGCGGCTAATATTGCATATGCTTTGAAAGATACAAAAATAGCTAGCCAAGTAAAACAATTACTTATGGAATTTAATAAGGTAGTTTAAATAAATGCTAAATATTTTAGTTGTTGGAACAGGTTATGTCGGGTTAACTACCGGAACTGGACTAGCTGAATTAGGTCACAAAGTTTATTGTATTGATAAAGATTTAAGTAAAATCGAAGTTCTTAATAATAACCAAATACCTATATATGAGCCAGGATTACTTGAGCTAGTTCAAAAAAATATTAGAGAAAATAGACTTAGCTTTCATAATGATCTAAAACCTTATATATTTAATACTGATATAATATTTTTGGCGGTAGGAACACCAGAAAATGAGGATGGGAGTGCTAATTTAAGTTATCTTTATCAAGCTGTAAGAGATATAATTAGCTGCAATATTACAAAAGCTTATATTGTTATAAAATCAACTGTGCCTGTAAATACTAATAACAATATATGTAAGATCTTTCAACAAGAGTTACCTGACGCTCAAGTCGAAATAATTTCAAATCCAGAATTTTTAAGAGAAGGTTTTGCAGTTCATGATTTCTTCAATCCTGCTAGGACATTAATTGGTCTCAATAGTGATAATGCTAAAGAAATTATTGAAATAGTTTATAAAAAATTTATTGAGAAGAATATACCAATATTTTTTACTGATCCTAATTCAGCAGAGCTTGCTAAATATGCTGCAAATGCTTTTTTAGCGACTAAAATTGCTTTTATTAATGAAATATCAGACCTTTGTGAATATTATAATGCAAATATTGAGGATGTTGCTACTTCAATGGGACTTGATGACCGAATTGGTAAAAAGTTTTTGAAAGTTGGCCCAGGTTTTGGCGGTTCATGTTTTCCAAAAGATATTTTGGCACTAAATAAATTATCTGTGGATGCAAATAGGCCTTCTATGATCGTTAGTGCTGTAATTGAAGCAAATAGGATTCGTACAAAAAACATGTCTGATAAAATTTTAAAAATTTTGGATGGAACTATTAAAAGAAAAAAAATCACTTGTTTAGGTGCAAGCTTTAAGGCTAATACTGATGATATAAGAGAAAGTCCTGCTTTAAAAATAATAGAAGAACTTATAAATTTAGGGAGTATTGTTAATTTATATGATCCCGTGGCAATAGAAAATGTAAAGAAAATTTATAGTAATAAGATATGTTATTTTAAAAATATAACAGAGGCTTGCGATGATACAAATGCAATAATTATATTGACTGAATGGGAAGAATTTAAAGGTTTTGACTTCGCCTCTGTAAAAGATATAGTTTTAAATAATGTAATTATTGATTTAAGGAATATACTTAATAAGGATAATATAATTAAACAGGGTTTTAAATATTATCCTTTAGGTATATAGTAGTTTGATTTGAAGTTTGAGCGAATGAACAACGACGTTAGAACTTCAACTTAAAAAACTATACTATAAAAAGCCTAGAATCATAATACAGATCCTAGGCATTTTTTTTAAAGAGCAGGTCCGATACAAGTTGGAGAATTAATTCTATCTACAAAACTATATTCTCTAGTTGGTTTTATTGAGGCTTCAATAATATTGCTAGTATGAGATTTCTCGTCGGATGATATAGTGTTTTCTTTAATCTGCTCTAAACTAGCTTTATCATTTTGTTCGAATATATCAACCATATTATCTGCGATCTTAAATCCTACAAATAATCCAGTAAGTGTTGCTGGTAATGAAAAAACGCTAATCGCTAAACCTGCTATTACTGCAGGAAATGCAGCTGATATCAAGCTACTCACAACAGCAGGTACTATAATAAGAGAGGCTACAATACAAAATGCAAACAGTTTTTTATTATTTAAAACTTTATGTAAAAAATTATCCATTTCATTTTGATAATCTTCTGGAATGAAGCTCTTAATTACATTATAAATAAATCCTAGAGTTGAACCAAAATTCTCCTGTATAATTTCATTTTTTTCTTGCATAATTTGTTCAGTTTTCAATTCTTCTCGTATTTTAGAAGGGATGGCTTTATCTATATTAGTGTTAGTAACCTTTGCCCCTTCATAAAATAAATTACTAATATCGCAATCTTCTAAATCCGTGCCTCTTAAATCGGTTCCGCTTATATCAGCATTTAATTTTGCTCCTTTCAGTTTAGCTTTCTTTAAATCAGCTAACATCAAATTTGTATGAACTAACGAAGCATTGCTTAAGTCAGCTTCAGACAAATCAGCGCTTGAAAATTCTGCATCATCAAAATTTCCTCCTTTCAAATTTGCTTTATGGAAATTCCCTTTATAAGCAGATGCGGAATTAAAATTTCCTTTAGGTGCTTGTAAATTCGCAGCATTTACTCTATCTAAAATTCCATATTTAAATATAGCATTAGGAGCTATTGCGCCTTTTAATATAGAAGCTACTAAGCTTGCGCTTTTAGCAATAATATTATGCATTTGTGCGCCTTCTAAATTTATATAGTCAAATTTTGCAAGCGTAAGATTACAATTATTAAAATTTGCACCTTTAGCATTTAGATATTTATCTTCTCCCCATAGTTTATAGTTAAACCATGAGAGTCTTGTTGCGCTTTTGCCCGATAAATTAGCACCAGTAAAATTACTTCCTTCAAAATTGGCATTTTCTAATTTTGCTTCTGCAAAATTTGCATAAGCAAAATTACATTTTGTGAAATTACTATTACTGAAATCTCTGCCAGATAAATCCAATCTTGAAAAATCAGGAATAAAATTTGCATTATCGCCTTCTAAACCATGTCTTTTTGTATAAAAATCTTTAAAAGATTTGATTTCCTTTGCGTTTTCATTACAGTACTTAAGATATACATCAATTTCAAATAAAGATATTTTTTGTGAAGCTAATATAGATGTGTTACCCGAGCCTTTTACATAACAAGGATCTAATTCTGCACCTTCAATTGATATATTTTTACTTATAAAGCCTAATTCTGTTTTATCTTTAAATACTGTATAAGGTCCAACTTGATCAAAATCATCTTCATCATAAGCGATTCCAATTTCTGAAGATTCACTTAAGCTAAGTTTAGCATTGATGAGCACAGCTTCCCCGGTAACTTTTGTTAAGCATGATCCTCTAAAGTCTGGAAATTTCAATGCTGTTTGTTCAAATAACGCATTGTCGAATTCGCAATCTCTAAAAACAGTATTTTGCCCTACAATATTTTTAAATTTAGTAGCTGTAAAGTTACTACCTGTAAAATCTGCATTACTTAAATCAAGATTTGCAATAGTCTTATTACTGAAATCTGCAACAATAATAGTATTTTCAGGATATCTATGTCTTAAAATATTGCTTAAATAGTCATTTAAACTTCCAATTTCAAAATTTGTAGCTTTTAATTTAAGATATTCATTAAGTTGCTTGTTCGTAACTTGATACATAAATATATTAGAGTTAGTAGGATCAAATTTAGCTTTACTTAAATCTGCATTTTCAAATAATTTTTGTGATAAATCTATTGAGCCAAAATTAACATTAATTAATTTAATGTTATTTATAAATTTACTGTTTATAAAATTAGCACCTGCAAAATTTATATTCTTTAAATTAACCTTTTTACCATCAAAAAGGATATTATTAAAAATACATCCTTCAAAATTGATATTTTCTAAAGTGATTTTTTGCTCAAAGATTGTCTGTTCAAATATTGGGGTTATTTCAACTGTTTGATTAGAAAAATACTTATTTTTTAGAAAATCATGAAAATTATTATCCAATGTATTCTTTTTAGGTGCATTAAACTCTTTTAAATCTTCAAGAGATACTATAATTTCATTTTTTTGTGTCATAATCATAACCAATATTAATATTTAAACTTTATTAACATAATATAGCAATTATTAACTAGTATGTAAAGTAATTTTTTACAAATTTATCTAAAATATTAAAAATATTTACTAAACTGTTAATAATTGAAATATTTAGGGCTTAATATTAATTTATTAATTTTTTCAAGAAAATGGAATTAAGATTTAATGAACAAGATTGTCGTACAGGATACAAAAGTTAAACCTATACTGATTAAAAATTATCCATATGTTTAAGTTCAATAAAGACCTGTAAATTAAATAAAAGAGTCTCATAACGAAATTTTTACTTTAATTACGAGTAACATTGGGTATGTTTTATAATTAAAGCAAGAATTGAAGTCACATAATCATGAGTATACTCATTCTTGCTTTTAAGCAGTGCATAAATATGAAATTTACTTAATGTAATTCAAGCCAAAATTAGCCTATACCAAAAATAGAAAGAGTTAGATTAAAATAAATTGGCAGTTTACGCGTAATTTACACTAAGGATTTCGTAAGCTTTTGTGCCTTTTGGGGTAATAACTTCCACATAGTCACCAAGGGTTTTGCCTATTAAAGAGCGTGCTAAAGGTGAGGAGATTGATATAAGTCCTTTTGAAAGGTCAGCCTCATATTCTCCAACGATTTGATAAGAGCTTTCTTCTTCGGTATCTTCATCGACTAATTTCACTTTTGCGCCAAATTTTATTGAATTTCCTGATAATTTACTGACATCAATTACTTCTGCTCTCACTAATTTATCTTCAAGATCCATTATCCTACCTTCAATAAAGCTTTGTCTTTCGCGCGCAGCATGATATTCAGCATTTTCTGATAAATCTCCAAGTTCCCTTGCTTCTGATATTGCACGACTTATGGCAGGTCTATCAATACTCTTTAAATTTTTCAATTCTTCACCAAGTCTATTATAACCTTCTATAGTAATAGGGAATTTGTCCATTTGATACCTATGTAACATTTATGTTAGATTTTTATTTAATGCAGATTTCTTTCATTAATGAAAAAAACGTGAATAATATAGCTAATATTAAAATTTTCAAGGAAGAATTTTAATAACTATAATTTTTATCTATATAAATTTTCTAATAATAATTTGATATTCTAAAATTATATAATAGCTTTAAATAGATTATAGTCAAATATTTCATCTAATTATGAATATTATGAATTTTCAATATGAAATTATATTCTTTTGCAATTTCTAATAGATAATCAAATCTTCCTGAAGCTCCTTTATGGCCTTGTTCCATATTCGTTTCAAAAAGTAATAAATTCTTATCCGTTTTATATTCTCTAAGTTTTGCAACATATTTAGCAGGTTCCCAATAAGTAACTCTTGGATCGTAAAGGCCAGCACTGATATACATAGGAGGATAAAACATTTTTTTTATATTATCATAAGGTGAGTATGATTTAATATAAGAATAATAATCTTTGTCTTTTGGATTACCCCATTCTGAAAATTCACCTGGCGTTAAAGGTAAGGTTTCATCAAGCATCGTATTTAATACATCAACAAAAGGTGCTTTTGCAATAACTAACTTAAATAGATCAGGCTCCATATTAACAGCTGCTGCAACTAACATACCACCAGCACTGCCTCCTGAAATTACAATATTACCTTTAGATGTATAATTTTGAGTAATTAAGTATTTTGCACAAGCAATAAAATCTTCAAATGTTCTCTTTTTATTTAAAAATTTCGCTGATTCATACCATTCATATCCTAAATCATCACCACCTCTGATATGGGCAATAGCATATACAAATCCCCGATCAATAAGAGAAAAAATACTGTTTTTAAAAGTTGGTGCGATTGCAATTCCATAAGAACCGTAACCATATAAATATAAAGGATTTTCTCCCATTTTAAATTTATCTTTTCTATATACTAATGAAATAGGTACTTCAATATCACCATTTTTTGCAAATACTCGTTCTACTTTATATAAATTTTTATCAAAACCGCTTGGTATTTCTTTAACTTTAACAATTTTTTGTTCACCTGTGGTAAAATTATATTCTATAATTGAATCTGGAGTGTTTAATGAAGCATAATTAAATCTAAGATTATCATCATCATAATCAGTATAAATTACTTGGGCTGTATATGCAGGGTCAAAAAAATCTATTGATTTTGGGTTTTTATAGTTTAAATCACTAACTGTTATATTCGATAAACCATTTTGCTTTGATGCAATTACCAAGTTATTTCTATATAGGTAAAATTCATTTAGATATATATTCTGATTATGGGCTATAAGCTCATGCAGATTGTTAATTTCAATATTGTCTATAGGAGTTTTAACAAGTCTAAAATTCTTTCCTTTATCATTTGTAAGAATATAAAAATATTCACTATGATGATCTACATAGTAAAAATGATTAGCTTTACGTTCAAATATTAATTCAGGTGTTAAGCTTGGGTCTTCTAGAGAAATATAATATATTTCATTATTAGTATAACTAGAAGTTTCAATGAAAATATATTTCTTACTAGCTGATTTATCTATGCCTAGACTAAATTTATCATCTTTTTCATGATATAAAAGTTTATCCTCTTGCTGCTTTGTGCCTAAAAGGTGATAATAAACCTTTCGAGCACGCCAGTTTTCATCAAGTTCTGTATAAAAGAAACCTAAATTGTTACTATGCCAGTATATATCTCCAATTACATTATTAATCTCATCTGATAAAATTTGATTAGTCGATAAATCTTTTATTTTTACTGAATATCTTTCACTACCATTTAAGTCAACAGAGTAAACAAGTAATTTATGATTAGGACTTACTGAAAAATCTCCCACAGTAAAAAATTTATGCCCTTCTGCCTCTTTATTTTGATCAAAAATTACTTCATTTTCATTACTTAATAAATTTTTTTTACGGCAATAGATTGGATATTGTGAATCTTCTGTAGTGTAACTATAATAGAAAAAATCATCATGTCTAATTGGTACAGATTCATCAGCTAATTTTATTCTTCCTTTCATCTCATTGAATAACTTTTCTTCAAGCTTTTTATGAGGAGCCATCACTTTATTATAATAGTTATTTTCTTCTTTAAGATATTGGAGTATATCTTCATCAATGTGATTTGGCCAATCTTTCGCCCTTAACCAAGAATAATTATCAATAATTTTTTCATTATGAAGCTCAGTTATATGTTCATGTTTTTTTGCTTTAGGGGAGTCCATGTCATTCCTATTAGTAAAGATTAAAAATAAAAGTATAAATAGTAAAATTAAAAGAAATATTTTTTTATTTTTCATTGAGTTCGGATTTGCACCATTTAGCCACATCTTTTGTAAAATAAGAGATTATAAAATCTGCCCCAGCCCTTTTAATTGAAGTTAAAACTTCGAAAACCGTATCTTTCTCTTTTAGCCAACCATTTTGAAAGGCTGCTTTGAGCATAGAATATTCTCCGCTAACCTGATAAGCTGCAACAGGAATGTAGGGAAAATTTTCTTTTACTTTATATATAATATCCAAATATGTATGTGCAGGCTTAATCATGAGCATATCTGCGCCTTCCTCAATATCAAACATAGCTTCGCGAATTGCTTCATTACTATTTGCAGGATCCATCTGATAAGTGCTTCTATCTCCAATTTTGGCCGCTCCTTCAGCTGCAATGCCAAATGGACCATACATTGCCGATTTATATTTTACAGAATAACTTAAAATTGGTAAATTACTAAATCCTGCTTCGTCGAGAGCTTTGCGTATTACTGCTACCATTCCATCGATCATTCCTGCTGGTGCTAATATGTCTGCACCCGCGGCAGCATGGCTAACTGCTTGCTTGGCAAGTATATCTAAAGTTAAATCATTATCGACATTGTAAATATTGTCGTGATTTTTTAAAATTCCACAATGTCCATGGTCAGTATATTGACACAGGCATATATCTGATATTACCAACAGATTTGGAGCAATAGATTTAATTTTTTTTACTGCTTGTTGTACTATTCCATTTTGGTCGTAGGAGTCACTACCTAACTCATCCTTTAATTCAGGTATACCAAAAACAATTATTGTAGTAATACCTAAATCTAATATCGTATTTATTTCTTCTTCTAGCATATCAACACTATATTGAAAATGTCCTGGCATTGAAGAAATAGGGTTTTTTATTTTAAATCCAGATTTTACAAAAATAGGTAGTACTAAGTCTTCAATAGTAACTTTTGTTTCTCTTATTAAACTTCTGACAGTAGGATGATATCTCAGTCTTCTCAAGCGAACAGGTATATCGTGATTATTATTCATATAATTTACTCCTAAAATGTAATAATTTTACTTTTATAGGATCGAAAAAAGCTACGCAATTCTTATTTAATATTTTTTTAATTTTTTATAATTATTTTATACATATAAATTAATTAAGGGTAGAAATGTTAAATATACCAAACACAAATATTTTTTTTAATTCTATTTCAGAGCTATGTCCTAATTTATCAAAAAATTTGATCGAACCAATTAGTTTGATGCTAGCTTTAATTGATAATAATAATGACGAAACTATTAAGGAGAGAGCAAATGAATATGCAAAAAATATATATAAATATATACAATCAAAATCAATTAAAGATTGTAATTCACTTGAGCTAGCTATAGTCGCAATTGGTGAATCTAATAAGCAAAAAATTGAGTTTTTAAAGAATTTACAGCTGGTTAAGCCTGTATCTAATTCGGAAACTTCTAACAATAATTTTGTAAAAAGAACTAAGCTAGTTAAAAAGCATAATTCTGTAAGTGTATAAATTTTTTTAAAAACATAATTTAGGAAAATAAAAATTTTATATAATATTTTATTTTTGTCTTAATAAATTAATAACTATTTTATGAGTAAATATAAAACAAATAATAAACATCTTAACCTAAAGACAATATTACAATAAATTTTAATAAAATTAAAATATTAATTGACTGCTAAAAAATTTTAATATAAAATTAAACTAATAAAAAAAGGAGATAGTAATGGTAAAAAAAACTAAAAAGGTAAAAAATTTTAATGAAGATTTTGATTCTAATGATAGATATCTGTTAGATGATGATTACGATGATTATGGAGTGGATTA
>JBKBYG010000012.1:0-46958 GCA_046313435.1 Alphaproteobacteria bacterium
CTTTTCTTTTTGATTTTGTTAAGTTTTCAGCTTGTCTTAATCTCCATTCTTTAATTTTATTATGGTTACCAGATAACAATATTTCAGGAACTTGATGTTTCCTCCAGCTTTCAGGTCGAGTATATTGAGGGTATTCAAGTAAAAATGAGTAAGGTTCTTTTTCCCCGAAGCTTTCTTCATTAACAGTTTCGCTGTTTTTCAATACGCCCGGAACTAGTCTTATACAAGCATCGATTAACGGAAAAGCTGCTACTTCTCCTCCGGACAAAATAAAATCACCTAAACTTATTTCTTCTATATTATATTCATTCAATATACGCTGATCAATTGCCTCAAACCTGCCGCAAATAATAATCAATTCTTTTTGTTCCTTTAATTCTCTAACCTTTGATTGATCAAGTATTTTACCATGAGGAGACATGTAAATGATTTTTGGAGAAGAATGGTAAGTTATTGCTTTATCTAAACAATTAGATATTACATCAGGACGCATTACCATGCCATTTCCCCCTCCGTACGGTTTGTCATCTACAGAGAAATGTCTTCCTATGCCAAATTCTTTAATATCAAATATATTTAGAGACCATAAATTATTTTTAAGTGCTTGACCTGCGAGTGAACAAGCTAAAGGACCAGGAAATATTTCGGGAAATATTGTTAAAATAGATATTTGTAATAAGGGTTTTGCAATATCCATTAGTAAAATTTGGTTTTAAGAGTTAATATTTGTATAATGAATCTTAGCACCTTTTTGAGTAAGGAAATTTATAATAGCAATATTATTATGCTCTTTAGCAATATCTAATAAAGTTTTGCCGGCATCATTAGTTTTGTTAAGTTCAATGTAAGGTAATAACATTTGCAGTAAATTTAAATTATCCTGTTCTACAGCCATAAAGGCTTCTGATTGATAATTATGCATTTTAGGTAAGTGTAAATTATTGCGGTCATATGAATTAAAATAAATTTTGCTATCTTGAATTTGTGTTTTATAATTCAGGTTAAGAAACGTATCAATTTTCTTTCTTTTTGCTAAATCTTCTTGAATTTTGTTATATTTATGGCGTTTTACAATGTTTTCTATATCTTTAGCAGAGTTTAAATCACTTTCAATAGGTTCAACATCGTATAGTTCGGAAAAATCATCATCAGATTTTTCAGTTTCAATAATTGTTTTTAACTCTGCATTCAAATTATTAGAAGTTGAACTTAACTCGGAGGATAATTCATTATTCGACGCAAGCCCGTAAACAGCGCTAAGTAGATAAAATACAAATAAAGCAATATAGTTTTTAATCTTCATCTTTAGGTATTAATTTTTGAATTTCTTTTTCTACTAAATGTTTTACAATATTTGGAAGGTTAGTATCTAACCAATTACTCAAATAAGGTTTCATAAGTTCTATCACTAAATCTTCTAAAGTCGTCCCGGATCTAAAAGCTAAACCATCAGTTATAGGTTTTGATACAGTTTTAACAAGCATTTTTAGGGCCTCAGAAGAAACATTTGCGGCTTGATCAGAAATTAAGCGTGATTTTACTTTTATTGCTTCTTCTGTTGAAGTTTGCAAGTTTTCTAGATTTTTTGAAATATCAGAATTGGTAGAATTCTGATCTAATGAAATTTCGGAAGACGTTCCAAGTTCTGAATGGTTATCAGAAGTTTTTGCAGTATTTTCGCTAGCTATTTCAGTGTTAGAAATTTTAGATTTATCAATTTCTTCAAGCTTTTGGTCGATAGTTTCTACGCTAGGGCTAGGTGTATTGAATAAATCATCAATTGATTCATTTGTTTGAGGAGTAGAAGATGATTCCGCGGTGCTAGGAAAATTACTATCATTATCTATTGAAGCTGGGATGCTATTTGTAATTCCGAGTGCGTTATCAATATTGCTCAACACATCATTACTAGAGGATGAGGCAGTAGATTGAGCAGGGGATAAACTACTTATTGATCCATCTTCGTTAACTACTTCAGTTAATTCCAATACTTCATCTTCTTTTTCTGACAATGTTTCATCTCCTGAAATTACGCCTCTAATACTTTGTAGTATTTGCTGCATTGAGGCATTAGTTGGGTCAGTAGTATTTAAATTTTCGTCCATTGCTTATTAAAATCCTATTATTTTAAATTTGATTTTATCATAATGAACTTTAGGATCATATATTGTGGTAGATAAGTTCATGCTACGAGCTGTCAAAATACCTAAATGTGATTTAAGTGCATAAATATTCATAATTTTATTATATCTTGCATCAAGCGCAGTTAGCTGTGATTTCAGCAACTCTTGTTCTGTTTCTAAAACGTCTAAGGTCGTGCGTTGTCCTAATTGGGCCTCTTGGGTTACTCCTTCAAGGGCAATTGTTGCAGATTCAATACCGTCAATACTTGCTTTTAAAATAGAATTATATAAATTTATATCTTCCCAAGTTTTCATTGTCTCATTTATAAGTTTATTATTTTCAGCTTGTAACTCGTTTTTGCTTTTTTGGTATAAATGTTTTTGTTTACGCACTGCTTGATATTCTAATCCTTTTTGATAAAGAGGCAATTCTAAATTAATAGTAGCTTGCTTATTGCGAGTTTTAATCTCAATAGGTCTATTAACCTCATAGCTATAAGAGTAGTTAGGGCTAATATCTCTCGAAAGAGATGCTTGAAGTGTAACTCTTGGTGCAAATCGTGTAACATTTTGTAATATTTTATTTGCTTCTATATCAGTCATTAATCTTGCTGAAATAATAGATGGGTTATTAACCAAGGACAATTTAATTGCATCATCTAAGCTGGGTGGAGTATCCTCTATATCTTTTAATGTTTCTAAATTCTCAGCTTTTAGACCTACTATTGCTTCGTAAGTATTTTTTGCATTAGTATGTGCTCCTTGAGCTTTAGTTAACTCACTTAATGATTGAGAAAATCTAGCCTTAGCCTGGCCTAAATCAGTACGAGTTACATCGTTTAAAGCAAACCTATCTTCGATTGATTCAAGATGCTTTTTCAGTAATTCAACGCTATTTTGGTATATTTTAACTTTTTCTGCAGTAGAAAGAACATTAATATATGCATTAATAGCATTTAAAAAAACTTTTTGTTCTTTCTCAGCTAACTGTGCACGACTTGCTTCAATAAATTTCTTTGCAATTTTTATTTGTAATAAGCTTGCGCCACCATTGAACAGTGATTGTTCTAAGGTTATTTCTTGATGATTAGTATAATCTGTTCTGTCGTAAAGATTTTTTTGTAGATTTTCATTGCTAATTTTTGCATTAGAAAAATTTTTTGATCTTCTAATTCCCGAGCTTATATTAGGAAGGAATTCTGCAATTGCTTGTATAATAACTTCATCATTAGCTTTCGACTCTTCTCTGTCAGCCAACATATTAGGATTAGTGTTGTAAGTTTGTATTAACGCTTCTTCTAAAGTTGTAGCAGACACTAAAGCAGGGGTCAGGAAAGACTTTAATAATATCAAAGTAATTAAATATTTTCCATTAAATTTCATGAGTAAGTTCCGTATAGAAGTTATCTTTAGTAATAAAAGCATAGTATAATTTTTCTTTAAGCTCTATAGTTAAAATAATTTATAACCCGTAAAATATTTATTAACACATATGTTTTAAGTTAAATATATTAAGAAAACATAAATATCAGATATGATTCAGGGGTTGAATAATATTTTAAACAAATTTTTTAGTAATTATTTAATAAAATATTTGATAATTAGCAATAATTTTAATAATAAATTTTTTAAAAAGCAAAAAATTATACAGATTATGATAAATCTACTTGAAAAAACTTTCATTATATGGATATTAGTATTCCAAAACAATAAAAAACATTTATGGCTGGGTAGCAAAGTGGTACTGCCGCGGACTGCAAATCCGCTACGCGCCGGTTCGATTCCGGCTCCAGCCTCCACTTATATAGAAAATATTCTTCTTGTTATGATCAGATATTACAAAAAATCTATAATAATATTTATAGCCTTATTATTTTGTTTAAATATTAAGTTTTGTAATATAGTTTTTGCTAATGAAGGTTTTTCATATAATAATGACCTTGTTCAAGCAGTAAATAACAACAATATAGATGAAACAATAAATCTTATTAAAAATGGCGCTGCTATTGATGCAAGAGGCAAGTTTGGCATAACGCCGCTAATGAGGGCAGCCTTCAATGGAAATGAAAAAATTATAAAGTTGTTGCTCGAGCTTGGAGCAGATGCTGAAGCGGTAGATATTGGAGGAGCAACGGCGCTCCATATAGCTACTAGAATGGGGCATAAAAATTTAGTAGAAATATTAATTAATCAAAATATAGACATTGATATTGAGGATAATGACGGATGGACACCTCTTATGAGGGCAGCTTCATTAAAATCTCCCCAAATTGCTAAATTACTATTAAATGCTAAGGCTGATCCCTTGAAGTTGAATAAATGGGGACAATCTGCAACAAGCCAAGCAATTTTAAATAACAATACAAATATAGTGGAAATTTTTTCTAAAAACAAAGTTTTTGAAAGCATTAATGCAGAAGAAAAACAAAAGCTTTTAAGCTTTGCCAAACTAAAAAACAATGATAAAGTTATGTCAATCTTAGAAAATAGTTTTAATAAGAATAATAATACATATAATGAAACTGAAGTATCATCTGGAGAGCGCCCAGAGACTAATACAGCTTCTCAAGCTGTAATATCTAAAGTAAGTAATGTTAATAATAATCTTAATGCTAAAATACACAATGCAGAGCATAAGGATAATAAAAATAAAGAATTAGAAAATATTGCAAAAGAAGATTTAGCTATTATTACTAACGGCGATTTCATCGCTCAAGATGAATCGTTAAGTAAAAATATAGCTGTAAATAGACAGCATTCCGAGCAAGAAGATACTATGACTTTATCTAAGGATTCTAATAACAAGCAAAGTAAGTTTGAAATTAGTGTAACAGATAATATGGAAAGTAATCCTAGTGAACCCTCCCTGCCAATACTTAAAGCAGAAGCTCATATTTCGAATAATGGCGCTAAAGAAATAGATAATACTCCATGGCTTAATACTGATGATAATACTATTGAAAATAGAGATTCAAACTTAAATAAAGGGAATGATCAAACTATAAATATTATTGCTAATAATAAGGCACCGATAGAAAATGCACCAACAGAAGTTGAATCAGAAAAAGTTAATATAAAAGAGCCTTATATTCCAGAGGAAGGCGAGGGCAATAGAAGTTATGCTGCTTCAGTAAAGGTTCTACAATCTAAAAATGCCATTCCTAATGAACAAATTATATCTGAAGCTAATAATGCGAAATTAATGTTATTAAATAATTCCCCTTACTGGATTGAGACACCTTACTATAATAGAATAGAGGCAAATTCGAAATTTGAAGAAATAGCAAAATTAATTAGAGGCAAGAATTATAGGGTAAAGATAGTTAAACCGATAAATAATAGTAAAATTTCTGCTATTCAGATTGGGCCTATTAGTAATCAGTCAGAAGGCCAAAAAATATGCCAAGATTTAATAAGTTCAGAAATAAGCTGTAAAATAGTAAAAAATCTTGATAAAGCACGTTATAAATAGCAGAATCAAATTTTTTGAAAAAATTTAAAAATAATGCTAGCAAAATTTAATTTGATTTGCTATAAACAATTTCATAATAATTTTCCTCGGTAGCTCAGTGGTAGAGCAAGCGGCTGTTAACCGCTTGGTCGCTGGTTCGAATCCGGCCCGGGGAGCCATTTTATCTTTTATTCCTCCCGCAAAATGTTCGACCTAAATTTAAATGAGCTTATTCATTATTTACATTATGTAAGGCCAGAGTATGTTTGGATTATAAATCTTATCATATGCTATATTTCAATTTTTATACTATTTAGATTCTGGCAAAAATTCGGTTTATATTTATATATATCCATAGCAATTATAGCCTGTAATCTACAAGTTCTAAAAGCAGTAGAATTTTCATGGTATAATGAACCAGTAGCGCTTGGAACGGTTACGTTTGCATCTATATTTTTAGCAAATGATATGCTTACAGAAATTTATGGTCCACAATCAGCTAAAAAGGCAGTTTATCTTAGTTTTGGTGCAATAATATTATTGCTAGTACTTATGATGCCAGCCCTAGGTTTAAAACCTTTAAGCAATAATTTGAATGAAGATACAAAACATTTTAATGAAGCCCATAATGCATTAATGCTCATCTTTTCACCAAGCCTATCTATTTTAGTTGCAAGTCTATTTGCTTATTGCATAAGTCAGTTGAGCGATATTTTAATATTTGCTAAGCTGAAGAAACTTACAAAAAACTCTCATCTATGGTTGCGTAGCTTTACTTCAATTGCCATTGCAGCAATGCTTGATTCAGTATTATTTAATTTATTTGCTTGGAAAATTCTCGCTCACAATGAAGTAGACTGGCATAGATTATTCTCAACTTATATTACCGGTGCCTATATAATTCAAGTTACTGTGGCCATTATTAATATACCTGTATTTTACTTATTTTTAAAATTTAATAAAAAATCATATGTATCCTAATTTTAAGTTTAACATTCTCCATCATGATCAAAAATCCCATGCCAGAGTTGCAGAAATTGTTACGCCTCATGGAATAGTCGAAACTCCAAATTTTATTTTTTGTGCAACAAAAGCAGCAATTAAAGGCCTAACAACTCACCAAATGAAAGAAGAAAATACTCAAATTATTCTTTCTAATACTTATCATTTAATGTTGCAGCCAGGATCTGAAATTGTAAAATCACTTGGGGGTTTGCATAAAATGATGGGTTGGAATGGCCCTATGTTTACCGATTCAGGCGGGTATCAAATTTTTAGTCTTGGTCATGGCTCTGTTGCAAATGAGGTAAAAGGCAAGAGAATGATGAATCAGACTAAAAGCTTGCTTAAAATAACAGAAGAAGGTGCTAAGTTTAAATCTTATATTGACGGATCATATCATCTTTTAACTCCGGAGAAATCTATTGACGTACAAAGGGATTTGGGTGCAGATCTCATAGTTGTACTTGATGAATGTACGCCTTTCCATGTTGATAAAAAATATACAGAAAAATCTATGCATATGTCTCATCGCTGGGCAGTAAGGTCGCTCAAAGAATTCGAACGTAAAAATGATTATAGTCAAGCGTTATATGGAATAATTCAAGGTGGCATATATGAAGATCTCAGGAAAGAAGGAGCAGATTTTGTAAATAATCAACCGTTTTTTGCTCATGCTATAGGGGGCTCACTTGGTGCTAGCAAATCTCAAATGCATGATATTGTAAGTGTCACTATGAGTATGTTATCTAAAGATAGGCCGGTACATTTACTAGGTATCGGAGGAATTAGCGATATTTTTAATGGTGTTGAAGCTGGAATTGATACATTTGATTGTGTGCATCCAACAAGGCTTGCTCGTCATGGAGGAGCACTTGTTCCAAAGTTTTTAGAGCTAACAGAAAATGGCAAAGAACATATTAACCTAAGAAATAATAAGTTTAAAACTGACGATCAGCCAATTGATCCTACTTGTACCTGCTCAACATGTAAAAGCTTTTCAAAAGGATATATTCATCATCTGTTTAAAGCTCAGGAAATGCTTGGAATGCAAGCGCTTACAAGTCATAATGTACATTTTATGAACAGATTAATGAAGGCAATTAGAGAAGCGATTAAAAATGATACGTTAAGCCAAGAAAAGAAGAAATGGGTTTAACATTATTGATATTCTTGTAAAGTAACTAATTCATTATAATTTTAATATGCGCCTGCAAAGCAAAGCCTATATAAAAATCATACTGAACTAGCTCTAGTAGAATCTTACCTTCTTATAGATTGTCCGCTTGTATTAACTAATTGTCTTTCGTATAAGCTATATAAATTTTTAATTTTGTTTTTAACATATTCGTCGCCAAATAAAGCTCTAGCTTCAGAAATTTTTGCAAATGTCTGTGCATGCCTATCTTTTTTGGGCAACTTGCTAATTTCTTTAATAAATAGATTTTCGAATTTTTGATCTTTACCCTCTTGTTTACTTTCTGATGTAGATGCAGAGTTTAAGGATGGTGTGATGCTATCTATTAAATCTTCATTTTTCTTTGCCCAATAAGAGGCATGATCAAGATTAATATTAGATTTAATTTTATTATAAATTTGTTCGCACGGTGAATAAATATGGAACATAAAAGGCTTGTATATCAAAGACTCAAAATAGCTTGCCCTAGTAAATATGCCATCTTTTAACCCAGCTTCTTTAAATCCTTTACGCGTTGTGCTATCATAAAAATTATAGGGGTTGAAAATACTAAAATCTTGATTGTTATAATCTATTGAAGATAATTCCTTAAATTGATTAGGATAATTAACTTTTGAATTGTTCATTAAATAGGCCCAAAAATCTTCTAACTTATGCCAAGCTTGTACATAATAGCTCATAGATTTTTTTGCATCATTAATATTGTAATACTTACCGTATTTCTGATGACAAAACAGGAGAGTAAGTTCTTTCGTAAGAGTTGCTTCAACGTTTCGATTATCGTAATTTAAAGAAATAAAGGTTTCCTTTCTATCGTTTTTGGAATCTATAATTGTACTGGAAACTATATAATTATTTATATTAGAAACATATTTTCTGTCGATAAATGTAATTTTAGCTGATTTTGTAGGAGTAAAAAGACTAGCTAAGATGAGATTAGTTTTTTCATCGTTTTTATTAATTAAATTGAAAATTACTTCAATAATTTTGGCTTTAGATTTTAAATTTTCTTCATATCCTTTTGAATAATCAATGCTAAAATTAGTGTTGCTTATAATTATATTATATAATGTTCTTTTGTCAGCGGAAAGTTTTTTAAGAGGTTCCTCCATCAAACTATTTAATTGATGAAAATCTCTTAGGCAGAAAGTTCGTACATTATTTGAGTAATTTGCATCTTTTATAAATCCAGTTTTTATTCCTATAGAAGAAAAAATATTAATTAATATATTAGCTGCAAATAAAGCTATATTTTTGAATATAATCAATCGATGAAATGCAGAGTAAAATGCTAAATTTCCAATAAATTTAATTATATTTTTTGGCTTCATAATAACTTCTTTTTTAATATTAATCTTTATATGTTAACACAATTTAATTAATAAGTCAAATATATTAAAATTTAAGTAAAGTTATTAAGGATAAAATCAATTGAAATATTTAAAGCTATTGGAATAAGAAAAGCCATCATGAGAGTGATGGCTTTTCTTGAAATTAATGTATAAAGGAAAAATTACTTTTGATGCTCTTTGTTCCAAATTATTTGTGCTGTACTAGCAATTATTATAATTGAGCCTACAACTACCCATTGATCGATTTTATCATTAAATATTGAATATCCTATAAGACTACTAATTACGAGTCTACTAAAATCAAAAGGAGCTAAAGTTGACAAATTTGCATATCTAAATGCTCTAAACACCGCAAGAAGATGGGCAAAATAATAAAGAGCGAGAGTAAATAGTATAAAACTTATATTAAAAGAGTGCCCTTGCAATATACCTGCTTTAGTAAATTCAATTGCATCTGGTATTGTTTGCCATTTTACGAAAGCAAATGGTGCTGCAAATAGAGTTGAGAAGAAAGATACGTAAAATACATATTGTATTGAACTTTCAGTTTTACCTAATTGCTTAATTACTAAGTTATCAAATGCCCAAACTATAGAAGCAGAAAGAACCCATAAAGCTCCCGAACTAAAAGCTGTAGTGCCTGGTCTAATAACAATTAATGCTCCAACAAAGCCGGTGAGAATTGAAATTAGAGTTATTTTATTATATTTTTCTTTTAAGAGTAAAATTGCAAGCACGCTTAAGAATAAGGGCTCAGTGAATGCAATTGCCATCGATTCGGCTAAATTTAACTGTTTTAAGCCTTGGGTGAAAAGCATGCCACCAGTTAAGCTTAAAGCAGCTCTTATTATATGCATGTGTATTTTTTTTGTTTTAATCTTTCCGATTCCTTTATATAAAATCCACGGTATCACACATAAGAAAACGACGAATTTATATATAAATATAATTTGAAAAGTATGAAGCGATGCAGCTAATGTTTTAATTGTTGCGCTTTGTATGCAAAGGATAAAATTATTAAATAATATCCATAATACACCATAGATTATAAGATTTTTAGCTATTGGATTTACACTGGGATTAATAGAAGTCATAGGTAAAATTCACTCACTGTTTATATTGTGTATTGATGTTTATAATAATATTTTGTTTTAATCAATAAAAGAAATTAAAATTTAGTAATTTATTTTGTAATCATCTAAATTTACTTCTAAAATATTACTTAATTCAATATTATTATGAGTGTTAATAATTACTATTCCACCTTGTTCAACTCTGGAGGAAATTAAATTTAATAATAATTTTTTCCCATTTTGATCTAAATTAGTTTCAGGTTCATCAAGTAACCAAATTTTACAGGGTCTTATAATAAGCCTACATAAAGCAACTCTTTGTTTATAACCAGCTGAAAGCTTTTCACATTCGGCGTCAAGAAAATCTTGAAGCTGAAAATAATTTATAGCAGCAAGGATAAGTTCAGTATGACCGTAAAGATTTGCCCAAAATTCAATATTTTCAATAACAGTTAATCTATTTTTAACTGCATTAGAATGGCCTATGTAATTTATTAAATCTTTGTAAAGCAAAAAATTATATTTTATATTAACTGACTCGCATAAAATTTCCCCATCTGCGGGCATAGTTAAACCTGCTAATACTTTGAGTAGACTGGTTTTTCCACTACCATTAGCCCCACGAATAAGAAGGAGAGAATTTGGATAAATTGTGAGTCCAAAATTTTGAAATATTTTCTTCTCATTATATGAGATAGTAATATTATTACATGTAAGCATTAGAAAACTTCAAAAAAATTCATTTAGATAGTGATTAGGTAATGATAGAATCTATATTATTTTGAAAAATAAAGCTATTTTTAATAGTTATATTATAATATTATCATATTTAAACTTACAATATATTTTCAAAAATTTTAGCCTAGTTAAATAAATATTAATTAAATTAATATAATTAATAATGCGTAATATCTATAATTAAAATCTAAAACAAAGCTTTTAGATTTCTACTGAATATAAGCGGAGTAAATATGAGTATAATAAATTTAAATAGTTTCAACAGTAAAGACGAGCTAAAAATCAAAGATAAAAACTATAAATATTATAATATAAACAAAGCAGCTAAAGAGTTAAATATAAGTATCGACAAATTACCATATTCTATTAAAATTCTTTTAGAAAATGCTTTAAGAAATGAGGATGGGCGCATAGTCAAAACCGAAGATATTAAGGCAATAGCAAATTGGGGTAAATTAGAGACAAAAAATGAAATTGCTTTCTACCCCTCAAGAGTATTAATGCAGGACTTTACAGGTGTGCCTGCGATAGTTGATCTTGCAGCAATGCGTGATGCAATGAATAAATTAGGTGGAGATGCAAAGAAAATTAATCCCTTGGCTCCTGTGGATTTAGTAATTGACCATTCAGTACAAGTGGATTATTCAGCTGCAAAAGATTCATTATCTAAAAATGTAAAGCTAGAAATGGAACGTAATTATGAGAGATACGCATTCTTACGTTGGGGTCAAGAAGCGTTTGACAATTTTCGAGTAGTCCCGCCAGGTACCGGTATCTGTCATCAGGTTAATTTAGAATATCTAGCACAGGTTGTATGGACAAAGAGTTTAGAGGGTGAAATAATTGCTTATCCAGATAGTTTAGTTGGAACTGACAGTCATACAACTATGGTAAATGGACTTGCAGTACTTGGATGGGGAGTAGGTGGTATTGAAGCTGAGGCTGCAATGCTTGGACAGGGTTTATCAATGCTACTACCGGATGTTATTGGATTTAAACTTACAGGCAAATGTAAAGAAGGCGTAACAGCAACTGATTTAGTTTTAACAGTAACTGAAATGCTTAGAAAGAAAGGTGTAGTAAATAAGTTTGTTGAATTTTATGGTGAGGGTTTAAATAATTTAAGACTAGCAGATCGTGCAACAATCGCAAATATGGCGCCTGAATATGGCGCTACTTGTGGATTTTTTCCAATAGATAATGAAACAATTAATTATCTTAAACTTACTAATCGTGATGAAGATAGGATTGAGCTTGTAGAGGCATATGCAAAGGCTCAAGGAATGTGGAGGGATGAGACCAGTAACGATCCTGTATTTACAGATTTTCTAGAACTTGACTTATCTAGTATAGAACCAAGTTTGGCTGGTCCAAAACGTCCTCAAGATAGAGTAATCCTTTCCAAAGTAAAAGAATCATTTGCAAGTAATTTACCAAGTCTTACTAAAAATACTTCTGATACTGAAACAAAGTATGAAGTTGGAGAAAAAGGATATAAAATAGGAAGTGGTGACGTAATAATAGCAGCTATAACAAGCTGTACAAATACATCAAATCCAAGTGTTATGATTGCTGCAGGACTGGTAGCTAAATTGGCTAGTGAACTTGGAATTATCAGCAAGCCGTGGGTTAAAACCTCACTTGCACCAGGATCAAAAGTTGTTAGTAAGTATTTAAGAATTAGTGGGTTACAAAGCTATTTGGACAATTTAGGATTTAATGTTGTAGGCTATGGGTGTACTACATGTATTGGAAATTCTGGCCCAGTAGATAAATCGATTGAAGAAACAGTAAATAAAAATGGAATAGTAGCTGTAAGTGTTTTATCTGGAAATAGAAATTTTGAAGGAAGAATACATCCTGCAGTGAAAGCTAATTATTTGGCTTCACCGCCTCTAGTTGTAGCTTATGCTTTAGCTGGGACAGTAAATTTGAATCTCGCTACAGATCCAATTTGTTTTACAAAAGAGGGGAAGCCGGTATATTTGAAAGATATATGGCCAAGCAATGAGCTTATTCAAGAATATATGAATAAATTTATTACCAAAAATATATTTAAAGCAGAGTATCAAGATGTATTCAAAGGCGAAGAAGAATGGCAAAAAATCAAAATCGATAAATCTGAATTATATAATTGGGATAAGACGAGTACTTACATAAATAATCCGCCATATTTCGAGAATATCAAACAAAAAACTTCTGCCCTTACAGATATCAAAGGAGCAAAATTACTTGCTATATTTGGAGATAGTATAACTACTGATCATATCTCTCCTGCAGGTAATATTGCAAAAAATAGTCCTGCTGCAACTTATCTTGAAAATAACGGTGTAAAGCCACAAGATTTCAATTCATATGGCGCTCGTCGAGGCAATCATGAGGTTATGATGAGAGGGACATTTGCTAATATTAGAATTAAAAATGAGCTTCTTTCTGAAACTGAAGGTGGATACGCAAATCATAATGGTAAAATTATGTCTATCTATGATGCAGCAATGAAATATAAAGAAGAGCAACTACCATTAGTAATTGTTGCAGGTAAAGAATATGGAACAGGTTCATCACGTGATTGGGCTGCGAAGGGTACATTCTTACTTGGGATAAAAGCGGTGATTGCTGAGAGTTTTGAGCGTATACATAGATCTAATTTAGTTGGAATGGGTGTCATACCTTTAACGTTCCAAAATGGATTAACAAGACATGATTTAAAGCTAAAAGGTGATGAAAAGTTTGATATTGTAGGGCTTGATTCTGTTATGCCACAAAAAAATGTTACATGTATTATACATAGGGCAGATGGAAGCCAAATATCAGTAGATTTATTATGCCGTATAGATACTGCTGATGAAATGGAATTTGTCAAAGCAGGGGGAATTTTACAATCGGTTATTTATAAACTTTCATAAAATTTATTCAAAAAATTAGATGATAGTTGAATTTAATACTTACTAACCTTATTTTAAGTTATATTGAGATTATCTAATTCGTTTAGATAATCTCAAAGTAAAGAACATTAGATCAAATTTGATATTAGGGCGGATTGAAAATTTGCCTCTTATCAGATATTTATGAGTTTAAGAAAATTTACTTTATTTGTAATTAATATTTAAGAGAAGTTTAAATGGCTAAGCAATCTACCTCTAAAGCTTTGTATGCAGTGTTACCGCTCAGAGATATAGTAATGTTTCCTGGAATGGTAGCTCCTCTTTTTGTTGGAAGGGATAAATCTGTAAAAGCTCTTGAGAATGTAATTAGTGATAATAAAAATATAGTTTTAATAACCCAAAAAGATGCAAATAACGATAGCCCGCTAAAAGAGGACATATTTCAAATTGGTGTCTTAGGGCATATATTGCAACTTTTAAAACTCCCAGATGGTACAGTAAAAGTATTAGTAGAAGCTAGAAAAAGAATCCGTATTAAAAAGTTTATTGATAATGGTAGTTTCTTTGAAGCAGAAATAGATGAATTAAAGGAAAGCGAAGGTGATTCAGTTGAAACTGAAATACTAATGCGAACTGTACTTGAAGAATTTGAAGAATATGCAAAGCTGAATAAGCGAATTAATCAAGATATTATTTCTTCGCTTGTGGCAATAAAAGATCCTGGACAATTAGCTGATATCATAGCGTCACATTTGTTTTTAAAAATCCCTGAAAAACAATCAATATTAGAAGTTCTTAGTATTAATAAGCGATTAGAACGCATACTAAGTTTAATACAAGGGGAAATTGGCGTTTTAAATACTGAGCAGAAAATTAGAAGACGTGTCAAAAAGCAAATGGAAAAGACTCAGAAAGAATATTATCTTAATGAGCAACTCAAAGCTATTCAAAATGAATTAGGTGGCGATGATTCTAAAAGCGATATAAATGAATATGAAACAAAGATAAATAAAGTTAAGCTCAGTAAAGAAGCAAAAGAAAAAGCACAAAGTGAGCTTAAAAAACTTAAGTCTATGAATTCACTTGCAGGTGGTGAGGCAACTATTGTAAGAAATTATTTGGATACTTTGTTAGCGTTACCATGGGGTGTAAATAATAATACTAAATCTAATATAAAAGAAGCAAAAAAAATATTAGATGATGATCATTATGGCATGGATAAAGTAAAAGAGCGAATTTTAGAATATCTTGCTGTTCAGCAACGGATTAAAAAGCTTAAAGGCCCAATATTATGTTTAGTTGGTCCACCAGGGGTTGGAAAAACTTCGCTTGCAAAATCAATTGCTGATGCAACAGGTAGAGAATTTGTAAGATTTTCTCTTGGTGGTGTAAGGGATGAGGCTGAGGTAAGAGGTCATCGACGTACTTACATTGGAGCAATGCCAGGAAAGATTATTCAATCATTGAAGAAATGCAAATCTTCAAATCCTGTATTCTTACTTGATGAAATTGATAAAATAGGTGCTGATTATAGAGGTGATCCTGCTTCAGCATTATTAGAAGTATTAGATCCTGCGCAAAATTCAAAATTTGTCGATCACTTTTTAGAAGTTGAATATGATTTGTCTGATGTCATGTTTGTTGCTACCGCTAACACTTTGAGAATGCCTAGACCTTTACTTGATCGTATGGAAATTATTCGTCTTTCAGGTTACACTGAGGAAGAAAAAATTGAAATTGCAGAGCGCCATCTTGTGCCTAAGCAAAAATCGGAACATGGTTTAGAAGAGAAAGAATGGTCAATTTCTGAAACTGCTATACGTGATTTGATTCACTATTATACTAGAGAAGCTGGTGTTAGAAATCTTGAAAGAGAAATAGCTAATCTAACACGTAAAGCAATAAAGGAAATATTAGAAGGTAAGTCTAAAACTGTTAAGGTTACTCCTAAAAATCTTCCTAACTATGCTGGTGTAAGAAAATTTATTTACGGTGAAGCTGAGCTTGAAGATTTAGTAGGTGTAACTACAGGTCTTGCATATACTGAAGTTGGGGGCGAGCTTTTGCTAATTGAAGCAGTAAGTCTTCCTGGTAAAGGTGATGCGAAAACGACAGGTAAACTTGGTGATGTAATGCAAGAATCTGCGCAGGCGGCATTTAGTTATTTCAGATCAAAATGTGTTGAATATGGAGTAACTTCGGCTGAATATCAGAAAAAAGATATTCATATTCACGTTCCAGAAGGTGCAACTCCAAAAGATGGCCCTTCAGCAGGTATTGCGATGTTTACAACAATAGTCTCTATCATGACGGGTATTCCTGTGAAGAAAACAGTGGCAATGACTGGCGAGATTACTCTGCGAGGAAGAGTGCTAGGAATTGGTGGTTTGAAAGAGAAATTACTTGCTGCATTACGCGGAGGAATTAAAACGGCTATCATTCCATCAGAGAATGTAAAAGATTTAGCTGAAATTCCGGATAATGTTAAAAAAGGTCTCAAGATTATACCAGTTTCTTCTGCTGATGAAGTGATCAAAATTGCGTTAGTAGATGTGCCAAAAAAGCTTGATTTAAAAGTGGAGATTGAAAATCTCGCTCAGGTTAATACACCAAAAAAAACTGATGAAATCTCGACTCATTAGACTTCAAATTAGATAAATGCCAGAGTTATCTGGCATTTATCTAAGCGATCTCACTTCAGATCATAACTATTTCTAACAATTATCTATAAATACCTGTTAATACAATTTAATTAATTTTTTGCAATTTTCTTAATAATATATATGGTTTAATTAATTGTATAAAAATTCATTAAAAGGAGAAAATTTTGAAAGTAAAATTAGAAGAAAATGAAATTGAAAAGTTGAAAAGCGCAGGTAATCTTGAAGAGCTTTTTAATATAAAAGAATCTATTTATAACAAATATATTGATACTTATAAGTTGACGGTAGAACGTGATCAATTAGATGCTGAACTAGCTCAAGAAATATTTAAAATTTTTCCTATCGAAGATTTAGGAAAAAATGACCAGCATATAAAAGATTTTTTATTAATATGCGCTATTGAAACGCGGGATTTAATAAGATTACAGGGGTTGCTTGATAAAAAGGCTAATGTAAACGTTGCGAACAATTACAAACAATCTGCTTTACTTTATGCTGCTTCTTGGGGCTATAAAGAGATTATTGAAGAATTGCTTAATAATGGCGCAAATGTTGATGCTCAGAATAATTACGGAGATACAGCTCTACATATTGCAGTATCTAATGATAAAAATGAAATGGCCGAATTACTAATTGACAATAAGACAAATTTAAATTTAAAAAATAGTGAAGGAAGAACAGCATTACATCTCGCTGTAATTAATTCTGAATTTTATTTAGTAAAAAGATTAATTGATGCTGGAGCTAATATTGATATCCAAGATGAACAGGATGATACAGCATTGCATTATGCAGCAAATAAAGGACGTGAAGAAATAGTTAATTTATTGCTTAATAATGGCGCAAATATTAGTATTCAAAATGTAAATGGTCATACAGCATACCAGATTGCAGGATTGAGTTTTCATGCTGAAATAGCTAATTTGCTAGAAGCAAAATCTAGAGAAGTTACTCAACCCCAAAATGTTAATTCTAATCAAAAGTTACATATTAAAGAGGATAACGAATCTACTCAAGAGCTAAGAGCTGAGGTCGATGATAATAAATTTATTCAAAAAACAACAGTTGGAAAACAAACAAAGACTAATACAGAAGAAAAAACGCACCGTAAAAAACTTGACGCTGATAGTTGGTATAATATATTCGATATTGCAGCAACGACGATAGCATTAATATTTAGAAACTCGGTAAAGGATTTTAGATTATTCAAAAATATATGGGATAAGATAGTTCCAATAGGAAAAGCAGTAATTGAAGTATGTGAATCTAGGGTTGGAACTATTCCATTATCAACAGCAACAAAAGATACGGTAAAACATTATTCAAGAGCAGTAGTACCGGTTATTGCGATAGCAGCAATAGTGAAAGCTGTATGGGTATTCTATAATGAATTTACTAAAGATGGATTTAAAAAGAGTGCAAAGCATGCAGTAGGTGAAGCAGGTAAGACAGTAACTGAAGGTGTAGTAGGAGTGGCAGGTGCAACAGTATTTACCGCATTTGCAACTACATTAGGAGTCGGGATAACAATAGCACCTGTGGTTGGAGGATGTGCAGCCGCAATTCTAGCAGAAAGGGCAATAAATTATGGTATAAAAATTTATAGTTCACGAGGTAGGTAATATTACTTCGCATTATTTAATCTGGAAAATAGTGTAATTTTATGAAGGAGGGAATCTGATAAAAATAATTAGATTCCCTTTTTTATGGAACTAATGAATGTTAGGTAGAAACTATAATTTACATACGATTAGGAATTTTTATACCTAGTAAATATAGTATTTGTTCAAAATAGCGAAGTGTTATTGTTGCTAAACCTAGTCTTGAAGCAGCAAGTTCCTTGTTTTCTTCTTTTAGTATCGGACAATTTTGATAAAATGTACTAAATGTCTGCGCAAGTGTGTATACATAATCGCATAAAATATGTGGAGCGCGATTATCATAAGTAGATTTGATTATGTTAGGAAATTGAATAATTTTTAAAGCAAGTTCAACTTCAAATTCATCTTTAAGAATAATCTTATCAGGCACTAATCCTCTATCTTTAGCTTTAGCAAGTATTGATTTTACTCTTACAGCGCTATATAATATATAGGGGCCAGTGCGTCCTTGGAAGCTGGTAAATTTATCAACATCAAAAATATAGTCAGCGGTAAGTTCAGTGCTTAGATCTGCAAATTTTATTGTGGCAATTGCTACTGAGTGAATTATAGTTTCTTTTTCATCATTAGATAATTCAGTACCGATATTTTCTTGAGTTATTCTTTCTCGCGCTTTATCGATAACCATGTTTATTAATTCTGACAAGCGCATAGCACTTCCATCTCTAGTTTTAAATGGCTTATTATCTAGCCCATTAATTGTGCCAAATCCTAAATGTTCTAATTTATTTCTATTATCAATTATTTCAGATATTTCAGCTGCTCTAAAAACTTGTTCGAAATGTAAAGATTGCCTTTTATCTACAACATATAGAATTTTTGTTGGCTGATAATTTTTAACTCTATCAATTATTGTAGCTAAGTCAGTTGTAGCATATGTAATTGTTTCATCGGAGGTGACTAAAATCACTGGAGGCATAGGTGATTTATCGTCTTCTTTTTCAACTTGTATTATAAGGGCGTTGTTGCTTTCTTTAGCAATTTTTTTGTCACTTAAGGTTTTTATCATAGTTGGTATAAGGTTATTGACGCTGCTTTCACCAAGCCATAAATCAAAATCCACATCTATAATTTTAAATTGGGATTTAATATCAGTAATTGAAACTTCTAAGAATCTTTTCCATAAAGCTAAATACCCTCTATCTTCTTGTTGTAACTTTTTTGTCGCTGCCCTTGCTCTATCTCGTGCATCTTTATCTACTTTGCATTTTGCAGCGGCTCTAGGGTAAAGTATTTCTAAATCATTGATTGTAAGAGGGGGATGATAAGAATCATTTTCTAAAAAATTATTTTGAAAATATGGCCATTCCGGGTGTATTTCTTTCAATTCTTCTATGAGCATGCCCATAGGTAGTCCCCAATCTCCTAAATGTATATCACTTATTACTTCATCTCCAAGCAGTTTTAATATACGCTTAATCGATTCACCGGCGATAGAAGAACGAAGGTGACCTACATGCATTGCCTTTGCAATATTTACTCCGCCATAATCAAGTATAATTTTTTCCTTATTATGCTTCAAAGGAGTCTCAATACATTCATCATTCAATATTCTAGTTAAATGCTCAGTTAAAGCAATATTACTAAGCTTAATATTGATAAAACCTGGAGGAGTAACAGTTACTTCCGAAAATTGATCATTGCTTGTTAATATATTTGTCACCTCGCTTGCAAACTCTAAAGGTGATTTCTTAACTTCTTTTGCGGCTTTAAAAGCCCCATTACATTGAAACTGGCCTAACTCTTTTCGGTTTGAAATCGTAACTTGTCCATAATCTTCGTTTACAGCGAGGTCTCTAAAAGCTTTTTTGACTATTTTTTCAATTTCAATTATAAAACTATCTATCATTTTTAACTTAAAATTATACGTTTATAGGGAAAAAATAATGATAATTAATAGTTATAAAAAGTGCAAGTAAAGTATTTACTTATAATAAGTCACTAAATTAAATATTAAAACATTAATTTTGATTAGATATTTATAAAAAAATTATTAAATTATTACAACCAATTATAATATTTTTACTAAGTAAAGGAGTGATATTAAGTATAAATTAAAGATAATAAATTGACTTATTGCGAAGTATCATATATATAGTATAATTATTAACAATTAATTAAGGGATGTAAAAAATGCCAAAAAGATCAACTGCTACATCGACTAATGATGTACAAATTGAAACAACTATTCAAACAGTTTCTACAAATGACGTAACTACTGCGCAAAAAATTGATAATAAAATTGATTCAGCAGCAGCTCATACTACTAATGCAGCAGATAGAGCAGCAGCAAGAACAAATGAAGTTATTAATAATGCAGCAGATAAAGCTAAAAATATTGTTGATACAACTACAACAAAAGCTAATGATGTTGCTGATCATGTAAAAGCTACTGCACATAATGCAGCAGACAAAGTTGAAACTACAGCTCATAATGCAGCTGACCATGTAAAAACTACTGCACATAATGCAGCAGACAAAGTTGAAACTACAGCTCATAATGCAGCTGATAAAGTTAGAAATACAACAAACAATGCTGTTAATAAAGTTAAAGCTACCACAAACGATGTTAAAGAATCAGCATCAAGTTTCTGGGATAATTCAAAATTTGATACTAATAGTGCCCATATTACTTCTGACCGTGAATTGATTATAAATGGTTGGGATTTAACACCGGCAGTTAATGGTGTAGATATTTCTACAGTTGGAGCGGTAAGTTTTTTCGAGTTTGCTAAGGCTGCATGTGAAGAAACTTTATGGACAGGTCACTCACTATTTTATGGAAATACATGGTCAGAGCCATATAATCACGCAAAGCAAGCATTAACTAATATGGCAGCTGCTACAGTAGTTTGGAACCTTAATGAAAGTTTTCATAATAACGCATCAGATCTAGTTAAAAATGTAGTTATAGGTATAGGTGCAACTTATGCTGTATTGGGTGAACTTGCTGTAATTGGTGAGAATACTGATAATAGTGATGTTGCTTAAGGGCAATTAAACTGGTAAAGTAATTATTACTTTTAAGCCATGGGGAATATTATCTTTAAGTGTAATATCTCCCCCATGGCTATTAACTATATCTTTTGATATAGCAAGCCCAAGTCCAACACCGCCACTAGCATTGCTTCTTGCAGTATCAGTTCTATAAAACGGCCTGAACACTAAGGGCTTTTCTTCTTCGCTAACTCCTGGTCCATTATCGGCAATTTCAATAAAAATCGAATCATCATGTTTTTTTAAATTTATTGTAATCTCATCTTTAGCATATTTCATTGAATTATCGATTATGTTACTTAATACTCTTTTTAAGGCATTAGACTTAACAGATAAAATATGAGTACCATGGGTAAAAAATGTGAAAGTAAAATTAGAATTTCTATATGAAGCAATTACAGTTTGAATAAGCGCATTAAGGTTAGTAAATGTTGGTTTTTCTTCACCTTCACCTCGCGCGAAATCTAAATAATGCTCAATCATTTTTTCCATCTCTAATATATCAGACTTAATATCCAAAATTTCTGAATTTTGACTCAGCATTTCAAGTTCAAGTTTCATTCTAGTCAGAGGAGTTCTAAGATCATGTGATACAGCTGCAAGCATTTGCGTTCTTTGGGTTATCTGCCGTTCAATTCTTTCTTTCATTCTCAAGAAGGCTATACCTGCTTTTTTCACTTCGTATGCTCCAGAAGGTTTAAATAAAGCTGTGGTTTGTCCTTTACCAAACTGTTCAGCGGCGCTGGCAAGCTTGCTTATTGATCGTATTTGATTGCGTAAGAATAAAATTGCAAATATTGATAGGATAGTAGAGGTGCCTATCATCCATAGAATAAAAATATATGTTGTAGGTGTGTCAATTTTACGTCTAGAAGCAAGAATAGATAATTTTTCAGAATCAAGTTTAATTTCAATTATAATATCGGATTTTTTCTCATTATAATTAATATTTAAAGGCAATTTTATTTGTTCACACAATTTATTATAAAATGTTTGGATTTCCTCATCATTGTCAGAAGGAATTTTAATAAAATCTGAATTATCGTAGGATATTTTTAGATTTAACTCATGGGCAATTTTTTTAATTAGGGAAATATCATTAGAATTGTTTTTATATAAATCAGTAATTAATGCTACTTCATTAGATAAATTAGCAATCATATATCCACTAACATTATTCCAGTGCCGTTGATAAAATATATAAGTTGCTATAAGCTGAGCAAGAATGGTTGGCGCAATAATTATAGTTAGAAACCTTCCAAATAAGCGGTTTGGAATCAATATCTTATAAATAAATTTTAGATTAGGTATAAAAAACATATCCTTCACCTCTTATTGTTTGCAAGAAATAGGGTTTTTTAGGATCTACTTCAATTTTATTTCTTAACCGAATGATTTGTACATCAATAGATCTTTCGTTAATTCCAGAACATAACATTGCAAGTTTTTCGCGAGAAATAATTTTTTCTTTATTGCTGATTAAAATTGATAGTAATTTTGCTTCTGCTGTAGTTAAATTTACAGTAATATCATCCTTAGTAAGTCTATTATTAGCTAAATCATATTTTAAGTTTCCAAAGTAGACATAGTTAGAATTAAGTTTATTTTGAATAATTTTAGTCTTACTAATAATATTGTTTATCCTGAATAAAAGCTCTCTAGGCTCAAACGGTTTAACTAAATAATCGTCAACACCAGCTTCAAAACCTTTAATCCTACTTTCAACTTCCCCCATAGCGGTAAGCATTAAAATAGGCACAGTAAGTTGATTCTTTAATTCCGAAGCAAGAGTATAACCATCTTTTCCAGGCATCATTACATCCAGTATTATTAAATCAAAAATAAACTCTTGAACTAAATTAATAGTTTCTGCTGCATCTTGTGCAACTGAGACAAGGAAGCCATTTTCTTTAAGATATTTGCGAAGCAATTTTCTTATCCGATCATCATCATCGACTATTAATAAATGTATAATTTCTTCTTTCATACTATAGTAAATTGACTCTAATAATATTATTTGTTAAAAATACTTTATATTCCATTTGAAATATATAATTATTATAGGTTTAATATGCAAATAGTTCCCTTTGACAAACGCGATGGCTTCATATGGTTTAATGGTAAAATAATTCCGTGGCAAGATGCAACTATACATATTTTAAATCATGGTCTACATTATGCAAGTAGTGTTTTTGAAGGGGAACGTGCTTATAATGGTAAAATTTTTGAATCAACTAAGCATTCACAAAGGCTAATAAATTCTGCGCAGATACTAGATATGGATATTAGCTATTCTGCGGAAGAATTAGATTTGGCAAAACATAAATTGCTTGAAGCTGAGAAATTAAAAGAAGCATATGTAAGGCCAGTAATATGGAGGGGTAGTGAGGTAATGACTATATCTGCAAAAGGCTCTTCAATAAATGTTGCAATTGCTTGCTGGCAATGGCCAAAAATTTATGGAGAAAAGAAAAAGGGTATTAGAGTATGTATAAGTGACTGGATTAGGCCAGATGCAAGATGTGCCCCTACTGCCGCTAAAGCAGGTGGGTTATACATGATTTGTACTTTAAGTAAGCATAAAGCTGAATCAAGAGGGTATGATGATGCATTGATGCTTGATTACCGAGGATATATTGCTGAAGTGACTGTTGCAAATTTTTTCTTAGTAATTAATGGAGAACTTCATACTCCGATTGCAGATTGCTTTTTAAACGGTATTACTAGGCAAACAGTAATGGAACTAGCAAGAAAGAAAGGCATAAAAGTTATTGAGCGCTATATTAAGCCAGAAGAATTGGCTAATGCCCAAGAAGCATTTATTACAGGTACAGCTGCAGAACTTACGCCTATAACAGAAATAGAAGATTACAAATATGGTGTTGGACCAATAACAGAGATGCTAATGGAAGAATATACAAGATTAGTCAACAGTTGAGATATGTTTATTTTAAATCAAAAATTAAAAAATGATACTATTTATATAGATAGTTTAGAATTATCTGAATTATTGCTAATGAATAATAGCTACTATCATTGGCTAATTTTAGTACCCAGAGTAAATGAAGTATCTGAGATCATAGATTTGTCAGCTGCGCAACAGACTTTATTCTTTGAGGAAATTAAGCGAGTGTCTCAAATGCTGAAATCTCTTTATCCTTTAGGAAAGCTCAATATTGCTGCAATCGGCAATATTGTTTCACAATTACATATGCATGTTATATTGCGGAACTCAGATGATATTACTTGGCCTGATGTAGTTTGGGGACCAAAAAAACCTGTTAAGGTTTATAGTAATATTCAAATAAATTTTTTAATTAATTCTTATAAGGAAAAATTAAGATTATCATGATTCATGAAAACAAGCTTAAAGGGGTTTACACTGCTTTATTGACCCCTTTTAAAAATATTGAAATTGATGAAAAGGCTTTCTCAAACTTAATTGAAAAGCAAGTTGCTGCAGGAATTAATGGTTTAGTCCCTTGTGGATCTACAGGCGAAGCTGCTACATTATCTGCAGATGAACATATAAGTGCAATTAAATTATGTATTCAAATTGCAGCTAAAAGAGTTCCTGTTATGGCAAGTATTGGGTCAAATTCTACATCAAAGACTATTGAGCTTGCGCAACACGCACAAAAAGCAGGGGCAGATTACTTAATGGCTGTAGCGCCTTATTATAATAAACCAACGCCAGAAGGAATTTACCAACATTATAAAGCTATAAATGATGCAGTTGATATACCTGTTATTATCTATAATATACCGGGAAGATCTGTGATTAATATAACGGATGATACTATATCAAGACTTGCTGAGTTAAAAAATATAATTGGTATAAAAGATGCTACAGGTGATTTAGAACGTCCGCTTGTATTGTCTAGTAAATTAAAAAAAGAGTTTTATCAATTTAGTGGTGAAGATAGTACCGCTCTTGCTTTTAATATTCAAGGAGGTATTGGATGTATTTCAGTAGCATCAAATATAGTCCCGGAATTATGTATTAAATTACAAGACTTATGGTTTAAGAGAAAAATTAATGAAGCTCAAGAGTTAAATAAAAGATTATTGCCATTGTTCAAAGCTTTGTTTTGTGAAACTAATCCAGCACCGGTTAAATATGCAGCAAGTTTGCTTGACATTAGCAGTGCTGAAGTAAGGTTGCCTCTTGTCGAAATTAACGAATCAAGTAAAGGAATTATTAAACAAGCTATGATAGATTTAGGTATATTATGATAAAAACTTTGGCTAAAAGAATTGTAGCTCAAAATCGTAGAGTTAAATATGATTATCATATAGAAGAAACATACGAAGCAGGAATAATATTAGAAGGAAGTGAAGTAAAGTCTTTGAGAACTGGTAAGGCTAACATTGTAGATGCCCATGCAGGAGAAATGAAAGGAGAGATTTATCTATTTAATGCACATATTCCAGAATATTTGAATGCAAATAGATTTAATCATGAAACTAAAAAACCTAGGAAGTTATTGTTACATAAAAAAGAGGTTAATAAACTTAGAGGAAAAATCAAAATGAAAGGTTTTACTTTAGTAGCAATATCAATATATTTTAATGAACGAAACCGTGCTAAGGTGGAAATAGGGCTAGCTAAGGGTAAAAAAGATTATGACCGTAGACAAACAGAAAAAGAACGAGATTGGAACCGAGAAAAATCAAGAATGTTAAAAGAATAATTGAAATGATAAAAAATCTCTAATAATTCTTGACAAATTTTTAGATAATTATTATTTCTATTTGGATCAAATTAATTGTAAGGTAAGAAAATGAAAATATTAAGTTCACTAAAATCTGCAAAAAAGCGTGATAAAAATTGTAGAGTAATACGTCGTAAAGGAAGAGTGTATGTAATTAATAAAAGCAACCCTAGGTTTAAGGCGCGCCAAGGTTAATTAGTCATTTTGACTCTTAATACTCAAACTATTGAACAAAAATTGTAAAGGAAATTTAGTATTATTAAATTGTCCTTACAATTTTCATATTTTCTTTATATGATTTATTCCTTCTCAGTTTAGTCTCAATTATATTTGTAATAGAAAATAATACTTAATTATTGATAAAATTTATTTTGATTATATGTCCATAATATGGTAGATCAGCGCTTTTTTAATAATTACGGTCCATTTTCCCTTGAAGAAATAGCAAAATTCTCTGATTCAGAAATTTATATTGCAAACACGGTGCCAACTATAAATCTTACACAAAGATTATTTTATGGCGTTGCTCCTATGGATCTAGCTTCTAATATTGAAATTACAGTACTAAATAATAAAAAATATTCTAAAGATTTAGCAAAAACTTTAGCTGGAGCATGCTTTATTACACAAGATAATATTAAATATGCACCAGCTAATATGATATTACTTATTTCTAAAAATCCATATAAATCATACGCATTAACAACAACTAAATTTTATCCTGAAGAAGATATTGTAGAATATATCTCTCCACATGCTTTCATTGACGAAACTGCTATAATTGGCACAAATTCAAGAATAGAAGCAAACGTATTTATAGGAGAGAATGCAGTAATAGGAAGCAATTCTATCATAGGATCTGGTAGCTATATCGGGAAATCTGTACATATTGGTAATAGCTGTAAAATATCATCAAATGTTACGATTACTCATACAATAATGGGAGATAATAATATTATTCATACAGGAGCGCGTATTGGCCAAGATGGGTTTGGCTTTGCAAGTGATATGAAAGGCCATTATAAAGTGTCGCAATTAGGTAGAGTATTAATTGGTAGTAATGTTGAGATAGGCGCAAATACTTGTATTGATCGTGGATCAGGACATGATACAATAATTTCAGATTATTGTATGATTGATAATTTAGTACAAATTGGTCATAATGTTCAGATCGGAAAAGCATGTATAATAGTTGCACAAGTCGGAATAGCTGGCAGTACTAAAATAGGCGATTTCGTAGTAGTTGGAGGGCAAGTTGGTATTTCTGGTCATTTAACTATAGGATCATATTCTCAAATTGCTGCAGGAAGTGGAGTTATAAAAGATATTGAGCCAAAGCAAATATATGGAGGCTATCCAGCAGTGCCTGTTAAGACATGGCACAAACAATCGATAATTTTAAAAAAATTAGCTAATAATGGAAACCATAATGAATAATAATATAATAGATATTGAGAAAATAATTAAGATGATACCTCATAGATATCCTTTATTACTTATTGATAGGATAGTAGAGTTTGTTGAGAATGAGTATGCTGTAGGGCTAAAAAATGTTACCATGAATGAGCCGCATTTTTTAGGACATTTTCCTGGAAAACCAATAATGCCAGGTGTCTTGATTGTAGAAGCAATGGCACAAACTTCTGCAGTATTTGTTGTAGAAACTTTAAAAGGTGCCACTGAGGGCAAGCTTGTATATTTTATGTCAATTGAAAATGCAAAATTCAGAAAAACTGTGGTTCCAGGGGATAGTTTGTATTTGCACGTAAGGAAAGAGAGAAATAAAGGCAATGTATGGAAATTTAATGCAGAGGCAAAAGTAGATAATATCTTAGTTGCAGAAGCAACTTTTACTGCAATGATAATGGATCAATAATGATAAATGGTAAAAACATTCATCCTACCGCAATAATTTCAGATACTGCGATTATTGGAGAAAATGTAATTATTGGACCATATTCAATTATTGGTGATAATGTCGTTATAGGAGCAAATAACATAATCAAATCTCATGTTGTTATTACTGGCAATACTAATATTGGAGACAATAATGAATTCTTTTCATTCTCGTGTATTGGCGAGATGCCCCAAGATAAAAAATATAAAGGTGAGAATTCTAAGCTTATAATTGGTAAAAATAATATAATTAGAGAATATGTAACTATTAATCCTGGAACTGAAGGCGGGGGAATGGTTACAAGTATTGGTAACAATTGCTTACTTATGGCTTCAGTGCATATAGCGCATGATTGTAAGGTTGGAGATAATGTTATTTTTGCAAATAATGCCACTCTTGCTGGCCATGTAGAAGTTGCAGATCATGCTTTGCTTGGTGGTTTGTCAGCTGTCAGACAATTCGTCAGAATAGGAAAATACGCAATGATAGGTGGTATGGCAGGGATAGATAGTGATGTAATTCCATTTGGACTAGCCATTAATAAGCGAGCAAATCTTGCAGGAATTAACTTAGTTGGGCTTAAAAGGGCTGGCTTTGAACGAAATAGTATAAATAATATTAAAGCAGCATATGATATATTATTTTATGGGACAGGCAGTTTTGATTCTAGAATTAAGCATGTGGCTCAGGAATATAAAGATGATTCAGCAATCATGGAGTTGGTAAGATTTTTAGAAGTGGATACTGCAAGAGCAGTATGTAAACCAGAATCAGATGGTTAAAAAAGCTATTATTGCCGGAGGAGGGGAATTACCAAGAATCATTGTAGATTCTTTGAAAGAGCAAAATATTCCTTATTATATTATAGCTATCAAGGGAGAGTATAACCTTTCATTTCCAGAACCTGATAGTATAATTGATATCGGTCTAGTTAAATCAATACTAGAAATTTTTGAAAAAGAATCCATAAAAGAAGTAATATTAGCAGGTAGTATAAAAAGACCAGCTTTTTCATCACTTAAAATTGATAGTGAGGGTTTAAAATTAATCGCGCAAATTACAAAAAATACTATCTTGGGAGATAATAAATTATTATCAACTATAGTAAAATTTATTGAAAATAAAGGTTATAGAGTTATTGGAGCGGATGAAATTGTTGCCAAAATACTTACTGATCAAGGAATCTTAGGTGAAATCTTTCCCTCAAATGAAGACAAAGAAGATATAGAACTTGGTAAAAAAGTAGCTCAAGCAATTGGCCAAATGGATATTGGACAGGGAGTAATTATTGAAAACGGTTTAGTCTTAGGTATTGAGGCTATAGAAGGAACTGATGAACTGATAAAGAGATGCGCTTTATTAAAAAGAGAATCATTTAAGAAGGGGATATTGGTAAAAATGAAGAAACCCAATCAAGAACAGAAAGCTGATCTCCCTACAATAGGTGTTACTACAGTTAGAAATATTGCTCAAGCTGGTTTTAAAGGTATAGCAATAGAAGCAGGTAATAGTTTTATTCTTAATAAAGAAGAAGTTCTTAAAGAAGCAAATAATAAAGGTATATTTGTTGTAGGTATATAAATAGTGAATTAAGTTAAGGTACTAAAATCGTTGTTCATCAATCACCTACTATTTTTGTATGCTTCGCTCCTTAAGCCTAGTATTACATTCAACTTAATTCACTATACCATCTCTCATTTATATTACCACGTCGTCGTGAGTGCGGTCTAAGGGCTCGGGCACATATTGTATGTATATATGCTCATTCGCTTTAATCCTTAGCTTCTTTCTTTATGTTTAACTTGCTGCTGGCGCAGGTGCATCAATATTATTGATCGCATTTTCTAATTCATAAAATGTCGGTTGTAAATGAGAAGGTACATTACCTCTGCCAATTTCTATAGATATTTGTGGCGCATTTCCTTGCATATGGGCGATAAAAACATCTCGGATTATTAAGTATATTTGGCCTTCTTCATCAGCAATTTCAGTAATTTTTGTGGCAAATGGTCCTACAAAACAGTAAGCTAAGAATACACCCAAGAATGTTCCAACGAGTGCTCCTCCAATCATTCCTCCAAGTACCTCTGGGGGTTCGGAAATGCTAGCCATAGTTTTAATTACACCAAGTACTGCAGCTACGATACCGATTGCAGGTAATCCGTCGGCAATGCTTTGGAAAGCTCTCCCACTACTTGTTGCTTCATGGTGATGTTTATCAATTTGATTTTGTATATTTGTTTCAACGTGATAAGGGTTATTAAAATCCATAGTCATTAAGCGTAATGTATCGCAAATTAGATCTATTGCAAAATGATCATGCATTATTTTAGGGTATTTACTAAATAATGGACTTTCTTCTGGCTTCTCTATGTGCGATTCAATTTCAAGAACGCCTTTTGTTCTGATTAATTTTGCTATTTGAAATAATAAGGTAAGTATATCTTGGTAATCTTTTTTAGACCATTTGGGTGATTTAAAAGGCGTGGCAAAATCTTTAAGAAGTTTTTTTGCAACTACCCCTTTATTACCAATTAAGAACGACCCTACTACTGCTCCCCCAATCATTGTCATTTCGTAAGGTAAAGCATGTAGTATTACACCAAATTTACCTCCTGCAAGAACATATCCTCCAAACACCATAACAAATACGACAATAATTCCTATAATAGATAGCATAACCTAACTTTAAACCTTATATTAAATTGTTTATTTATATTATTCTAATGTACAATAGTTAAAACTTTAATAATTTAAAAATGGATGATAAAATTTTAATTGCAAACGATAAAGATTGTGAGATTCTTAATCAATACATTATTGACTATAATTTAAGTAAAGTGCCTTTTCCAAAAAATCCACCTTGGGAATCGATAAATTATGTAATAAAAAAAGATAATACGATTGTTGCAGGAATAACTTCTGCTCTAATTATGAACAATATTTTGAGTATAGATGTTTTATTTGTTTCTGAAAAATATAGAATTCAAAAATATGGTTCGCTATTACTAGAAAAAGTAGAAAATGAGGCTAAGAATAAAGGCGCCTATCTTGTGCAGCTTGACACATTTGAATTTCAAGCTCTTGGATTTTATCAAAAACATTGTTATGAAATATTTGGCATATTAGAGGATTGTCCAAGTAAAGGGCACAAAAGATATTATTTAAAAAAAAATCTATAAAAAATTAAACTTTTTGTAACAAGTTCAGCATGACACTAGCTTGCTTGGCTTATAATCATCCTGAACTTGTTTCAGGATCTTTTTTGAAGCTGGTTTTTAACTATAAACCAACCTACCATACAAATCCAAAGTAACTAAGGAAAACTTATGTAAAGTGTTGAGCTTATTAAACTAAGCGTGTATTAATTTGCGCTATTAATTATATCTTTAAACTCTTTGCCCATTCTAAAATAGGTAATGAAACGCTCTTCAATTTTGATGTCAGCTGAAGTACGAGGGTTTCTAGCAACTCTTGATTCTCTTTTCCTTACTGAAAAACTGCCGAATCTTCTAAGCTCAACTTTGTTTTTATTTATTAAAGCATTCGCAAGTTCACTAAAGATAATATTTACAATATTAGTAATATTTTCGATAGAATGGGCTGGATATTTTTTAGCCAAAATTTTAATTAAATCTGATTTAGTCATAATATTTAAAAATAGTTTTATAATTTAACATATTATTCAATATAATATTAAATAGTTAATATTTCCCTAAGGGTGATTTTATTTATATGTTTCAAATCTTGTTGAATTACATTAGTTAATTTTAGAATTTTGGCTCTTATAAAGTGAGAAGAAAGAAATTACAAGCATTGATTTAAAAAAATTCTATCATTTTCAATAGTTTGCAATATATACGCGAAGGTCTTGTGTGATAGATTTACTTATAGTTTGTAAAAAATTAATTTACGAAAAATTATGTATAATAAATTTTTAAATATTAAGGAATATTTCTTTTGTGGATAATACGAATTAATCTAGCAATTTATATAATAAATTTCTTGCATCACCTTGCTTTCGGGGGTGATTTGTAGATTAATTCAGTGCTGGAATCCTCCATGTGCTCAAAATCTCCTTCAAATCCCCTCACAAAAGATGGTTCTGCAAGAAGTCTAATTTTTAAAATTCTAAAATAAAAGTTGAAAAAAACTTAGTGTCATGATAATCAGTTTACAACCTACTTTAATTAAAGCTTAATCATATATACATGGCCTTTATTACTTTTGATAAAAATGAATTACTGCCTGAGTTATTTGGAGAATTTAATAGACATTTAAATTTAATTGAAAGCAAATTCAGTGTTTCCCTTACTTCACGAGGAAATGTTTTATCAATTCTGGGAAAGGATGAAGATATCAGTAAAGTTAAATTAATTCTTAAAGAATTGTATAAAGATTTAAAAAAAGGTCGCCATATAGGAATTGATGAAGTAAATGCTGCTATTGTGATGAATAATCTAACTTCTTCTAATATTAAGTCTAAAGAAAAAATAGCACTCGATGAATATGTAATTAGAACGAAGAAAAAAAATATTGTTCCTTCAACTAATACTCAATTAGAATATATAAAACTATTATTTCAAAAGGATATTGTATTTGCTGAAGGCCCGGCGGGCACAGGAAAAACATATATTGCGGTAGCTGCAGCTGTCTCAGCATTCTTAGCAAAAAAAGTTGATAGAATAATTTTGTCAAGACCTGCAATAGAGGCTGGTGAAAAGCTTGGTTTTTTACCAGGAGATCTAAAAGAGAAAGTTGATCCTTTTTTAAGGCCTTTATATGATGCTCTCCAGGATATGTTGCCAAGTGAAAATTTTATAAGATATATGGAGCTTGGAGAAATAGAGATAGCGCCACTTGCATTTATGCGTGGTAGGACATTAAATAATGCTTTTATTATTCTGGATGAAGCGCAAAATACTACAGATGCACAAATGAAAATGTTCCTTACTAGAATAGGAGAGGGTTCAAGAATGGTGATTAACGGCGATATTTCGCAGGTTGATTTACCTACTGGTGCAAAATCAGGGCTTATTGATGCGATAGATACATTAAAAAATATAAAAGAAATAGGATTTATTAAATTTGAAAATAAGGATATAATTAGACATTCACTTACTACAAAAATTATAAATGCATATGATAACAAAAGAAAGAAATTGAAAAAAAATGCTTGAACAAAGGATAGTAGAAGAGAAACCTAGTAGGGCTCCTATTATTGACATTGATATTTTACAAGATTATGAGGAGTGGCAAATTAAACTGCCTGAGTATAATGAGTTAATAGAGAAAGTCACTAATACTACACTGCTTGAGCTTGACTTAGGTACTTATGTAACGAATGTTGAATTATCTGTAACATTAGCAAACAATAAATATATCACTGAAATAAATCACAAATTCCGTAATAAGAACAGGCCTACAAATGTTCTGTCATTTCCTAGTGAAGATATAAATCCGGAAGATTTTTATTCTATTTTAACATATAATGGATATATAATGATTGGTGATATTGTTTTTGCTTTAGAAATTATACAGGATGAAGCTGAGGAACAAGACAAATTATTTAAAGATCATTTTATTCATCTTTTAGTGCATGGAATATTACATTTGCTAGGGTATGATCATGAAGAAGATGAGGAAAGGACTAGAATGGAAGAATTAGAAATTAGAATTCTTTCAAAATATAATATTAAAAACCCTTATGAATAAGATATAATATGAACTTTTTCTTATTAAAATTAAAAAATAGTATTTAATTAAATTTATAATATATGACTGAAGATTCACAAAACAACCAATATGAGCCAATAAATACTGTAACGAAAGCTGAAGAATATTCTTTAATAAAATCTATAAAAAATCTTGTTAGAAATATCTTTGGGTTTAGTAATGCGACTAGCTTAGAAGATTCCGTGAATGAGTTGATTGAGGAATATAATGCTGAAGGCACAAAAATTGGAAAAGAAGAAAGAATTTTGCTGCATAATATACTTAGTTTTGGAGAATTAAAGGTAAGTGATATAATGATTCCTAGAACTGATATTGTTGCAATTGAAGAAGAAATATCTTTTGAAGAGTTGAAACAAGTAGTTTTAGAGCAGGAGCATACTAGAATGCCTGTCTATAAAGAATCGTTAGATAATGTTACAGGCTTTATCCATATTAAAGATATGTTGCCCGCATTAGTAGGAACTAAAGACTTTAAAATTGATGAAATTGTCAGAGAGTTATTAGTAATATCGCCTTCAATGAAAGTTATTGATTTACTTGTTAAGATGCGTCAATCTCGTGTTCATATGGCTTTAGTATTGGATGAATATGGCGGCACAGATGGTTTAGTAACAATTGAAGACTTAATGGAAGAGATAGTAGGCGAAATTCAAGATGAGCATGATGATACTGTTGAGCCTGAATTAGTTTTACTTGATGAATATACAATAGAGGCTAGTGCAAGGCTACCAATTGAAAAATTAGAAAAACAACTAAATGTTAAAATATGGAATGAAGACCACAATGATTTTGACACTTTAGGTGGATTAATTTTATCATTGATTGGGTATGTGCCTACTAAAGGAGAAAAAATTACTCACGCTGAATCAGGGATTGAATTTGAAGTAATTGATGTAGATGCTAGAAGGCTTAAAAGACTCTTAATTCATAAAAAACAGGTTACGGGAGAAAATAATGACCAATAATATTAAAAGTTTATGCGTGTTTTGTGGATCAAATTCTGGTGCGAGCCCAATCTATAGTGAAACAACAAAATTACTAGCAGAAATGTTTGTAAAAAATAATATAACTTTAGTATATGGGGGCGCGGCTCTGGGGTTAATGGGTGATGTTGCTAATAACGTTATGGCTAAAGGAGGTAAGGTTATAGGAGTAATGCCTCAAGCTTTAATCGATAAAGAGCAAGCTCATACTAGGCTTCCAGAAATTCATATAGTAAAAACTATGCATGAAAGAAAAGCATTAATGGCAGATCTTAGTGATGGTTTTATTTTGTACCCAGGAGGTATTGGATCTCTTGACGAATTCTTTGAGATATGGACGTGGTCTCAGTTATCAATCCATAATAAACCTTATGGTATATTAAATACCCATAACTATTATGATAAATTGATTGAGTTTTTGAAACATGTAGCAAATGAAAAATTTGTACATTCTGAGCATGTAGAAAAGTTAATTATTGAACAGGATGCTAATCTATTATTAGAAAAATTTAAAAATTTTATACCTCTTAAAGTAAGCAAGTGGTTAAGAGAAGAACGTCAAAATTTGATTAAATAACTATTTCTTAAAATAATTTTTTATAAAAAAGACCCCAATAATTAAAAAGAAAATTGGCGATATCCATAGGAAATAAGTGGAATAAGTAAATTGTGGTGTGAGTATAATATCTTCACCAAAAGTTTTTACTAAGTATAATTCTATATCTTTAGTAGACTTGCCGGATTTAAACTCACTTCTAATAAATTTTCTTAAATCATGCGCAAAACTAGTGGCAGATTCATCAATAGCTTGTCCTTGACATACTGCGCATCTGATATTTTTAAATAAAGATTTTGCTTTCTGCTCAAGAATAGGGTCATTTATTTTTTCATCAATTACCATAATATTCATCTATTTGAAATTCTACTAATATAATAATGAATTATTGTTTTTTTATCTATAATATTTTAAAATACTAAAATAACACCTTGTGCTTAATATCAAACAGTGATAATAATTAAGGAAATATTAAACATGATAAGGAAGAAAGTGGAATCAAACATATTAATGAACGAATGGCACAAAGGTGAGCAAATAAGATTTATTGCAAAAGATATTGTGCAACATATTAATGATAAGCAGGAAGAAGAAGCAGTGCAAAATTTAGTTGATTTTGCTAGTCTGATATATAATAGGGATATGTCTGATTATGCTACTATTGAAGAAGCTCAAGATATTAAATCAGAAACGAAATCAATAGAAATAAGTCTTAATGGTAAAATAGATAAAGTAGAATCAAATCTTAATGCTAAAATAGATAAGGTTGAATCAAACCTTAATGCGAGAATAGATAAGGTTGAATCAAACCTTAATGCGAGAATAGATAAGGTTGAATCAAACCTTAATGCGAGAATAGATAAGGTAGAGGCCAAAATAGATAAGGTAGAATCAAACCTTAAAACACTAATAGCTGAATCGCAAGTAAATCTAATTAAATGGATAGGGGGTTTAATTTTAGCGCAGTTTAGTGGAATGGTATATTTGTTTCTGAAACTATCAGGTAAATTTTAAATTGAAAGAGCATTAGCAATATTTAATGCTCGTTTGTTTGCAGCAACATTATGAACTCGCAAATATGAAACATTATTTTTAGCAAGATATACAGAAGTAATAAATGTCTCAATGTCTCTGTCTTTAAAATCAACAGAAGTAAACATATTAAAGAAGCTTTTGCGAGAATGGCCTACTAAGATTTCAACATTCAAACTATGAAATTGTGAAATGTTTTTTATTAACTCAAAAGACTGAGCAGTATTTTTACCAAATCCAATACCAGGATCAAATATAATATTCTTCCGCTCAACACCTAATGCCATAAGTTGAAGGATTTTCTTTTCAGCGTAATCTTTAATATATTTTATAATATCAATCTGAGGATCAACCGTAAATTTAGGATTGGCCGGTATGCCTAAATTATGCATTATTATAATTTTTTTATTGCTTAAAGATACCAATTTTTGCATTTCTAGGGAATTGGCGCCTGAAACATCATTTACAATATCAATTCCTAGATCTATTGCTTTTTGCGCAGATTCAATATGATATGTGTCAATACTAGTCATGATATTATGTGATTTTGCTAAATTAATTATTATAGGCAAAATATTACTAAGCCTATTCCATTCTTCTTTGCTAGAAATAGCAATTGCATTAGGTCGAGTAGATTCAGCACCGATGTCAATTATATCTGCCCCATCAGTAATTAATTGCTCTGCTTGAGAAACAGCATCATGTAAATTCAGGTATTTTCCTCCATCAGAGAATGAGTCGGGAGTAATATTAAGGATGCCGACAAGCTTCGGATTGAAATTCATATTAGATAATACTACTTATTTAAATTTATTTTCAGTATTGTTTAGTATTCTTAATATATTTGTATAATGTTTAATTATTACTAAAAATGATATAATAAATGTTAAGTAAAATAAATTTTTTGGTTCATATAAATAACTGTATATTGAAGCGGTTGCAAAAGAAATAATACTTGATAATGAAACAATTTTTGAAATGGTAAAGACAATTAAAAAAGCTATTATAATAACTAAACCTATTTTATAATTGCAGACAAAAATAACAGCGATACCAGTTGCGACTCCTTTACCTCCTTTAAAATTTAACCAAACGGGGAAAATGTGACCTATTACACTTGAAACAGCAACTAATAAAACTACGATTTCTTCTGTCTCAAAAAATTTTGCTATATATAAAGCGAATACGCCTTTCAAAGAGTCAAGAATCAAAGTTAATATACCTAATTTTTTACCAAGTACTCTTGATACATTTGTTGCTCCAATATTGCCAGAACCGCTAGCCCGTATATCAATATTTTTAAATTTACTTAATATTAGACCAAAAGGTATAGAACCTAATAAATATCCAAAAATTACAAGAGTAAGGAATTTGATTTCTATCATATTATTTTGCCAAATTTTTCTTTCTATATTCAATAACATTTTTATGATGTTGAGAGTAATTATTTGAAAATTTATGACCCCCTGAACCATCAACTACAAAGAATAATTCATCAGTTTGATCGGGATTAAGTACCGCAGCAATCGAAGCTTTTCCAGGATTACATATAGGATAAGGTGGAAGGGCATTAGTAAAATAGGTATTAAATTCTGATTTAAGCCCTAAATCCTTTTTAGTTAAAGAACGATTAAAATCAACTTTTCCCAGTGTGATAGCATAAATTGTAGTAGGATCAGCCTGCAATTTCATTCCCTTTTTCAAGCGGTTCATAAAAACAGCTGCAATTCTTGGCCGCTCACTGCTTAAAGAGGTTTCCTTTTCTACAATTGAAGCTAAAGTTATAGCTTCTGCAACAGTTGATATCGGTAAATTCGGAGCTCTTTTAGGCCATAATTCATTTATTGTTTCTTGTAATTTAATTTGCATACGATTAATCAAGGTCTGCTTACTATCTCCGTACGAAAAAAAATATGTTTCAGGAAGTAATTCACCTTCTTTAAGGTTAACAGTAATTTCACCTAAAAGCCTTGCTTCGCTATTAATTAAATTTACAATTTGAGTAGTTGTTAAGCCCTCTACTATAGTAAGCTTATGTATGACTGACTTGCCATCAATAAGAATACTGAAGATAGTTTTAGAGCTAATTTTAGGAGTAAATTTATATTCTCCTGCTTTGAAGTTATATTTTAAAGAAAGCAATTTTGCAGCTATTAAAAACAATTTAGGATAGTCTATTACATTTTCTTTGTAAAGTTTATGAGAGATTTGATTTAAAGAAAATCCTTTTGGCAGAACTATAGTTTTTTCAGCATTAAGAGGCCCTGGCTTGTCTAAATACGAAATAAATATAAACACAAGAATTATAAAAAAAGCTAATATCAACAAAAATATTGACAAAGTTTTTTTTAATGCCTCTTTTCTTATCAATTCTATATAACCTTGCTGAATATTAAGCTTGCGTTAGTACCTCCAAATCCAAAAGAATTTGAAAGCACATAATTTACTTGCTTTTCTTTTGCTTTATTTGGAACTAGGTCAATAGTTGCTTCCTCAATTGGATTTTCAAGATTTATAGTTGGAGGAATAATACTACGATTCATTGCAAGAATAGAAAATATAGCCTCTACACTTCCGGCAGCACCGAGTAAATGTCCTATAGAGGATTTTGTTGAGGACATTGATATTTTTGTATTATCCGCTCCAAAAAGCCTTTTAACAGCTTCAAGCTCTAAAACATCACCTAGAGGAGTAGAAGTGCCATGGGCATTAATATAATCTATTTTTTCAGGTGAAATATTTGCTCTATTTAAAGCCATTTTCATTGCTCTGAAAGCACCATCGCCAGTTGGATGAGGGGCTGTTATATGATATGCATCTCCTGTCAGGCCATATCCAATTAATTCAGCATAAATTTTAGCACCTCTCTTCTTAGCATGTTCATATTCTTCTAATACAACAATACCTGCACCTTCGCCCATAACGAAACCATCACGGTCTCTGTCCCAAGGTCTTGACCCTTTTTCAGGCGATTCATTAAAGTTTGTTGCTAATGCTTTAGCAGAATCGAAACCTGCTACTCCTATTTTTGATAATGCAGATTCTGTGCCTCCAGCAACCATAACATTTGCATCACCTAGCATTATAAGTCTTGCTGCATCACCAATGGCATGTGCCCCAGTTGAACAGGCAGTTACTACTGCGTGATTAGGTCCTTTATAACCGTATTTTATTGAAACATTTCCAGATACAAGATTTATTAAACTACCTGGTATGAAAAAAGGGCTTATTTTTCTTGGTCCTTGATCGTTTAGCAAAATTGAACCTGCTTCAATACTTGGTAAACCACCTATTCCAGAACCTATTAAAACGCCGGTCATTTCTGCGTCATAATCATTATTTGGTTTCCATCCGGAATCTTCAATTGCCTGTACAGCAGCTGCTATACCGTAAGTAATGAATTTATCCATTCTACGTTGCTCTTTAGAATCAACATACAAATCTGGATTAAAACCATCTTCGAAATTAGAATCAAGGATTTCACCTGCAATCTGACATTTTAAATCAGAGGCATCAAATCTGGTAATTTTTCTAATAGCTGACTGGCCATTAATCAATTTTTCCCAAGTAGATTCAACTGTTGATGCAAGGGGAGTAATTAGGCCAAGACCTGTTATAACTACACGTCTCATATTAATTTCTATATTTTAAGATTTTTATTAAATTTCAAAATAACTATTTATATTAGTTAAATTAATAAATAGTGGGTAATTAATTCTAAAAATAATTTAATTTTCCCACTAATTCATAGCTGCTTTGGGATAAAAGTTTAATTTACTTGAGTATGTTCTTCAATATATTTCACTGCATCTCCGAAAGTAGTCATCTTTTCAGCAACTTCATCAGGAATTTCAATCCCAAATTCATCCTCTAAAGACATTACCAATTCTACTTGGTCTAAGCTATCAGCGCCAAAGTCATCTGTAAAACTTGCATCAGGAGTAATCTTTTCCTCAGCCACATTAAAATGTTTTACAATAAGGGCTTTTACACGTGCTGCAATATCACTCATATTTTTTTTCCTTCACTAAATTTAAGGTTTTCGAATTATTTGAGTTTAGTAAATTAGGTTTATAGCAGTTAACTATAAAAATATCTACTAAAAATTATATAGTAAATTAAGATAAGATATTTAACATAACTTACTACGTCATTAACATTCCACCATTGACATGGATAGTTTGTCCTGTAATATAACTAGCTTCTTCGCTAGCTAAGAAAGCTATGGTCGAAGCCACATCTTCTGGTTTACCAAATCTTCCCATAGGAATCGATTTAAGTAAATTATCTTTATGATCACTTGATAAAACTTCAGTCATAGGCGTCTCTATAAATCCAGGGGCTACTGCGTTAATTGTTATGCCTCTTGATCCTACTTCTTGAGCTAATGATCTAGTTAATGCGTTAAGTCCTGCTTTCGAAGCTGAATAATTTGCTTGTCCAGCATTGCCTGTAGTTCCTATAATAGAAGAAATATTAATTATTCTTCCCCACTTATTTTTCATCATATGCTTAATTGCAGATTTATTTAAAATAAAACTTGAAGTCAAATTGATATTAATAACTTCTTCAAAATCTTCATTCTTCATTCTTATAGATAAATTATCTTTTGTAATACCGGCATTACAAACTAATATATCAAGTTTTCCATAAACTGAAATTGCTTCTTCAACTAAATTTTCAGTTTGTGTTCTATCTTTTAAGTTACAAACTAAAATTGTGTTTCGGTTTACAAGTTCAGCAGACAACTGTTTTAGGTTTACTTCATTTGTTCCTGAAATTATAACATTTGCTCCACACGCATATAGAGTTTTAGCTATACTTGATCCTATGCCTCCAGAGGCGCCTGTTACTAAAGCAACTTTATTATTTAAATCAAACAATTTTACCTCTTCTAATTATTTTGCTTGTTCTAACTAAATTACTCTATTCTTGTCAATAAAAAACACCATTTAATAAATATTTTTATCTTTCACTGTTTATTAATAAATTACTCTTAATATAAAAAATAATTTTTAGAGTCAATCACTTATATGGATTTTGAACTTATGGGAAATATAATATCTTATCTTGAAGCAGCTAACAAATTCTACGAACAAAGGCATCTTAAAATTGCTGAAAATATTAAGGAATCTGATACGCCTGGCGCTAAGGGAAAAGATTTAGAAATGGATTTCTCAAAACTCGTTCATTCAGAAGGAAAATTATCAATGGCTACTACTAACTCCGGTCATATAGGGTTAGGTAATAATAACGGATTTAAGCCTAAAGTAGTAATTAGTAAAGCAGAATCTTCTCTTAACGGAAATAACATCGATTTAACAGATGAGATGTTAAAATCTACTGAAAATGCTAAGGATGCTGAAATAGCTAAAGATTTATATAAAAAATGGTTTGCTTTAATTAAAGCTTCAATAGGTAGTAACTAATGAAAGTCCTAGCGCTAATATTTTTTATAGTTTTTACAATAAATAATTCATATGCAATAGATCCTTTGAAAGACTCAATTGCTATGTCGGCTTCAGCATTAAAGGCTCAAAGCAAAAGACTTGAAGTAACGGCTGAGAATATAGCAAATGCTCAAACTACTGGCCTAACTCCAGGTGCTAAGCCTTATCAAAGAAAAACTATATATTTTAAAACTGGTAAAGGTTCTAAGGGAAAAGCTAGGACAATAAGGATAGCTAAAATTGGTGTTGATAAATCAGAATTTATTAAAAAATATGAACCATATCATCCAGCAGCAGATATCGATGGGTATGTCTCATACCCTAATGTAAATACAAATATTGAAAGTGCAGATGCAAGAGAAGCGCAAAGAAGTTACAATGCAAATTTAAACGTAATAGAAATCGCGCGTGCAATGACTAATAAAACCCTAGACGTATTGAGGTAATATATGGCTTTAGATGGAATTTCTTCCTATAACAAGATTACAAATTTAAAATATGACAGTAAAGATACTAATCCATTTGATAGTATAAAAATTGGAGAGGCTTCTTTTATCCAAGAATTGGATCAAGCAATCAATAATTATGCTAAAGGTGCAGTAAGTAATCCTGTCTCTATAAAAACTCAACTTGCTTCCGATAAACTAGCGCCAAGTATTGTAACTAACTTAAGCAGTTTAAAAAGCCAGTTAGGGAGAACAGAGAGTCTTTCTTTAGGTGCAATTGCTAAAAGTGCAAGCTTGTCAGATGTAGTTTCAGGTGTTATGGAAGCAGAAACAACAGTTAAAATGATTACAACAATTAGAGATAAGATTGTGAATTCATACTTAGATATTATGAAGATGCCTATATAAAAGGATAAGTATGGAAGTTAATGGAATAATAGATATATCGCGTGAAGCAGTTTTTGTGCTGTTAAAAGTTTCTTTGCCGATATTGATTATTGCTTTAATTATCGGTTTAATAATTTCACTATTTCAAGCTTTGACGCAAATTCAGGAAGCTACCTTAACATTTGTGCCAAAACTTGTTGCTGTATTCATATGCTTGTTATTCTTTAGCTCGTATATAGTATCAACACTAAAAGCCTTCTCAGAACGTATAAGTCATCAAATTATAAATATTGAGTAAATTCTAACGAGTATGGCTCACGCCATTATTATCAGTGTAAAATGTATGAGCTGATTCCCTGTATTGGATACGTTTAGTAATTTCAGGTGCTCTATCCACTACTGGTCTGTATTTCTCACTTATCATCATAAAGCATTTAATCTCTTTAGGAAACAGGTTTTGATATTTTTTATCCTCTTTAAGAAGCAAATCCCGAAGTTTTTTATGTTCTTTATCAAGTAAAGCTTGAAAATTTTTGCTATACTTTTCCTCATCCAATTCAAGATCGAACAATCTTTTACTAAATACAGAAGATAAATCATCTTTCGTAAGTTTAATATCATTTAATGAAGCATGGATTCCTGCCTGCATATCTTGTGAATAAGGGGCAAGTGAAGCTTGATTATTAACCATTTGATTGAGGTTTATTGCATTATTAGGTGGGTAAAAGAAATTTATAATTTTACTTATAAAATTTGTAATTTTATCTTTAATATAGTTTAAAATTCTAAACATTAAATAATTCCTTATTAATAATTAATCATGGTTAACTAATTTAATGGAATTTTAAATTTTGTCAAATTATAAACGAGGACCTGAATTATTAAAGTTATTTGCTCTACTTACCCAATCATTAGAGGAAGAATTGTTCAGTAAATAACGTAGCCCAGCAGGACTATTTTCTGTTGAATTTGTAATGATGTCAGGTGATTCTTGAGAATTTTCACTTTCTCTATCTAAGAGAAAATTCATAATCTTATTAAAAGCATATGAAAAAATATTTTTTGAAGAAAGATTGAGATTTTTATTATTGCTATATAAATAATTGACTTCTTCTAATATTTCCTCCTTGTCCCAACCCAAATCTTTTTTAACATTATCGTCGATAATAGCAACATTACGAGCTGCGGATTTTATTTCTTTATCTGAGATCTCAATAACATATTTTCTTATATCAGCGATTGTAAAATTTTTACTACCATATTGGTCAAGATTTTTTAAATACTCCAAAGGATTCTCGAATAAATTTTTAAAATCTTTGAGATCATCCTTGTTAAAATTTCTAAGATCGTTAAGAAATATTCCTTTAAGATTATTAATAAATGCCTGTATTTCGTCTTGATCTTCTTCTCCTAAATCATAAAAAAAATGATTAATGCTAGCTTTAATTATATTTTTTTGTCCTTTATTTAATGGCATTACTAACTCTCTGTAATTCTTCTTTGAAAATAATTGTAACTTGTTGAATAAACAAGTATTTGTAATTAATTATATAAATACTTATCTAGATGTTAAAAATAACAAACAAGATTTAAGCAAATCAATTATAAGAAATATATACAAATGTTTAATAAATTCCTTACAGATACAAAGAATAACCTAAATATTTATCTTCAAAAAGAAGTATTAAAAGTTTGGATATTCGGATTTGCTAGTGGGTTAGCCTTGATGCTAAGCGGAAATACTCTTAACTTCTGGTTGGCTAAATTAGGTATAAATAAAGTTACTGTTGGTCTATTTTCCCTTGTAGCTTTGCCTTACAGCTGCAAATATGCAATTGCACCAATAGTTGATAGGATTAAAATACCTATATTTCACAATATGGGAAGAAGAAAATCCTGGATATTAGTTAGTCAAGTATTTCTAATAATTTTCCTTATATTACTTAGTTTTACTGATCCACAACATAAATTATTTTACACTGCATTTTTTGCATTATGTGTTGCATCTGCTGCGGTAATTCAGGATATTGCTCTTGATGCATACCGAATTGAAACATTAAAAGAAAATCAGAAAGGGCCTGGCTCGGCTATGTATATTTTTGGTTACCGTATTGGGATGTTAGTATCAGGCGGAGGAGCAATATATTTATCTTCAATTAGTAATTGGAAGATGGTATATATAATTATGGCAATATGCGTAGCTATTACTATGACCATAATATCAGTTACTAAAGAAAATAAATCTCAATATGATAATACCTTTGTTAAAACAAAATTTTCTTTATATAATATTTTTTTAAAACCATTTGAAAATATAAGTAATTTTTCAAATTTGTTCCTTATATTATTATTTATATTAATTTACCGTCTACCAGATAATATTATTGCAGTTATGGCTAACCACTTTCTTTTAGATTTAGGTTTTAATGAAAAAGAGATAGCTACAGCAGTTAAATTTTTTGGAGTAGGGGCGGCCTTAGTAGGAGGATGTTTAAGTGGTCTTATCATCCCAAAAATTTCTATTCAGAAAAGTTTATTTTTATTTGGAATTATTCATCTTTTAGCAAATATGTTGCTCGTGGTGCAAGCATGGGTAGGGTATAATATTTCACTATTATATTTTATAATTGGAGCAGAAAATATTACTGGAGGCATGGCAATGACCGCTTATATCGCGTATATTACAGGCTTATGTAAAGGACAATATGCTGCAACCCAATATGCCTTGTTTAGTTCATTTATAGGGTTATCTAGAGTGTTATTGCCGTCAATTAGTGGCGTACTTGCTTCTATAAATTCCTGGCCAGCATTTTTCTTTATCACTTCTTTGTTAGGCATCCCAAGTTTAATACTTATAAGATCATTAAATAAAAATTATTAATATGCATTAATTTATATGGGGCAAGAATCCTTAGTATTTTTTTTGAACATAAAGTTGATGATTTTAACCTTACTAATTACGATGAGGTTCATGATAGTGTAAGGCAAAATTAAGAATATATTAAGTGAAATTTAGTATAATGCTAATCTAAATATTTTACAGTCAATTTAATAATTTAATGAAAAATTCTAAAGTCAAAGCATTTACCTTAATAGAATTATCGGTAGTACTAATTATTATTGGATTAATTATTAGCGCTATTGTAGCGGGTAATGAATTAATATCTCAAGCTAGAGTTCGAGGAGTAATAAGGGAGGTACAAAGCATTCAGACTTCTATAAATACTTTTAAGCTAAAATTTGATTATCTTCCTGGGGATTTCCCAAAAGCTGGAGCTATTTGGACAAGTGCAACATGCGCTAATAGTAATGCAACTGCTGGATGTAATGGAAATGGAGATTATATTATCCCTATAAGCGCAGGAACTAATGGATCTGAAGGTTATAGAGTTTGGCAACATTTAAGCTTATCGGGGCTTATGAATGCTGAATATACTGGGACAAGTGCAATGACTGATCAGTTTAAATCCAGTTATGCAGAAGGAGGCTATATAATCGTTAGATATACTAGCCCTTTTGCAAGTTCATTAAGTTATAATTTTTTAGAAATGGGTGGTTGGAATGGCACTTTATCAACTAACGGTCTGCTTACTCCAGTCGATGCTTATGGGCTAGATAGTAAAATGGATGATGGTATAGCAAATAAAGGTAAATTATTTGGAATTGATGGTTCTAATATATCTGGAGGCAGATGTTCTTATCCTGTTGGTTCAACTAACGGCCTACCAAACTATAATATTTTAGGAACTCAAGGAGCCTATTGTAGGATGAAAATAATGACAGAGTAAAATATTATTTCATTATGTTAAAAATTACAAAATAATTATAAAGTTTTTTATTAAATGATGCATACCGAATTGAAATATTAAAAGACAATCAGAAGGGCCCTCTTCAGTTAACCATTTTATTACATGCTTAGCTGTAGAGGGTCTGTTAAGTAGCAGCGCTGCTATAGGTGCAGCTGTAGTTGGTACAGCAGCTCCAGCTGTGTTACCGACATTAGTGATTCCTGCATTTTCATTAATTGGAACTGTTTTTACTGTTGTAATAGCTAAACATAAATTAGTTCCTAAAGCAGAATGGGCAGCTAATCATTTACGGGATAAAGTAGAGAAAGCAACTGGTTGGGCTAGATAAAATAAATATTATTTTAGAGCTACTTAGGTAGCTCTTTATAATGCTTCTCAATATATTCAATAATATTTGTAGCAATATCCTTACCAGTAGCTGTTTCAATTCCTTGTAAACCTGGAGAAGAATTTACTTCAAGTAGCATTGGGCCGTCGTTTGAGCGTATTAAATCTACACCCGCAACTTTGAGCCCAAGAATTTTAGCTGCTTTAACAGCCATCTGGCGTTCTTCCTTAGTTATTTTTATAGGTGAGGCATGTCCTCCTCTATGAATATTGGATCTAAATTCTCCTTGCTTAGCCTGTCTTTCCATTGAACCAACTACTTTATCTCCAACAACAAAGCATCTTATATCTCTACCTTCAGCTTCTTTTATAAATTCTTGGATTAATATATCAGCATTTAAACCTTGGAATGCGCTAATTACACTTTCAGCAGCTTGATTTGTTTCAGCAATTACTACTCCTTTGCCTTGAGTGCCTTGT
>JBKBYG010000013.1:0-38442 GCA_046313435.1 Alphaproteobacteria bacterium
ATTCCACTTAGGGCTTCCATAATTGGCGAGGAAAAAGATTCAGTGCGTATGGCTTTTATATAAAGAGAAAATAATTGATCAATTATTTTTTTAGCACGAGATTTTTCAAACTCTTCCCCGCAATAAGATTTAACCACCTTAATAAGCTGAAAACTATCATCAAGCTTTGCAGCAAAACTTCCTAGTTGCTCTTGCGTTGCATGAGAAATTTTACGCATTCTCTTGCCCATTTTAATAACAGGTAAAACTGCTAAGGGAAAAACTGTAAAAGCAATTAATGAAAGTGCTGGGCTTTGATAAAACATAAGTATTATTAAGAATAATACTGTTAAAGATTCTCGTGCAATCCCAGTTAAAACATTAGAAACAGAGGCACGCATAATATTAATATCATTAGTAAATTTTGTAATAATTTTCCCAGTAGAATAATTATGTAAAAATGAAAGGTCAGAATGCAAAAAATGTGAATATAGTTTCATCTGCATTTCAGTTACAACTTTTTGACCAATATATTTCATTAAATAATTTTGAAAATACGCAGCAATTCCTCTAATTATTGCAACTATTATTACAATAATAGGAATTAAATTTAACATAGAGCTATTTTTGTTTAAGAAAATTTTATCAAGCGCAGGTTTAACTAGCCAAACTTGAAAAGTACTAGTAATAGCAACTATTATCATGCAAAACACTGCTACCATAATTTTATATTTATAGGGTAAGACATGAAATTTAATCAGTCTTTTAAATACATATCTAAAAGACATAATGTTATTATTCAATTTAAACCCCAGCTACTGTCATTTTATTGACAAGAATAGTAGGAGAATTAGTGCCATATTTGAACTCAAGATCATTACAAGCTGTAATATTTTGAAACATCTCTTGCAAATTTCCAGCAATAGTTATTTCACTAACTGGATAAGTTAATTCACCATTCTCAATGAGAAATCCGAAAGCCCCTTGACTATAATCACCAGTAACAATATTAATGCCCATTCCAAATAGATCAGTAATATATAATCCTTTTTTTGTTGCGGATAATAAATCAGTTGGAGAAACATCTCCATTTTCTAAATATAAATTACTTGATGAAGGAGCTGGATTGGAACTTAATCCTCTAACAGCATTGGCTGTTGGTTTAAGATTAAGTTGTTTAGCTGATCTTAAATCAAGTAAATAATTATTCAATATACCATCTTTAACCAAGTATTTTTTAGATCCTTCCAATCCTTCAGCGTCAAAAGGACGCGAGTTCATTCCTTTGAGTATTTTTGGATCATCAATAATATTAATGTTATTTGAAAATACTTGTTCGTGTAATTTATTAGCTAAAAAACTGACACCTTTTGCTATTGTTGCGCCATTAATAGCGCTTGCAAAATTGGCAAGTAAAGTTTTAGCAACTCTTGGATCAAAGATTATAGGCAATTCTTGAGAAGCTATTTTCTTTGGATTTAGTTTTTTAAGTGCGCGATTTGCAGCCATTAAACCAATATTAGAAGGGGAATCAAGATCCTTAAAGAATCTTTTACTTGAAAATTCATAATCAGTTTGCATATTTAGATGGCTACCAGAAATTACAGACACTGAAATATTATAGCTGGAAGTTTTATAAGTTTTTACAAAATCATTACTTGTAGATAAAGTTATGCTACTCTTACTAAAACTGCTATTTGCACCTTCCGAATTAGTTATACCATTAACTTTTAAAGCTGCATTTTCAGCTTCTTTTGCACAGTCAATTAAGTCTTCAGTTTGAATAATACTATCATCAAATAGGTTAAGATCCAAAGGTTCTTGCACCTGTAATTCCTTATCTGCGAGCGTAAGGTAGGGATCTTTTGGGGCAAGTTTTGCCATTGCTATTGCTTGCTCTACCAAATTATTTACTGAATTACTACTCATATCTGTTGAAGAAACTATAGCTTGTTTTTGATCTATAATTACTCTAAGTCCAAAGCCTTTAGAATTAGCTTGTTCAATATTTTCAATTTTACCAAGCCTTGTAGAAGCACTTACACTGATATTATCAAAACAAATTGCATCTGCTGCATCCGCACCACTCTTTTTCGCCGTTTCGATAAGTTTATTTAAAAATTCTGCTGAAGTTTCCATAAATTTCTCCTAATTTAATCGTCACTAATTTTAAGTGCTGCAATAAAGGCAGATTGAGGTATTTCCACATTTCCTATGTTACGCATTCTCTTTTTACCAGCTTTCTGCTTTTCAAGCAATTTGCGCTTACGAGAAATATCTCCTCCGTAACATTTTGCTGTTACGTCTTTGCGCATTGCTTTAACAGTTTCGCGTGCAATAATTTTTCCTCCAATAGCAGCTTGAACAGCAATTTGAAATAATTGTCTTGGAATTAAATCTTTAAGCCTTTTACATAATTCTCTACCTCTAAATTCTGATCTTGATTTATGTACTATTGAAGAAAGAGCATCAACTGGTTCATTATTAACTAATATTGAAAGTTTCACTAAGTCACTTTCTTCGTATCCATCCATATTCCAATCAAAGCTTGCGTAACCACGCGATGAAGATTTTAATTTGTCATAGAAATCAAATACTATTTCATTAAGAGGGAATCTATATACAAGCATTGCTCTTGTTCCAACATATGTTAAATCTTCTTGGATTCCTCTTTTTTCAGTACATAATGCAAGTACTGCCCCTAAATACTCATCGGGAACAAGTATTGTAGCTTTAATCCATGGTTCTTCCATTTTTAATATTTTCGTGACTTCAGGCATATCCGCTGGATTATGTACTTCTAATGTTTCACCATTATTCATATATATTTTGTAAATTACACTAGGAGCTGTTGTAATAAGATCTAAATCAAATTCTCGATCAAGTCGTTCTTGTATAATCTCTAAATGCAGTAAGCCTAAAAATCCGCATCTAAATCCAAAACCAAGTGCACTTGATGTCTCCATTTCATATTCAAAGCTTGCATCATTTAAGCGTAATTTTCCAAGTGATTCTTTAAGTCTTTCAAAATCACTACTATCTGCAGGATAGAGTCCACAAAATACTACTGGCAGGTTTGGTTTAAATCCTGGTAATGCTTCTAAAGCAGGATTTTTTTCATCAGTAACAGTATCTCCGACTTTACAATCTGCAACCTGCTTAATACTAGCAGTAAAAAACCCCATTTCCCCTGCTTTAAGTTCATTGGTAATAAGTTTTTTCGGAGTAAATACCCCAACATTTTCAACATTATATACTGCATCAGCTGCCATCATTTTAATACGCATGGTTTTTTTCAGAACACCATCAATGACTCTTACTAAAATTACCACTCCTAAATACGGATCATACCAACTATCAACTAACATTGCTTTAAGTGGAGCTTCAATATTTCCTTTTGGAGGCGGTAAGTGTGCAACTATTGCTTCAAGGATTTCTTTTATCCCCTTCCCTATCTTTGCTGACGCCTCGACTGCCGTATCTGTAGATAATCCAATCACATCCTCAATCTGCAATTTGACTCTTTCAGGATCAGCAGCAGGTAAATCAACTTTGTTTAAAACTGGAATAATCTCATGATTATTTTCAATAGCTTGATAAACATTTGCAAGGGTTTGAGCTTCTACGCCCTGACTTGCATCTACTACTAAAAGTGAGCCTTCACATGCGGCAAGTGATCGACTAACCTCGTATGCAAAATCAACATGCCCAGGAGTATCCATTAAATTTAATGTATACTCATTATTGTTACTTGCCTTATATTTTAGTCTAACTGTTTGAGCCTTAATAGTTATCCCGCGTTCTTTTTCAATATCCATAGAGTCGAGAACCTGTGCGCTCATTTCTCTAGCTTCGAGCCCACCACAATATTCTATTAATCTATCAGCAAGGGTAGACTTGCCATGATCAATATGAGCAATTATGGAAAAATTTCTGATTAAATTTAGATTATGCATTGATTTTTTTAATTCTTTAAAATTATTTCTTTTTATAGTAAAGTCTTTATATAATAGATAATATAAATTTAAAATAACTATTTTATATAATGCTCTCAAAGATAAAACACACTAAAGCTTTCAGCTTAATGGAATTATCAATTTCTATAACTGTAATTGCAATTTTAATCGGTATTGTTACAGCAGGTGTATCTATCCAAAAACAAGCTAAATATAGAAATATTATTAGTGAGTTGGGTAATTTAGAAATTGTATATAATAGCTTTGTAGAGCAATATCAGTATCCACCTGGCGACCTTCCTAACGCTAGCACAATTTGGCCTAATGCCACTACTGTTAATGGCAATGGAGACAATATAATTAATTATAGTACTGACGTAACTCCTTCTGAAGATGTATATGTATTTCAGCATTTAAGTTTAGCTAATTTAGTTCCAAACAATTACATTGGGGGAGTACTCGGACCCCGTTATGTTATTGGCCAAAATATTGCTGCTAGTAAGCTACCCGGTAATGGTTATGCATTTCTTACTGGAACAAGATATAGTTTGATCGGTCCAAATATAATAGAATATGGGAGTTTAAATTCTGATTCTTGTGATGGGCATAATAATGGCTCAATATTCAATGCAACTGAAGCATATTCTTTGGATTTAAAAGCTGACGATGGCATTCCATATACTGGTAAATTGATAAGTTTTCGTGCATGCAACCAGCAGCTTAATACTACATGCGTAAGTGGTACTCATTCTGTTGCACCAAATGCATATTTGTTAAGTGATTCTGCAGTAACTTGTAGAATATCATGGGCTTTGGATAATTAACCTAATATTTCATAATTATTAAAAAGATTATAACAAATTATTGACATTGTAATATTAATAGGTTAATGCTATATTAACTATTATTAAAATATTATTAAGGAAATAATTATGACTTCAAACACAGATAAATATTATCACAATTATAAAATTAACAATATAAATGTTCATTATCCCATGCATTCAAATTTAAAAGATCAAAGTGGAAATAATAAGGAGCAAGATTTAGGTAGTCTTATTGATGAAACTTTATCAAAAGCTAATTATAATTTCTCAAGACTTGAAAAATTAAATAATGAATATAAATGTTCAACCAATTACTATTTAACTGCCTCTGAAACAGACACTCGTCCAATACCAAATTGTAACGATCCGGTATATATAGAATTAACAAGAAAATTGAAAGAAGCTACTATATCAACAAAAAATGTTAAAGAATATTCTTTTAAAGAGGATTTAAATACAGAGGCTTTCAAAGAATTAAACCAAAAAGCGATTAATAATTTGGAAACATTGAAAGCTTTTACAAATACAAATCTTAATAAAGTAAATTCTGCATTTGAAAAAGCATTATGTGATACTAACGCAGAGGGTTGGGCGTATGCACTAACTTTTGGAATGGGCGTTATAGTAAATGCTTCAAGAAATAACGAATTTGATGGAAAAATTGCTAGAACATATAATGATGCACTAATAATAAATGAAAATCTTAATAAGATTGGAGAATTGTTATCTATATATCCTAGCAATTGTGATCTACATGTTGATTATATTCATATGTAAACTAATTAAAAATATATTTTCCAAGGCTTTAGGTATGAAATGTTTACAATCTTAGGACTATAAAACTTTTTGACAAACAGATACTGATGTTATAATTAAACATATTAATCAATAATATGTTTAATTTATATAAGGCGCTCTAAATGTTAAAAAAACTTTCTGTAATTTCTTTTTTAGTCCTTTTTACTTTTTCTAACACTTATGCAGATGACAAAAAATTCAATGAAGATTGGTTTAGTCATAATATTAAAGTATGGGATAATTATAAAAGCCAGTTTAACGGATTACCAAATAAAAGATGTTTAGAAATAGGCTCTTATGAAGGTAGATCAAGCATATATATGGCAGAAAATTTTTGTAATGGTAAAGGCAGCTATATTGATGCAGTTGATCCTTGGGATGAATCATTAGAAAACTTAAATGATAAAATTGCAGAATTACATAAAAAATTTATTTATAAAGGCTTATATGAACGCTTTAAAGATAATTTAAAAGATTATATAGCAGAAGGAAGGGTAAATGCTCATAGAGGAAAATCTGCAGATATTTTATTAAAACTTATACAAGAAGTTAAAGAAGGAAAAAGAGAAAAATATGATCTAATTTATATTGATGGTTCTCACTCAGCTAAAGATGTTTTAGTAGATGCTGTACTTGCTTGGGAATTATTAAAAAATGATGGCTTAATGCTTTTTGATGATTATAAATGGACCATGTTTACAGATACACCATGGCTAAATCCAACTGTAGCAATTGATGGATTTCTAAACTCTTACGATACTATGTATGAAGTTCTTCATAAAGACTATCAGCTTCATATTAGAAAGCTTGGAGACATTCCTCTTGATTCAAAAAAAAATATTGATAAATAAAGAATGTTAGGCCCTTTTAATCCAGGGCCTTTCTTAAAATTTTAAATTTCGTATAAATTTTCCCTTATATTTCCATTCATCAAAATATCATTATTTACGGAAGTATTGCTTATTACATATTCTATATAATCATTTTGATGCATATTGATAGACGGAAGATCTTCATATAACAAATTGTTTAGTAATAAAGATGATCCTATTTGCAGAGCACTATTTTTATTTGCACAAACATTTAACCTGTGTATTATAAACTCTTCAGCTTTCTCCATATTTTTGTATAATTCTTCAATATTTAGATCATTATTTTCGGCATAAGATTTGATAAAATTATATTGTTTAACTAACTTGAAAAAATTATCTAAAAATATTCTTTGTCTATTTAAATTTTCGTTAGACTCAGGTCGAAAATAATGATTCTCAGGATGAAATTGAGTTCCAATTTGAAAAGCACCATAGCTAAATGCTTCAACTATTCCTTCTTCTGAGACAGCAGCAAGTTTAATATTATCACCAATTTTACCATGGACACCCGCAAAATTATGGGCGGTAGATATAGGAAAAGATACTTTCGGTAAAATACAATTTTCTAAAGCATTATGTTGCTCTTCTGAAGTCAGTGATAAAAAATATGGAAAACTTCCTGGAATAAATTCAACTTTATGTTCCCCACCAACATATCCTTCAATTTTATTTAAACTGCCTTTGTGACTCAGAATTAAATGTTGTGATCCAGAGCATATACCTAAGTAAGGTAAATGATTTTTATTAGAAATATCTATAATAGATTGATATAAATGTTCATTTTCTAGCATTTTATTCTTATCTAAATCTTCAAGAGTAAATTCAGTATTTCGAGGGAAGCTATCACCGGCACCAGGATTAATAAACCCACTAAATTTAGCTATAAAATTTTCATTAGTTATATTATTTTTGTTAATTGGTAAAAAATGAATATTTGACTCATGTTTCTCAATATGTTTAGCCATTTCAGTAACAGGGCTTGACCATTCACCATTAATATTAGAAATTCCTACAAAAATACCATCTAATTTTATACCAATGTTAAAAAGATTTTCAACAAGATCTGTATCCCAATTTTTTACTGCTAATTGCATTAATGTTTGATCATCAATACTATAATTATAGTCATTGGAAAACAGTTCAATGATATCTCCATAGTTATTTTTGTGAGCAAAATAAAATGCCTCATCACTAACTTTATATCCCAGATCTAAGAAAAATTTTATAATTTCTATATTACTTGACTTTACGGCATGAACTAAAATATTATCATTAATGGGAACATTTTTATTTAATAAGAATTTTACAGCCTCTAATTTTCCTAATTTGGCTACTTCAGATATTGAATCCTCAGCAATGGTACCACCATTATCTAATAAATAATTAGCAATATCATAATATTCAGATCTTAAGGCATTTAAGACTGCACGATCATTTATTATAGCGCCATGAAGTAATAAAAATTTTATTACTTCAAAATTGCCAAATTGTGCTGCATCAGCAATAGCATTATTATCAATTGTACCACCCTTATCTAAAAGAAATTGTGCAGCTTCAAAGTGTTCATGTAAGGCAGCATTACTGACAGCATAATTATTGATGACACCCCCATTCTTAATTAAAAAATTTAACAGATCAATATTTCCTGTATATGCGGCACTTGCAACAGCATAATCATTAATTAACCCACCTTTGTTAAATAAAAATTCTATTATTTCAAGGTTTCCATCGTAAGCACAACGAGCAATTACAGACTCAGAAATTTTTGCATTTAGATTTAATAAAAATTCAATTAACTTTATATTTCCACTACTTGCTGCATACGAAATTATATTATCAGGAATATAATTATTATAGTTTAGAATAAATTGTACTAATTCTATATTTCCTGAATAGCAAGCGTCAATAATTGAATAGTCATTAATGGTACTACCATTATCTAATAGGAATTTTACTAGCTCTAAATTTCCAGAATCTAAAGCATTACTAAATACTAGTTCATTTATTTGTGATTTTTGTTCTAACAAGAACTTCACTAATTCTAAACTACCTGAACTAGCAGCGCTAAGCATAGTATATTCGTTAATCTTTCCACCGGAATCTAATAAAAATCTTACTAGTTCTAGATTGCCAGAGGAGGCTGCATTAAGGATAGTACTTTCTTCAATTGCAGCACCATGATTTAATAAAATATTCATAATGACATAATCATTTTTTTCGACAGCATAATTGAAGGCTGAAATTCTATCTTGGTTCTCGGCTTCAATTTTTGCCTCTAAAAACAATGCTAATTTGGCTAATATTGGGCTTGATAATTCTATTGCTTTAAATAATAAGTAGTTTCTCATATAAAATTCATATATTAAGTTTTTAATGATTCATTATATAAGATTAACAAATATTAATCAATATGAAAATTAAATTCAAAATAATTATTTTTGTCTTATTCATCTTAGACAAGAATTTTATATTACTTAACAAAACTCAAAAACTAAAATTTTCTTGCAAAAAAATATAATAAGTAATAGTTAACTAAGTATATTTAAAAATTATAAGCTAAATTTTATGCGTATTGAAATAATAAATTTGATTGAATCGATAAAGCAACCATTAGAGTTGTTAAGGAGGTCGCTTTGACCTTGAGAATTCATTAATCAAATTAGAGCAATTTGAAAAACAGGCTGAAGACCCTAATCTATGGGATAATCCAAAACAAGCAGAAAAAATACTCAAAGAAAAAACTCATCTCCAGCAATCCATAAATTCGTACCAAAACTTAGAGCAAAGATTTAAAGATAATATTGAGCTTATTGAACTTGCTGAAATTGAAGGTGAAGAAAGTCTAATTAATGATGCTGAACTTGCACTTAAGAATTTAAGTATTGAACTAAAAAAATTAGAAACTGAATGTTTATTTGCTGGAGAAGCTGATGCTAATAATTGTTTTGTAGAAATTCATGCAGGTGCTGGTGGAACAGAAAGCCATGATTGGGCATTAATGCTTTATCGTATGTATTTAAGATGGGCTGAAGCACATAAATTTAAAGCAGAGATAATGAGTGAACTAGGTGGAGAGGAAGCAGGTATTAAATCTGCAACTATAAAAATTTCTGGGTATAATGCATATGGTTGGTGCAAAACAGAAAGTGGAGTGCATAGATTGGTCAGAATTTCACCGTTTAATGCGGCAGGTAAAAGACAAACAAGCTTTGCAAGCGTATGGGTCTATCCTGAAATAGATGACAATATAGAAGTAGAAATTAATGAAAAAGATTTACGTATAGATACTTATCGTGCTTCAGGCGCAGGTGGACAGCATGTAAATAAGACTGATAGTGCAGTACGCATTACACATCTCCCTACAGGAATTGTAGTTCAATCTCAAAATGATCGGTCCCAACACAGAAATCGTGCTGAATGTTTTGCAATGCTAAAATCAAGGCTATATGAAATTGAAATGCAAAAACGTCAGGCAGAAACTGATGCATTTAATGCAGGCAAGACGGATAATGGTTGGGGACATCAAATTAGATCATATGTACTCCACCCATATCAAATGGTTAAGGATTTACGTACGGGATATGAAACAAGTAATACTCAAGGCGTATTAAATGGCGATCTAGATGATTTCATGTCGGCACGCCTTAAACAACTTGTAACAGTAGGAAGAGAAGAGAAGTGACAAAAATAAAAATAGGCACACGAGGGAGTTTGCTTGCGCTCGCACATGCTAACATAGTACGAAATAAAATTTTAGATACAAATAAAAATCTATCTATAGATGATATTGAATTAGTTATAATAACCACGAGCGGCGATCGTATTCAGAATAGATCTTTATCTGAAATTGGTGGAAAAGGTCTATTTGTAAAAGAAATTGAAGAAGCTATGCTCAATAATGAAATTGATATAGCAGTGCATTCTATGAAAGATATGCCTGCAATAATCACTGAAGGGCTTACTATAAACTGTTTCCTTGAACGTGAAGATCCAAGAGATGCTTTTCTTTCAGTAGGTAATAGACCTATTGAGGAACTTAAAGCATGTTCAGTAATCGGTACATCATCAGCAAGACGTAAAGCGCAATTAATTGCAATTAGACCTGATCTTGAAATTGTAAATTTTCGTGGTAATGTTACTACTAGAATGGAAAAACTTGCTTCAGGGATAGTTGACGGAACATTTCTTGCAGTAGCAGGTCTTAAGCGCATTAATATAAGCTCAGAACTTTATCTCCCAATGAGTGTTGAATTAATGCTGCCAGCAATAGCTCAAGGTATAATTGGGGTACAAACTAGAGAAAATGATATAATTACCCAAGAAATAATAGCAAAATTAAACCATACAGAAACAGAGATATGCGTTAGAGCAGAAAGAACATTTTTAGAAAAACTTGATGCAAGTTGTACTACTCCACTTGCAGCACTTGCTACTATAGAAGGAGATCAATTAACGTTGAAAGCTGAAATACTTAAACCCGATGGAAGTATTGTTTACAAGACTAGTTTAATAGGAACATTAGATGAGGCAGTGAAACTTGGTGCTAAAGCAGCAGAAGAATTACTTGCCAAAGGGGGAAAGGATTTTTTCAAGTAATATAAAATGTATAATATTAAAACTGACATTACCTATTTCTCAAAAGAAATCAATAAAGATAAAATTAGCAGTTAATTATTATGGATCTAATTAATTCGCTAGCAGTTATTTTTGCAATAATTTTTATAGGAATAATTTGTGCAAAAAGAAGTATATTTAATACTACTCAAATAGAAGCATTTGAGATTTTCTTATTCAAAATTGCTTTGCCTTGTTATTTATTTAATTCTACATTTTCTTATAATTTATCAACTTTAATAAATGTTAAATATATAGCAAGTTATTTTTTATCATTTTGCATTATTGCGATCATTACTGTATTCCTTTCTTATAAAAAAGAGCAGGTTTCAACAATATGTATCAAAATATTGTCTTCAGCTTATATTAATGCTGCCATATATAGCTTACCTGTAATTACATATTTACTGGAAGATCCAACAGCAGCAATAATTGGAAATCTTTTACAAGTAATTATAATCCAACCAATATTAATAACTATTTTAGGCATTATAAATCATAAGGAAAAATCTATAACAAATAGAATAATAACCTCAATTTCTACTCCTATAGTTGCTACGCCTATAGTTGGGTTATTATTAAACTATAGCCAAATTAATATATATCCGGCAATTATTTTAATAGTACAGAATTTAGGCAATGGGGCATCAAATATTGCTTTGTTTTCCTTTGGCCTCGCCTTAGGTAGTATTAAATTCAGTACAATTAAGTTAGATAAGAATTTACTCCAAATAACAGGAATGAAAAATATCATTCATCCTTTAATTGCTTTTTGTGTCGGTAAATATATTTTCCATTTAGAAAAATATTGGCTTCATTCTCTTATCATCATAGCCTCAGCACCAACTGCCTATATCGTATACATAATTTCTAAACAATTCTCAATCAAAGTAGAGCTAGTAAAAAATGTTATAGCAATTAGTTCGGTAATTTCGCTTATGATACTAATATTAATGTGTCTTGTGATTAAACCTTAAGGATAAAATATATTTGATTTCTTCTAGTAAGATTTTATATTTATAACTTGACAAATATTGCTAGATTAGCTAGACATCTAAACTTAATTTCATAATTCATGAAAATGGGTCTGTAGCTCAGGTGGTTAGAGCGCACGCCTGATAAGCGTGAGGTCGGTGGTTCAACTCCACCCAGACCCACCATTTTCATTCTCAGACTCTATAGTTATTTGATGCGAAGTTAGAGCATCGTCACTGACTTAGTATTTCTAATCTTTGCGCCTTATGGCATTGTTGCGTAGATCATTACGTAGCTATAAACATTGACTTAAAAAAGATCCGCAAAACCAGTTCAGGATGACCACAGGCCTGGAGTTTAGCGTCATGTTGAACTTGTTTCAGCATCCTATGTTATTATAACTAACATTAATTTGCATTTATTATTTTAATAAATATATTAATCTACGCAATAATATGCCGTCTTGTACCAAATCCAACTTCACAGAACCTAGTTATTTTTGCTTTTTTGACAAAGGATGATGAGTATCTATAACAGACTTTAATTTTCCATGCTGTAAATGTGTGTAAATTTGAGTAGTGCTTATATCTGAATGACCTAGTAATTCCTGTATAACCCTTAAATCCGCACCTCTTTCAAGCAAATGACTAGCAAAAGAGTGCCTAAGTATATGGGGTGAAACTTTTCCTGGATCTATATTGCCTTTTAATGCCAATTCTTTTAAAATTTGACCAAACCTTTGCCTTGTAATATGTCCTTCTTTAGAATTAGAAGGAAACAAATAAAGATCTTTATTACCTTTTAAAAAGCTTTCTCTCACTTTCAAATAATTTACTAGTGCCTCAATAGCCTGTTCATTAATTATCACTATACGTTCTTTATTTCCTTTCCCTTTAATCAAAAGAAAAGGCTTGAGTTCTAATTTTTTAGAACGGTCAAATTGTAAATTGCTATATTTTAGAGTAACAAGTTCAGAAATTCTCATGCCTGAAGCATATAACAATTCTAACATAGTTAGTGCTCTAAGACCTTCTATACTTATATCTTGTTTAGCAATTTCCATTAAAATTGAAATTTCATTATGCTCAAGCATTTTAGGAAGGGTTAAAGTTTTTTTTGGCAATTCTAGGAGATTGGCAGGATCATCATTTATTATTTTTTCAAGGTATAAAAATTGATAAAACTGTTTAATAGAAGAAATTCTTCTTGCAATAGTTTTACTAGAGAAATGCTTTTTACTAAGCGAAGATAAATAGGATTTAAGATTATTTAAGCTAACATCTTCAAGTTGAGTTTCCTCGCCAAGAAAATTATTTAACTCTTTTAAGTCATGTGCGTAAGCTTCTAAAGTGTTTTTTGATGCCGCTCTTTCGGCTGACATCATTTCTAAAAATGTTTCAATTAGGGACATAGTTTTTTTATTAATTTACATAATACCAGGCCCAATAAATAATTACACTTTGTCGAAATTCGGGATGCAGCCTCCGTCACCTATCAGATATAAGCTCGAAGGCCTCACCGCTCTTTCTTCAAGTCTAATTATTTATGAGACTTGGTATAAAAGCAGACCCAACTAATATATAAAATTTATATATTCTTTTCAAATCTAATAAAAATTATATTGACTTTTGTTCTATAAATGGGTAATTAAGACAAATATAATTTTTTGGGGATGTAGCTCAGTTGGTAGAGCACCTGCTTTGCAAGCAGGCTGTCATCGGTTCGATTCCGTTCATCTCCACCATTATAATTCTATATCAAGTTCCCTTTTTTCAATCCTATAATTAAAAATTTGAAAGCAATTTACACTGCTAAGTTTGATAATTTTACTCATTATAGTTTTTAAGTTAAAGTTCTAACATCATTGTTTGTTAATTACTTGGGTATTATTATACTAGAAGTGGAAAGCGAGTGAGGATATATAATATGTGATCGAGAGCGTTTAGACCGCACTCACTACGCTGTAGTAATATAAATGAGAAATGGTATTACACCTTATCTAACTGAAATAGCTATATTATGGATAATTTATCAGATTTGAAAGTTGCTGGAATAATTCCCAGCAACTTTTAAATCTAATTGACTAGAACAAACTAATACACACTCTGTAAAGGATAATTTTATTCAATTATGCGTTTCCAAAAACCTTTAAATATAGATTCCGGTTCAGCTTTTGCAACATTATCTTTCTGAGTTTCATTCAATTTTTTCTTTTTATAATTATGTTTCAAAGGTTTGCGCTTACGTACTATATTCTTCTCAATTTCAACATTAGAATTTTCTTCAACTTCAATATTATCAGGTTGAGATTCAGCTAAGGTATCTAATTTTTTACTTTCTAAAGCTTTCTTTTTAATTTTACGTTTTGCAGCTCTTTTTTCAAGTAATTTCTTTCTTTTAGAACTAATTTCGCCTGTCTCAGGGTTCTCTATTATTGCTGCTTCCTCAGCTGGTGCTGGAATGGCTTCTTTAGATTGTTTAGTTTTCCAATTACGTTTTTGAATTGCTACTGGAGCTTCTTCTTCATAATCCATTTCAAGGCTTACTGATGGTACTAAATTTACTTTAGAATTAGCTGGGGCTCTTTTTATTCTTTCTATTGAAAATCCATCTCCTGTCGCTTGAGGATCACTATGGAATATTAGTTTGGTATTATATTTTTCTTCAATTGATGTAATATCTGATCTTTTATTATTGAGTATGTATATAATTGCTTCAAAGCAGGCATATATATTTACAGTTTCATAATCGCCTTTATATATTTCACTTTCTATTGTTCTAAGTATCATAACCGAGTTAGATTCCGAAGCACGAATAATGCCTTTACCATTACAATGATTGCAACTAACTGTATTGGATTCAATAAAGCTAGATCCTAAACGCTGTCTAGACATTTCAAGCAAACCGAACTCACTAATCATGCCAACTTGAATTTTAGCTCGGTCAGCTTGGAGGAAATCTTTCATACTTTTTTCGATAAGACGTTTATTCCTGATTTCTTCCATATCAATAAAATCTATCACAATTAAACCAGGTAAATCTCTTAACCTAATTTGCCTAGCAATTTCTCGAGCTGCTTCGAAGTTGGTTTTAAATGCAGTTTCTTCAACATTTCTTTCAGAAGTTGATTTGCCGGAATTAACATCGATTGAAATTAAAGCTTCTGTTTGATTAATAACAATATATCCTCCGGATTGTAAATAAGCCATAGGGCTATATAAAGAAGCTAATTGCTCTTCAATTTGATACCGGCAAAAAATAGGAACTTTGCTTTTATATTGTTTAATTTTATGCACATAATTTGGAATTATTTTTTTCATGAAATCTTTTGCTAAGCGATAGGCTTTATCACCTTGAATTAAAATTTCACTTACATGATCATCGTATAGATCTCTTATTGTTCTTTTAATAATGTCACTTTCAGCATGTATAAAAGCAGGAGCATTTGAATTTAAAGTAAAATCTCTAATACTATTCCATAATTTGACTAAATAATCATAATCACGTTTAATCTCAGCTTTGCTTCTATTTGCTCCAGCAGTTCTAACAATTACACTTGTTCCTCCAGCAAGGTTCAAACCATCTATTATTTCTTTAATGCGTTTTCTATCATCAATATCAGTAATTCTTCTTGAAATACCACCTTGCCTGTCACTATTAGGCATAAGAACGCAATATCTGCCAGCTAAGGAGATGTAGCTTGTAAAGGAAGCGCCTTTATTTCCTCTTTCTTCTTTAATTGCTTGAACCAAAATAATTTGGTTACGTTTGATAACTTCATGTATTTTATAATGCTTATATATATTTGCACGAGGAGGATAAGATTCATAACTTTCTTCCTCACTTAAATTTTCTTCAATAGGATCCGCAAATGTTTCTTCCATTTCAATAGGATGTGAATCTTCGGCTATCATATCTGTCTTAAGGTCTTCCGGTAAGAAATCATCTAGATTATGTAGGTTTTCAATGTTTTTTTGAGCTTGACTATCGTTTAATTTATGATTTTTATGTAATTCTTCATGTTCATCTTCTTCAGTAATATCAGGTGGTGTTAAAGCTGGTATTGGAAGGCTTCCATCATTTGGAAGCGTTTCAAATAAGTTTTTATTTTCGTATATACCAAAAGATTCTTTTAATTTTTGTCGATCTGATACAGGAATTTGGAAATAGTCAGGGTGAATCTCTGAAAATGGCAAAAATCCATGTTTTCCAGGTCCATATTCTACAAAAGCTGCTTGCAAACCTGGTTCAACCCTTGTAACTTTAGCTAAATATATATATCCTTTAATTTGCTTTTTTGAAGCTGTTTCATAATCAAATTCTTGTATTAAATTATTTTCATAAATTACTACTCTTGTTTCGTCTGAATAAACTGCATCTATTAGTATTTGTTTTGGCATTAAACCTTCTCCACTCTTAACTTTTTATACAAAGTTATTATTAATTCTTTTAATGTTTATAATTATATTTTATCTAATATATGTAATATAAAATAAAACTAATCTATTGTCAGATTTTCTTAGTTTTAGTTATAATAGGTTCCATATAAACCATACATAAATATGCACTATTTAAGCATTATTATCTTTAAATATAATCGTATTAATCATAATCCAATTAACTATACGGCTATAATGCTTTCATTTTTCCAATTTGATTTCATATTCAAATACGCATTTATAAAGTATGTTTGATAAAATTATATAATATCTATTATTTCAAATATTTGATTCACTAGTTTTAGAACAGAAATAGAATTTGTGCAACCAAATTCGACTTTTTGTAATGAATATTAATTCGTAATTAGCTATTTTTATAATGAATAAATATAGAGGAAAATTTGTGACAATTAGTGTAAAATATGGTAATAGAATATTATATTTTATAAATTTTTAGAATAAAATTTATTTAGAAAATATTCCAAATTACTGATGTACCACTAATATGGTTTAAACTAATTTAGATGAAGTAAGTTTGTGCGTAAGATATTAATTATCTCTTTAGTTTATTTATTAAATGTAAGTATTTGTTTAGCAGCAAATTTCATTACTGAAATTAAGCTACTTGAGAAAAAAGAAGAAACAGATATCGTAATTAAATCAAATAACAATTTAGATTATAAAATTTTTAAATTAGATAATCCTAAAAGGATAGTGATAGATTTCAATAAAACTAAGTTACAAACGAAACTTACTAGAATTCACTCATCTTTAATTAAAGATTTAAGGGGCGGAATAAGAAATGGTTATGATTTAAGAATAGTACTTGATTTGATAGATGATGAAAAACCTGTAAATTTAACAGAATATAATCGTAAAAATAATGATAAGCATGAGCTAATAATCGCTTTAACAAAGAGAAAAAAAGAATTTATTTCTGAAACAAATCAAACAGGTATTAAAACTAAATTAAATCAACCCACTTTAGGTATAATAGATACAAATTATACATTAATTAATTCTGGATTAAATCAAGATACAAGTAAAAAAGTAGTTCAAAAAGATAAAAAGCCAATTAATGGCAGAAAGCCTGTTATAGTTATAGATGCTGGTCATGGTGGAGAAGATCCAGGAACTATAGGAAGATTTACTAATATTTATGAAAAAGATATTACTCTTAAATACGCCCGTACACTTGCTAATATACTTGAAAAGAAGAAATTATATAAAGTGGTATTAACACGAAATAAAGATAAATTTTTATCGCTTGCAAGTAGAGTAGCTAAAGCCCAAGCTGAGAAAGCAGACTTATTTATTTCTCTACATGCTGATTCGCATGCGGATCCTAATATGAAAGGTATGAGTGTATATACTTTATCTGAAAATATCGAAGATAAAAATAATAAGAATATTGAAAATAAATTAAATTTAGCAAGTAGTAAATTTGACAATAGTGATCTTAAAGAAATTTTGAACGATCTTGTAGAAAGAAAAAGGAAAAATATTTCTGCGGAATTTGCAAATTCTTTAATATCAGAACTAAATAAAGAAGTAACAATAGTAAAAAATTCACATAGATTTGCAGGTTTCAAAGTTTTAAAAAATGATGAAGTTCCTGCCGTTCTTATTGAGTTAGGATATTTATCAAATAAGTCGGAAGAAAAATTAATTATGTCAGAAAAATATAAAATTAAAATTATAAATGCCCTAATTCAAGCTATCGATAAACATTTTAAATTGTAAAATACTAACTATAATATAATTTAAGAGTTAAGAGTTTTTATATAGGTCATGATTTCATCTCTAGTAGCTTTATAATCAGTATGTTCCCAGTAAGTTCTACCTTTACTTAACATTTCCCCAACAAGTTTACCTTCTAGAATTCCTATTGAAATCAGATCATTGCCTTGTAAAGGGAAGGTGATTATATCAATTTCTTGTGCCATTAAAGCTAAATTTTTGTACAAATCTTGACTTTGAAGGTTATTAGCTAATTCTAAAGTAATAATATTTAAAAATTTTTCTTTACCTAAAGTAAATAATATATTTTTAGCTGCTTTGATTGAAATATCAGGAGGTAAAGCAAATTTTTTACTATGAAAGAAATATAGTTCATTTTTAATTTTATTAGGTAATTTCCAACGTTGGATTAAATTATCCAAATCATTATTACCTATAGCTAATAATCTCAAAATTAAATTTGGCGAATGTTTAAGTATATTTTCGGCTTCAATCAAATTATAAACTATATTACAGTCAATTTTACTAATACCTATGAAAGGAAAAATATTTAGGTTAGACATGGTTTTTATTGTTTCGGCAATTCTATCAGATAAAATCATTTTAAACATTTCAGTTTGAATGCGTTCGCCTGAGATTTTGCTTAACCCTGAAGCGTGTTTGGAAATAGCTAATACAGCTGGTTCATCAAAAAATTTTGAATAGTAATTTGAAAATCGAAAAAAACGTAAAATTCGTAAATAATCTTCATTAATACGTTGTTCAGGGTTTCCAATAAATCGAACAATGCGATGTTCTAAATCTTCTAACCCATTAAAATAATCAAATAATTCTCCTATAAAAGAACAGCTGATGGCATTAATAGTAAAGTCACGCCTTTCTGCATCTTCATGCCAATTTTTGGTATAATCTATTATTGCATGCCGGCCATCACAATCAATGTCTTTTCTAAGAGTAGTAATTTCATAATGCTGACTATTTACTACAGCTGTAACAGTACCAAATTTTATTCCAGTCGGGATAGTTCTAATTCCAACAGAGCAAAGCCTTTCTATCACTTGTTCAGGGGTAAAAACTGTTGCGATATCTATATCAGAAAGTGATTTACCAATAATTATATCTCTAACACATCCTCCAATAAACCTAACTGAAGAATTACTACTGCCTAAAGCATTAAAAATTTCTTTTATAGCTGGTCTAGAAGTTAAATTACTGATGTCAAATCTATCCTTGTTCCCAAGTTCCATTATCCTGCTGTTTCCAATAAGTTATATTGTGACCTAGTTTTTTATAATTATTCCATCTTATTCGTGCAGAATTTATTTTATCTGGATTATTACCATCGAATATATCTAAGCATTTTTCAAAATTACTAAAATCATTTACAATTTGCCCATTCGTAACTACTAAAATTGTAGAGTTATTAGGGTTTTCCATAGCGGTTGTAAGATATACATTCTGGTCTTCTGGAAAAGGATCTTTAGAACTCCCATGAGGAATAAAAGTTTTCGTACTATATGTCCAAAGCAAATTATTCAAATTTTCCATTTGTTCATCATTTTCTGCAAGTATTACAGATTTTTTATTACTTGAAATTACTTTTTCCATGAGTTTTGGTAAAGCTTTTTCAAGTGTGGTAGAAGATAGATGATAAAAACTAATTTCCGCCATATGCTTATCTCCTTATTTATTTAATTTATCAAACCAGATTTGGGTTTCATTAGGATTACTAAATCTTAAACAGATTTTATTATTAGTAGTAGCAAATAATTCTATATATTCTTTTTTACGCTTCTTATAAGTTTTAATTATCCATAATAAAATTGAATCCTGTGAAAAAAATGTTCTTCTAAAAGTTTCAATATTATTATTACAACAAGATTCCTTTTTTATAATACGCTTTAAACATCTTTTTATAGCTCGCCAAAAGATAGTTTTAAAACTATAATCCAGCCATATTAAAGTATCAGCTTTTTCTCTTACAAATGAAGAATTACCACTAATTATCCATTGAGGCTCATTGAGTATAGTTTTTACAATTTTTTCATATTCTTCACGATTCTGAAGTTGCCAATTTTTTAACCATATATACTCATCAAGGTCATATGTTTCAATATTAAGTTTTTGACTTAATATTTTAGCTAAGCTTGTTTTGCCTGAGCAGCTTGTACCTATTATAAATATACGGTTCATAAAGGAATATTTTTTATAGTTGCAACTTTATTATAATTAACTATATTTTATTCAATTTACAAATCTTAATTTACTTAAGGAAATTATATGCTTATAAAATCAGCTTTTGCAGAAGAGGGATTACAAACTACTACTGTACAAAATGCACAGACTTCGTTACCTAATACAGGGTTAATGAGCTTTCTACCATTTATTATGATATTTGTTGTGTTCTATTTTATGCTTATTAGACCACAAATGAAAAAGCAAAAAGAACACCAAAACTTACTTGGATCGTTAAAAAAAGGTGAAAAAGTAGTTACAAATGGTGGAATTATTGGGACAATTCATAAAATTGAAGATGATAATTCAACTGTTCAAATAGAAATTGCACCAGAAATAAAAATCAAAGTTCTTAAGGCAAATATTGTTGAAGTATTAAGCCGTACACAAGATAAAGAAGAAGTAAAGTAAATTAAAATAGGGGAAGCAATAATTATGTTATATTTTCCAAAATGGAAAAAATGGTTAGCAATTTTTGTCTGCATTATGGCATCATTTATTGCTTTACCTAACTTTACTAAAATTTCTAATATTAATGATAAATTTAGTTGGCTACCAAATAAAACTCTTAATCTGGGCTTAGATCTTAAAGGTGGATCACAGCTTTTACTAAAAGTTGATTTTGATTCCTATTTAAATGATCAGTTTAATATACTCATTGATACTATTAGATCAACTCTGAGGGAAAAGCAGATTGGATACATTAGATTAAGGAATGAGGATAAAAAAATTATCTTTAATTTAAGAAATATTGCACAGAAGGATGAAGTAGAAAAAATTCTTTCTAATCTTATTGCTGAAGTTAATATTGATAATAAAGAGGATCAGATTGAAGTTAGCTATAATGAAAATTTTTTGCGTGATCTTAAATCTAAAGTGATTGAGCAATCAATTGAAATTGTTAGAAGAAGAATAGATGAGACAGGCACACGTGAACCATCAATTCAAAGACAAGGTGAAGAATATATATTGCTTCAAGTACCAGGGCTTGAAAATCCTGCACATCTTAAATCTATGTTAGGTAAGACAGCAAAACTGACTTTCCAGATGGTTGATGAAACAATATCTCCTGCTCAAGGGGCAAATAGCGTATTACCAACAAATGTAGAATTCTTGCCTTACGAAAAGGGAAAGGAACATATATCAGGATTTGTGGTAAAGAAAAAAGTTGTTCTTAGTGGAGATGTTTTAACAAATGCTAAAACTATTCTTACAGAACATAATAAACCCGCAGTTTCAATTAGCTTGAATGCTCTTGGAACCAAGCAATTTGCTGATTTAACAAGAGAAAATGTGGGTAAAGCCTTAGCAATTATATTAGATCGTAAAATTATTAGTGTTGCAACAATAAATGAACCAATTCCAAGTGGATCAAGTGTAATTTCAGGTAATTTTACTCTTGAATCGGCTAATGATTTATCATTATTGCTTAGGGCAGGGGCTTTACCTGCACCTATTTCGATTGAAGAGGAAAGGGTAGTTGGGCCAAATTTAGGTAGTGATTCCATTGAGGCGGGTAAAGCAGCTTCTTTCTTTAGTGCTATAATGGTTATGATCTTTATGATATTGACTTATGGTATTGCAGGATTATTTGCAAATATAGCAATGCTTATGAATCTAATAATAATTATAGCATGCTTATCACTATTGCAAGCTACCTTAACAATGCCAGGTATTGCAGGTATGATACTTACAATGGGTATGGCTGTTGATGCTAATGTGCTTATATTTGAAAGAATTCGTGAAGAATTGAAACTAGGTTCATCTGTAAGTGCTGCTACTGATAAAGGTTTTAAGCAGGCCTTTGCTACAATATTAGATTCTAATTTAACAACCATAATAGTGGCGTTCTTGCTATATAATTTTGGATCTGGTGCAATTAAAGGTTTTGCTGTAACTCTTACTATTGGTATAATTTCTTCTATGTTTTCGGCAATAACTTTAACAAAATTAATGATGATTGGATGGATTAAAACGACCAAACCTAAAAAGCTTATAATATAATGGATGTCACGCCTTTAATACCAAATGATAAATATGTTATAAATAAATATGGTGATAATAGTATCACTGTTAATAATGAGAAATTCTTAGGAAATTTAATTATAACTCCTAACAAAATTTTAAAGTGGGAAATTACTGATTTTGCTTCTTTAACAATTGAAAATTTCAGACCTTTAGTGGATGAAAAATTAGAAATTTTACTTTTAGGATGTGGCACTAAACATCTTATGTTAAATAATTCTATTAAATATGGTTTAAAATCTTTATTACCAAATATAAGTATTGAGGTAATGACTACCGGAGCTGCTTGTAGAACTTATAATATATTGCTTGCAGAAGGAAGAATTGTAGGTTGTGCTTTAATTGCAGTTTAGATTTTAAAGTATTGTTTTATCCATTTTATTAGTAAGTGATCTTCTAGACTTTCATTGAATGTGTTTTGAAAATTATTTCATGATAGGACTTTTTTTAGAAGCCTATTTTACAAGAACTCTTAACATACTCTTTTGATATGCCCTAATGTATATTTGATATAATTAGCCGAACTGAATTAAATGTAAGAGTTTTAATATATAGTTTTTTAAGTTGAAGTTCTAACGTCGTTGTTCGGTCACTCATCTACTTACTAGTCCTCAGATTTTGCTCCTTGTGCCTGGTATTACACTCAACTTAATTCACTATAAATTTTTACGTTAGAATTTCTCTTGCTTTTTCTATTCGATTAAGTGCTAAACTCAACTAATTTGTATTAATAAACTATGTCTAACTAACAATTATTTTATAAAAAACTTCTTATTTTTAAGCCATAAAATAATATCTTTCATATTTTTTTAAATAGATTCACTTAACTTCTGTAAAATTGTATCTAGCTGTTCAAGAGTTTTAAAATATATTGCTATTTTACCTTCACCATCTTCATCTCTGATAGATACTTTCATGCCTAAGGATTTGCTTAAACTTTCCTCAATTAATGCTAAATCTCCATCAGGATTTTTAAATTCATTTGACTCATGAAAAGCCTCAAATTTTTCTACAGTTCCAAAATCTCTTACCTGAGGTTTAACATTTAAGTTTCCTGTTTTTTGAGTTCTTTCTTTTCCTTTTTTTAATAGTTTCTCTGTATCTCTTACGCTTAGATTATTATCTAAGATCTCTTTTGCAAGTGCTTCAGAATTTTCGCTTGTAATTAATGCTCGTGCGTGACCAACCGATAAGGCGCCTGTATTAACCATATCTTTTATGGAATCCGGCAATAACAGTAATCTTAAATAATTTGCTATATGGCTTCTGCTTTTCCCAACAACTTTAGCTAAATGATCTTGAGTATAACCAAAATCTTCCATTAATCGGCAGTAGCCTTCTGCCTCTTCTATGGCAGTAAGGTCCTGCCTTTGTATATTTTCTACTATTGCAAGTTCCAGTGCTTCTTTATCCTTGATATCTTTTATAATAACAGGAATTTTTTTAAGACCCGCCATTTTACTTGCACGCCATCTTCTTTCACCGGCTATTATTTGGTATTTTCCATTCAAGCCTTTTCTAACAATTATAGGTGAAATCACTCCACTTTTACTTATAGAGTCAGATAATTCTTGTAAAAATTGTTCATTAAATAATTTGCGGGGTTGGAATTTTCCTACCTCGATAGAATCGATGTCAATAAAGTCTTTTGAGTCACTATTTTTATTACTTAAAATATCAATTTTATTTTCGCTTATTAAAGCAGATAAGCCTTTACCAAGTATTTTATTTTTATTCATTATTTAAACCTTTAAACTGCCTCAATTAATTCTTCTTGTTCTTCCTTAAAAAGTAATTCTTTTGCTAAATGTAAATATGCTATAGAGCCTGCGCATTTTAAATCATATATCAGTGCAGGTTTTCCATGTGAAGGGGCTTCAGAAATCCTTACATTTCTAGGAATTACCGTTTTATAAACATTGTCCCCTAAGCATTCTCTAACATCTTCTTCAATTAACTCAGTAAGTTTATTCCTTTTATCGTACATTGTAAGTACTATTCCCTCAATTTTAAGCTCAGGATTTAAATTGTTTTTAATTAATTGTACTGTCTTGAGTAAATGACTTAAACCTTCTAATGCATAAAATTCGCATTGTAATGGTATTAAAATTGAATTTGCAGCTACTAATGCATTGATTGTTAAAATTCCTAATGATGGAGGGCAATCGATAATTATATAATCATATTCTTTTTCAAGTTTCTCAAGATTCTTTTTTAAAATGAACTCTTTGTTAACTATGTTAATTAATTCTATTTCTGCTGCTGATAAATCTACTGTAGAAGTTATAATATCTAATCCTGGAATTTCTGTATTTAATATTATCTCATTGATACTCATGTTATTTATCATTAAATAATATATATTTTTTTCGCGCTTTTCCTGATCAATTCCGAAGCCTGTGCTTGCATTGCCCTGAGGATCAAAATCAATAAGCAAAGTTTTTTTATATATTGCTGCAAGCGCTGTTGCTAAATTTGTGGCAGTAGTAGTTTTTCCTACACCACCTTTTTGATTAACTACAGCAATTATTTTTGGATTATGCATTATTTTTCTCTTTTAAATAGATTTGTTATTTCAATTATCCATGAGTTTTTATTGGTTAAACTATTATGTAACTTATATTCAAATTCATAAAATTCTTTAGCATAAATTATTTCTTTTTCTAAATTCTCACCTTTTAGGAAGAGTAATTTGCTTTTCTTACTAATGTAGTTTTTAGAAAAATCTAATAATTTATGCAAAGGGGCTAATGCTCGTGAAGTTAGAATATCTGTACTCCAATCAACTTTTATATTTTCTATTCTTTCATTAATAATATGTATTTCTTTTGATGAAAGCTTTGCCGCTTCTTGTAAGAATATTGATTTTCTTTTATCACTTTCTATCAAATACATTTTTGAAATTCCACATAATGATATAACTAAACCAGGTAATCCCGCACCACTTCCTAAGTCGGTAACTGTGATTTCTTTATTTGGTAAAAAACGTACCAGCTGAATTGAGTCAATTATATGTCTTTCCCAAATTTCGTTTGTGGTATTTTGACTGATTAAATTAATCGCATTAGTCCATTTAGTTAATAAATCTACATATTGTATAAGGTTTTGAATTGTTTCACGTGAAACATCTTTAATTTCATATTTTTCAAGTAAATTTAAAATTTTTTCCATTAGCTAAGATTTTCTTAAATGAACGAGAATAGCGGTTAGTGAGGCTGGAGTAACACCCGAAATGCGACTTGCATTTCCCAACGTGATTGGTTTAAGTAGTTTAAGTTTTTCTTGAACTTCTAAAGATAAACTTTTAATTAAACTATAGTCAAAATTAGGATCCAACTCAATATTCTCGTATTGTTTAAATAATCTAATATCTTGATTTTGTCTTTCAAGATAAGAATAGTATTTCGCTTCAATATTAAGAAGATTTTTTATATTAACCTCAATATTGTTGATTTCAGGCCATATATTACATAATGTTTCAAATTTTATTGTTGGAAATCTTAATAGTTCCCAAGCAGATCGTATTATCCCATCTTGAGTTATATTAATGCCAAAATCTTTAGCTTTACTAGGAGTAATTTTCAAGTTATGCAAAATATTTTTAGCTTCTTCAATATCTTGGATTTTCTGATTAAATAAATTTTCTCTCTCTTTTGAAATACATCCAATCTTTATAGCTATTGGTGTTAACCTAAGATCAGCATTATCAGCTCTAAGGCTTAATCTAAATTCCGCTCGCGAGGTGAACATTCTATATGGTTCACTGGTGCCTAAATTTATCAGATCATCAATCATTACCCCTATATAAGCATCAGCTCTATCTAAGACAAGTAATTTTGAATTTTTTGCAGAAAGGGCAGCGTTTATTCCAGCAATCATTCCTTGTCCGGCTGCTTCTTCATAACCAGTTGTGCCATTGATTTGACCAGCAAAGAATAAGCCTTTAATTTTTTTTGTCTCTAATGTAGAAAATAATTCACGAGGATCTACGAAATCATATTCAATAGCATAGCCCGGACGCAGCATTACTGCATTTTCTAAGCCAGGTATTGTTTTTAAAATAGCTAGCTGGATTTCCTCAGGGAGCGAGGTGGAAATTCCATTTGGGTAAATTGTATCATCATCCAAACCTTCGGGCTCAAGGAATATCTGATGATTTTGCTTTGAGGCAAATCTTACTATTTTATCTTCAATTGAAGGACAATATCTAGGACCTTTGCTACCAATTTGACCTGAGTACATTGGGGATGAATGTATATTTTCAAGAATTATTTTATGAGTTTCAGATGTTGTTTTAGTTATATAACATTCGATTTGTGGAACAGTAATTTTTTCATTTAAATACGAAAAAGGTACGGGCGGATTATCACCTGGTTGTTTTTCTAAGATCTCCCAGTTTATTGTCTTGCCATCTAACCTTGGAGGAGTACCTGTCTTTAAACGACCTAAGTTAAATCCAATATTTTTAAGTGTTTTAGAAAGACCCAAAGAAGGTTTTTCATTAATTCTACCAGCAGGGATTTTCTTAGTACCAATATGAATTAAGCCATTTAAAAATGTTCCGGTAGTTAAAACCACTGAACTAGCAAGTATTCTTTTTTTGGTTAAAGTGATTATGCCCTTAATAGAGCCTTCATCAATAATTAGGTCTTCTACTTCTTCTTCAAGAATTGAAAGATTCTCATAAGAAAAAAGCAATTCTTGAATAGCAGCTTTATATAATTTTCTGTCAGCTTGTGCTCTAGGCCCCCATACTGCGGGACCTTTGCTTTCGTTTAAAATCTTAAAATGTATGCCCGCTTTATCAATTGCTTTTGCCATAATACCATCTAAGGCATCAATCTCTCTTACAATTGTACCTTTAGCAACCCCACCAATAGCTGGATTACAAGACATTTCTCCCAAATTATCTTTATTCAACGTTATTAGAAGAGTATTTGAACCGGTTCTTGCAGCCGCAGCCGCAGCTTCACAACCGGCATGCCCGCCTCCAATAACTATCGCATCATAATTAAATATATTATTGCTCATATTCCCAAAATTGTTTCACGTGAAACATAATAAATTATTAAAACTGAAATTTAAAATATTTTAACTTATAAGTCTAGTAAATTATAGGAGAGAATTATATAAAGCAATTGTTTTACTCGTCATTTGATCAAGAGAAAAATTTTCACAAATATGTTCACGGGCTGCTCGAGTATAAATTTCTTGTTGTGGAAAAGGAATATTTAATAAATTTTCTATAGTTGAAGCAAGCATTGAAAAATCATTAGGAGTAACTAACCATCCAGTTTTATTATTAATGATTGTTTCTTTTGCACCCCCAATATTAGTAGCAATAGTTAAACAACCCATGGCCTGAGCTTCAACTGCAACTCTTCCAAATGCTTCTCCTTCGAGCGAGGTAGAAACAACTATATTAGAAATAGCATATAAATTAGGTATGTCAGTAATATTTTCAACAATCTTAACATTGCTACTAAGATTCTTACCATCAATAAATTTTTGGAGTTCAATACGATATGCTTTGTGGCCTTTGTCGTCTCCGACAATTAAACAAAAAAAACTATTTTCAGGAAGAAGCTTTAAAGCATTAAGTAGAAATAATTGACCTTTCCATCTTGTTAAACGACCAGGTAATGAAATAATTGGTAGATCATAATCAAGTTGTAAAAGTTTTTTTAAAGAATTAGTAGCAGATAGGTCAATATTATTTTTATTAAAATATTCAAGGTCAACACCTCGATGGATCAATTCAATTTTTTCTTCAGGAATATTGTAATTATCAAGAATATGATTTTTTACATAATTTGAAACAGCAATAACTTTCTCACCCTTAGTCATAATTGAATTATAAAATTTTTTAAAAATATTGTTAAATTTATAAATTCCATGAAAACTTGTAACAAATTTAATACCAGTAATTTTTGCAGCAAGAAAAGCACTCCAAGCAGGAGCTCTCGATCTAGCATGGATTATGTTTATATTATGTTCTTCAATTAGCTTTGCTAAGTAAAAAGAATTTAAGAGTATTTTAAAAGGATTTTTAGAATTCAAAGATAATGTAAAATGCTTCACCCTAAGTTTATCAAGGTTACTTACAAGCTTTCCTCCAGCTGAAGCAACGAAAGAGGTATAATTATTATTAGATAAAGCCTTCGCAATATCAATAGTACCTCTTTCAACACCGCCAGAAATTAATGATGGTAGTACTTGCAAAACAATAGGTTTATTTTTATTATTCATAAGATAACAATAAATTGGAATTGCTAATGAAAACAGATTTACAAAAATTAAATTATAATAATGAGTATATTGCTTATATTAAGCAAAATAGCAAGCTTAATAAGCATAATATATGTATAATATTTTTTTCAGGATTCATGTCAGATTTAAATTCATCCAAAGCACAATTTATAAGTGAATATTGTAAGGAAAATGATATTGAATATATTAGATTTGATTATTTTGGCCATGGTAATTCATCTGGAGATTTTGAAGAGGGAACAATTGGAAAATGGCTGGACAATGCTTTACACATTATTGATAATATTACAGATAAAAAAATTATCATAGCCGGATCAAGTATGGGTGCGTGGATTATGATTCTTGCTGCCTTAGAGCGGAAAGATCGTATTAAGGCGCTACTTGGAATTTCAAGTGCAGCAGATTTTACCGAAAATTTGGTTTGGGATTATTTTAATGAAACACAAAAAGCTGAAATAATTAAGAATAAAAAGATTTTGCTACCATCTGATTATTGTGAGCATAATTACCTTATAACTTTACAGTTAATTGAAGAAGGAAGAAATCATTTGATACTTGATAAGGAAATTGATTTAGATCTGCCAACAATGCTTATTCATAGTTTAGACGATAATGAAGTTCCTTATGAAACATCGATGAAACTTGCTAAACAAATGAAAAATAAAGATTTGAAGCTAGTATTAGTTAAAGGCGAAAAACATAATATGAATAGTGCAAAAGCCTATAAGATTATAGAAGAAAGTTTAAATGAGTTAATCAATATATAAAATAATTAAAGAAGGAGAATAGTTAATGATAACAATAGCAGAATTTTTTCAAAAATTTGAATATCTAAAGCAAAAAGAAAAATGGCAAGAAACAATTGAATTAGGAAATGAAGCACTTAAAGCAGGGCCTATAGGTATAGATAGTGTAAAAATAGAGTTAATACTTGCAAGTTGTTATTTTTATCTAGGAAATATAAATGAAACCTTAAATTTAGCTAAACAAATTTTAGAAACTATAAATAATCTTTTTGAAGATCAACATGATTTAAAAGCAAGAGCGTTATATTTGAGTTCGGCAGCATACAGAATGTTGGCTCAGAAAGCAGAAAGCGAGGAAGGGAAAAAAATATATACTGTTAATTCAGATAATAATATTAATAAGGCTTTAGAGTTAACAAAAAATGTAAAATTAGAAAATTTTATTATTGCAAAAATATATTTTAATGCAGGGGCATTAGAACAAGATGTTAAAAATAATTTAGCACAATCCATGGAGTATTATTCAAAAGCAATGGATATTTTTGGTAGTGAAAAAGAATGGGTGGACGATTATAATAGAGCAGCAATAAGATATATACGTTGTAAATTAGAAAATGGTAATTTGCGTACTGCTTTAATTGAAGCAAAAAAGCTTTCAAATAATATTGATATTAACAGTAAAACTGGAGTGCATCTATTATATTTAATTGGTAAAATATATCTCAAAAAAGAAGATTATGTACGAAGCTACCAATGTACAAAACAAGCAATAGATATTGCAAACAATAAGAATATGAATGCGGATTTAGCAAAGATAAAAGAATTGGAAAAAGAAATTTTAGAGAAAGCTCCAGAAGTTATTAATTACCAATATTTAAATAACGCAGTTAGAGCATTGGAAATATAAACAAGGTCATAAACTTATGTGTGAATGAGCAACAAGTAGTAATCGAAAAACTTAGAGGATAAATATAAAAGGTGAAGAAAGATCTTCACCTTTTATAATGGAAAATCAAAAGAAATTAGAAACCAGCGTCAACAGTAACAGTATGAGCACCAGTAGTTGCTAATTCTTCTATTGCTTCATTATAAGCACTAACTTCTAAAGCATGATTATATACTGAATCAGCTCCAACTACAGTAGCTGGAAAAGTAGCATATGCAACATCATTCCAAGCAGTAGGCATGTGGTGGAATTCAATATTTGATTTAATTTCTTGAGTAACAACTTTAAAATTATCAACTGTAGTTAGAATTTCAGACATTTTGTCTTCAGCAATGTCTTTAATTGCTGATAAAGCATCCTTAAGTGTGTTACTATTTGCAACAACATGTTCAGAATGAACAGGAGCTGCATCTTTAGAAGGGAAATAAGATTTAATTGATGCTTTAATACCCTTAAAATCCATAGTAGTTGTAGAAATAGCAGTTGCAGTAGCCCATGCAGCTGTTTTTACAGCATCTAAAGCAAGAGTTGAGTATGAAGCTCCAGCTTTATAGTCATTAACTGTATCTAAAGCAGAATTAATAGTTTTATAACCTAAAACTGCAGTTCCAAAAAATGGAATATAATAGCTTGCTGCTGTTAATACTGCAGGAACTGCGATAGCTTTTACTGCTGCGTAATCTCTTTCAGCTACTAAGTGATTTAATGATTCGTTTTTAACATAAAGTGTATTATTTACATATGCAATTGACATGGATTTTCTCCTTAATAATATTAATAAATACTAATATAATAAATATTCTTATTATTTTATTTGTCAATAGTTACAATGAATAATATCTCATATGTAGTAATTAAATTGTATATTGATACCTAAATACAATATTAATTAATATTCTATCGTGAAAGAATTCGTATCACCATTAACAATTATATGTTCAATAGCATTGTTATATGCATTCATTTGAGTTTGAGCAGTATTTTCTGTCGTAAAAGCATACTCTAAAGTTGCTAAAGCAGGAGTTATTAACGAAAGTTGAGGGTTCAAATTAATTAAGCAGTATGTCGATAATGAAAATAGACTTGTATGAAACAAGAATTTGGTTGCTTCAAAAAATACATTTGATGAAGATTCAGCTTTAAAAATTCTTGATACATCATTTAATGCATTATACCCTTCTATAACTGTACCACCTAAAGGAAAATATGTTACTGCACCGACAGCAGGTGCAATAAAAAACTTACCAAATAATGCTTGCTTTCCAATTTGATCCCTGTGCCATTTGAGGCTCTCTACAGTTTCATTATATATATGTAGTTTATTATTAAATGAAGTAATTGTCATGAAAATATATTATTTATAAAGGTTAAAAAGTATTAAACTAGAATTTAAATGTTATCTGAGGATATATAATCAAATCCATGATTTTTTACATCACCTAAGTAATCAATTTTTTCTTGAACCGAATAATATGACCTATATGCATCAAAGGTCGCTTCGGCAATAATACCTATTGCAACATATTTTGGATCAGTTCTGACATAATCTAATAAACTATAATTAAAAGCGGCCTTAGCGAAATCTATAGCTACATTAAAATAATCTCCATGGTTAAAATCCTGAACAGTATCTAAAACTGATTTAAAAGCTGAGATTTTAAATATAGGATTAAGATAATCCCTATTATAAGAATAAATCCCTAATTTTGTAATAGCACCAATAGTATAATTTAAGATGTTTTGTTTTTGAATTTCTTGAGAATAGTTAATAAGCTTATCAATATTATAAACTTTTTTTCCTTGATTCGTTCCAGCCATAATTCTTCTTTTATTTAATGGTTAATTTTTTTAACAAATATATATTATATTAATAATATGTCAATTAGTAAAATAAATCTTTATATAAAATTTTAAAAAAAAATATATTAATATTATAATATAAAATTAGTTTCAACTGTGCTTTTTATATGCTCTATAGCTTCATTATATATTTCGGTTAGAGGTAGGTATGTTTGACTTAAATGATATGTAAATTCAGCCGCTAAACCTAAAGCTGCAAAAGAAGTTTTTGAAGGAAATAATCCTGTTAAAGCTGCAAAAGTTAGATGAGTTGCTAGTAAAACATTCTCTTCCGAGAAATATTTAAAAGATAAGTCTTCAAATTGATTAAAAATTTTTACAGTATCAGAGATAGCACAAGCAGCAAAAACTGCAGTGTTTATATAAGGATAAGGCGTATAATAACTTAAAGCTGTTAAAGCTGATGATATTGATATTTTGGGAGCATATTCTGAAACAGTATAGATTATTTTCGCATTTTTCAAACTTTCAGCCGATTCATTACGTATGCAGAACTTATTTTCTAATTGTATGATTGACATTTGTTTATTAATAATTATGTTTAAAATTTAACAGCATTATTAACAAATATTTACTAATTTGTCAAATAGAAAGTTTTTATTTGAAAGAGTCTAAATAAAAATTTGGTCTCTGCTTATATTTGTTAAAGATTTTATCTAAAGAAGATGTTTTTAATTCATTTGAGTGTATACCTCCACTAATAAAAACATTATCTATTCCAAAATTATTAGCCCCTGTAATATCAGTATGAAGACTATCACCAATTGCAAGGGTCTTATCTTTTTGAAGATTAAATAAATTAAAAACATTATGATACATATCGTAAAAAGGCTTACCAAAATAACTTACCTTACCGCTTAGATTTTCATATTGCTGAGCAACATACCCTGCACAAAAAAACTCTTTTCCTGACTGAGTTATTACAATTATATCAGGATTAGGACAAAGCATAGGAATATCTAATTCTTTTGCTTTTTGTAAAACAGATTCTTCTTTGTCGTATCCTGAGCTTGCATCAAATAACCCACAATTTAATATAAATGATGCTTCATGAAGATCAAATGTTCTGTGGTAATTGAGTCCATTAAAAAGATCAGCATCACATTCTGGACCAATATAAAAGAATTTGGTATTTTCAGAATATAAATTTCTAATCTTAGTATATAAAAGCTCACCTGAAGTCATAACATCAAAATATAAATTTTCATCAATACCCATATTTTTTAGCGATAATTTAGCTTTATTTGCTCTTCTTGGCCCATTTGAGAAAAAAATTACTTTCTTATTATAAGATTTTAGCAAATTTAAAGTTTGAATGGAATCAGGATATAATATAGTTCCATCATGGATTACGCCCCAAAGATCGATCAAAAATATATCATAATCATTAAGAATTTGTTTCATTTCTGCGATAGGAATAGTCATATTATGCCTTTAATTTAAAACTTATAATTAAAAAAATTGTAATTTTCTTTAAAGAAAGTTATTTTAATAACAGATAATTAATTTTAAGCTAATATGTTTGGATATTATTTGTAATATAGAAAAAGGGGAAAATCATGCAAATCAAATTTAATAATTCTATCAGTAACAATGTTGATTGTCTGGTTTTGGCTATCGGAGAAGAATTAACACTAACTGAAGAAATGCAGTCACTAAATCAGAAAATAGATAATGCTATTTCAGAAGCAATTAAATTTGGCAGTTTTAAAGGCAAAAAAGGAGAAATATTTCAAATTTTTGGTATGCATGAAAATTTGCCTAAAATGATTTTACTTGTTGGTTATGGTAAAATTACAGATATTATAGATACAAGGATTATGTATTTAGGTGGTCGAATTATAGCTAGCCTCCATGCTATTAAAGCCAAATCAGCGCAAATTATTGGAACTTCTTTGAATTTAGAAAATTATGATGTGCCAGCGCTAATTGCTCAAGGTGCAGCATTTAGAAATTTTAGATTTGATAAATATCGTACGCAGGAAAAACCTGAAGATAAACCATTACTATCAGAGTTAGTAATTACCAGTGAAAACCCAGAAAAATCAGAGGAATATTTTAGTAACCTTAAATCAATTGTTGAGGGTGTATATCTAACTCGTAACTTAGTATCTGAGCCACCAAATGTGATCTATCCTGAAACTCTTGCAAAAGAAGCTGAAAAACTTAAAGAACATGGTATAGAAGTTGAAGTTCTAGGCCTTGAAGATATGAAAAGACTAGGAATGGGTTCAATACTTGGTGTTGCTCAAGGAAGTGTTAAAGAACCAAAGATTGCAATAATGAAATATAAGGGAATACCAACTGATGATCAGATTCACCTTGCTCTGGTAGGAAAAGGTGTAACTTTTGATACTGGAGGCATATCAATTAAGCCTGCGCAAGGTATGGAAGATATGAAATATGACATGGCAGGGTCGGCTGTAGTTATAGGTACAATGAAATCGATAGCTTTACGTAAAGCTAAAGCAAATATTGTTGGACTTATTGGAATTGTTGAAAATATGCCTGATGGTAATGCTCAGCGCCCAAGTGATGTAGTTAAATCAATGTCAGGCCAAACTATTGAGGTTTTAAATACTGATGCTGAAGGAAGACTGGTTCTTGCGGATGTATTATGGTATTGCCAAGATAGGTTTAAACCAAATTATATTATTGATCTTGCTACTTTAACTGGAGCAATAACAATTTCATTTGGAATGGTATATGCTGGGTTATTTTCAAACAATGATGAACTTGCTGATAAATTATTTGATTCAGGTATTAAATCTGATGAAAAACTATGGCGTATGCCAATGGGTGAAGTATATGATAAAATGCTTAATTCTGAAATAGCAGATATGCAAAATATCAGCACTGAAAAAGGAGCAGGAAGTATAACAGCTGCACAATTCTTGCAAAGATTTGTAAATAATACCCCATGGGCACATCTTGATATTGCTGGAATGTCTTGGACAAAAAAAGATAATGACATAGTACCAAAAGGTGCAACTGCATTTGGTGTAAGGTTACTCAACAGGTTGATTCAAGATCATTTCGAGAAATAATACCATTTCGGATTTATATCATTACTTTGTCGTGAGTGCGGTCTCAAGCTCGGTCACATATTATATATATGCTCCATCGCTTTCGCCTTCCACTCCTAGTACTAATTATAAATCAGAAATGGTATAAGATCTGAAATTCATTTAGGTTAAGCTTGATGACGAAATTTTTTACTGCTTTAATTAATATAAGTATTGTAATTAAAGCAGTTATTAAAGATGCTATCCCGCCATATAAAATATTACCAGGAAATATAGAATGGCATACAATTACTCCTGTTCCTGCTATAATTATTCCAATAGCTTATTAACAGTTATTGTAATAATGAATTACAAATAGTCTATTTATCTTTCATTTATATTAGAATACTCACCTTTAAAATTGGTTGTTTGCTTAAGGTAACTTCCACTTAAAATTAAAGGAGACTTACTCAGAATTTCTTGAAGATAGTTTTTAGATTTTTCTTTATGGATACTTAAATTCCAACTTGGATGCATATTAATATTATTATAGCTAATTAAAGCATTATCTAAACTTCTGCCTAGTTTATTTAATTCTTCTTGTTCGCTATCATCTAAAGTTTCAACTTCATTTTTTTGTATTATAGAATTGATGTCATTATTTATCTTTGTTATGACTTCAGCAGATTTGGGTGTAACGGGTTTAAGTTTCTCTAAATTACTCCACAGCTTGCTTATAGCTTCATTACCAGTACAAACAGCCCTTGCAAACAAATTTATCTCCTTATCTGATATTTTAAGCAAAGTTTTTTCTAAAGTAGGATAAAGTTCAGCAATAACTATTTGCTCATTCAAAATTGTAACGAAGTTTTTGTGAACCTCATTTTCTTTATCGTGAGAGTTAGTTATAAGGTCAAAATTTTCTTTGAATGCAGTTAGATCTTTATAATTTAGACCATATATAAAATCAGGTTTGCTAACATCAATAAATTTATGCTTTAGTAGAAATTTAACTGAATCCGAATTATTTTTATATTTAATAACTAGCTGAGCAATCAGAGTTTTATATTGTTTAGTATTATTTTCAAATTTATCTCTGCATTCAATTGCTCGGGGGTCTATTGATGAGATTCCGAATAAACTTACTAATTCGTCTTCTTCGATATATTTATCATCTAACACTTTGTAAGTGCTATTGTTAAGAGCTTTTTCAATAATTTCCTCATTTTCTTCAACAATATTGACTTTCTTATTTTTGAACAGCTTTATTAAAAGTTCTTTAGCATTTTCTCTTTTAATCTGCATTGCAGAATCAGGTGCTTGTGTAATAAATTCTAATTCCATAGAAAATATAATTTTAATGATTAAAGATAATGGTGAATCTTCTACATCCTTAAAGTCTTTATCCTGGGAAGAACTGTTTATATATTCTAAAATACTTTTTTTGTTAAGATCATCATTTTTCATGTTATTTTCCTTGTATAAAATTTATAAACAATATTTAAGAAAACATTAAGAAATTGTCAATGATTTTTAACTATAAATTAATATTGTAATTAAGACAAATGCATATATTTTTTGATATGCTTCAAAATGTAGAAATTGTAGTAAATTAATATATAGATTACAAAAACTTACTTAACTTACAGAATTGCTCAATTGTAAGTTCTTCGGCCCGTGCATTAGGATGGATATCTAATTGCTCGTATATTTCCAAAATGTTAGGTATGAAAGAGGAGAGGGCAGATTTTAATAATTTTCTTCTGTGATTAAATGCTATTTTACATAGATTAGATAATTTACTTTTATCTATATGAGGATTTTTATTATGAGGAATTATATTTATAACTGAAGAAGTAATTTTTGGTCTTGGTACAAAAGCAGAAGGGGGAATATCAAAAGCATGTTCAATATCTGCAAAAGCTTGTGCCATTACTGAAACTCTACCATATGCTTTAGTTGAAGGTTTTGCTATAATTCGCATAGCAACTTCTTTCTGAAACATAAGAGTTAAACTTTCAAAATATTCAATATCATTAAGCCATTGAAAGAATAATACTGTAGCAATATTATAAGGGAGGTTTGCAATGATTTTCATCCCAGTAGGAAAAATATCTTTTACAGCGATTTTTAAAGCATCACCATTTACGATTTCAAATTTATCACCATAATGATTTTGAAGCTCTTTCAGTGCTTCGATACAACGTATATCAGGTTCTATTGCAACAAGCTTAGAAATGTTACAAGCGAGAATAGAACGTGTAAGGCCACCAGGACCAGGGCCTATTTCTAAAATATTTTTACCAGTAACATTTCCTGAAGCTCTAACTATTTTGTCAGTTAAATTCTGATCAAATAAAAAATTTTGCCCAAGTGATTTTTTAGCAGCTAAATTATATTTTTCAACAATCTGTTTAAGAGGAAGAAACTTATCCATATATAATTAAATATATACTTCAATAAAACTTTTTTTTCTTAATTCACTTATGTAATGATTAGCTTGTAAGGCAAGTTTTCTCTGCATAATCATGTTCCTAATCTCATCTCTATTTTGATTAGTAAGCCCAATAAAGTCTCTTTTACATACAGTAATGATACGTAAACCGCTAGTAGATTTAATAACTTTACTTGCTTTACCAAGAGGTAGATTTTTCACCATGTTTTGTAAATCAGGATGGATTTTTTTTATTGGCAAAGTAATAGAATCTACACTAGCTTTAGAACCTAATTTACTTGCAACAATTTCCATATCATTACAATCTTTAACTATTTCTCTAAGATTTGATAGTTCATTAATTTGATCTTTAATGACTTTTTCTGACAAATTATCTATAGGCAACAAAATTTGCTTAAAGCTAACTTCTGTATATTCAGGAGTAGAAGCCCCTAAAGCTTCTTCAATTTCATTTTCACTTATATTTATCTTCGGTCTTATTTTATAACCAACTAATTTACTCCATAAAATCTGTGCTTTAATTTGTTTAGTAGCAATATCGCTAGGTATGTTATGATCTTTTAAAAAGCTTTCAAATCCACCAGCTTGTATTTTATTTTGTTCTTCAAGTTCCTTTATTATTTCATCAATTTCAGACTTACTCACATCAAGCTTTAAATTTTGAGCTTCTGTCTCAATCAATACCTCATCAATTAATTGT
>JBKBYG010000014.1:0-37606 GCA_046313435.1 Alphaproteobacteria bacterium
CAAGTTATGGACTTACAGATAATCAAATTAATCAAATGCTAATTGAATCAATGGAAAATGCAAGGCAAGATGTAACTAATCGTATTCTTTCTGAGACAAAAGTTAAAGCTCAAACATTAATTGATAAAACGCTTGGAAATCTAAAAGAAGACCCGGAAATTTTAAATAATAATGAGCAAACAAAGCTTTATGAAACTATTGAATCTTTAAAAGAAACTCTTGGACAAAATGATCGTGATAAAATACTCCAAACTCAAGAAGAATTAGAAATTATTGCTAAAGAACTAATCGGAAGAAAGTTAGATAAATATTTAAATAATTTTAAAGGTAAAAAATTAGAGGATATAGAAAAAATTCTTCATCCTCTAAAAAATGATAAGTGATTTATAATAGATTGCTTATCTAGATCTATCTTTTTTGGTTGACTTATTAGGTGAAGAGTCTTTTTTTACACTGTTAAAATCTTCTTCTTTAATACCTAATTTTTTCATAGCTTTAAAATATTTTGCATCTTTTGCATCTATATTTACAAATCCCATACTTTTATTATACTCTTGTCCTTTTTGAATTTCTCTTAAACTTTTATAGTCCTCTTTCTCTTGCTTAGTTAAATCATCAAGATTAGCATTTTCCCCTTCTTTAAGCTTCGAACTGAATTTTTTTAAATTTTCTTCAAACCAAGCCTCACTAAATTTTTCAGTTTTATCTTGAACTTTCTCAACTTTTTTAGATTTTTTATATTCTTTATTTATTTCTTCTAAATTTATATTAAGTAACAGTTTCCTCACCTTCTTAACATCTGACTTATTATTAATTATTAAAAAAGAATTTTTATGATTTTCACTGTCTTTTTGCTGAATATCTTCTACACCTTTTTCATAAAGATAGTGTTTAAATGCCTCAATATCTTTATAGCAAAGATTATCAATTTTAAAATAAATAATATTTTGAACTTCATCAAATTGTTTTAAAAAATCTTTCGGATTAAATAAATCTAAAGTTCTATTAAGATTTTCATTTTCTTTTTCTAAATTCAATTTGGTTTGCAAAGTAAGGTAAGTTATTTCTTCGCTAGAAAATCTTTTATTTAAATATTGGTTTGCCTCAGAGAAATTATCAAGGATTTGCCTATCTTGAAAATGTTCCTTAAGTGCAAGCTGCACATTTTTAAATTTTCTAATATTTTTCTCTCCCGAAATCTCTATGATAGAAGATTTTAAATTTTTACTATATCTAAATTTTACTTCAATTCCCGCTTCATTTAAAAAATTTTCTAATTTTTGAACATTTTGAAATTTTTCATCGTCTATTGGAAATCTTAATATGGGACGAGCTAGTTCGTTGTTAGTTTTTGAAGCTTCTAACCAATTGTTATTATCCATAATGATTTCATAATGACGTTTATAAATATGTGACTTGGGGAACTCAACCCTAACTTTAGCAATGAAGTATTTTTCCTCATCTTTAGTTAAAGTTTTTTTCTCAAGTGATTTTGCTATTTCTTCAACTATTTTAAAATTTCTTTCATACTCATAACCATGACCATGAGTTACCATAGGATCATTTTTAAATCTATGATACATTTTAAAGTAAGTTTCAAATAACTCTAAATCATTCTCAATATTAGTAAATTCTTCCTTTTCAGAAGTATTATTTTTCTTTTTAATTCTATTTTTTTGCACATTATCATATTCAATATTATATTTTTTTCGTTTTTCTTCATCACCTAATATTTCATAGGCATTTTGAACCTTTTGTCTTATTTCTTTACCCTCTTCGGTCACTATATTTTGACTGTTGTTAGCATCAGGATGATATGACTTCATCAATTTCCTATACGCTTTTCTAATTTCAGTGGCAGATGCAGACTGAGTTATATCTAAAACTTTATAATAATCTAAAAATGGCATAATGATTTTCCTTTAAAAAGTTAATATTTTAAAGATTATACATCAAATATATTTAACAAATAATTAATCTTTAAATTTTAATTAAAAATTTAAAGATTAATTATTTGTTAAATTAGAAAAATTGTCTATATAAATAAAAAATGATTTTCTCATTTGGTATATAAATTTTGACTAGACTTAATAGGAATAAATTATATTATATAAAAAAATTATAATATTTGAGGATGTAATATATGCCAAAAATGGTTTTTATTGATGCGAAAGGCGAAAAAAAAGAAGTAGAGGCTCCTATAGGTTTATCTGTGCTTGAAATAGCCCATAAAAATGATATTGATTTAGAAGGCGCGTGTGAAGGTTCCTTAGCTTGTTCAACCTGTCATGTTATCATAGATCAGAAATATTTTAACTTACTTGATGAGGCTTCCGAAGATGAAGAAGATATGCTTGATCTGGCTTTTGGACTTACTCATACTTCAAGGCTTGGATGTCAGATTATTATGACAAATGAACTTGATGGACTTACTGTTACTCTTCCTTCTGCTACAAGAAATATCATGGTTGATAAGAAATAAATTCAGATGATTAGAAAAATATTATTATCATTATCTTTAATTTTTGCTGTATTATATAGCTGCACGTGGTTTTACGCATCTGTGCATTATAAAAAATTAATTAAAAAAAGCATTGAAAAGATCAATTCAGAGCATTTAAATTTTTCTTATGATGAATTACATGTCAAAAATTTTCCATTTAGTCCTACAATTAATATTGATCATCCTAAACTAATATTTACAAATAAAAACCAAACTAATATTTATAAATTTGACCAACTTAATATATGCTCGAATTTGTTATTAAATAAATTTGATATTAAATTATCAAAAGAAATTATTCATGAGACTGGCGATCAAAAATATATAGTTCAATATAATGAACCTGTTGGAATTAATATTGCAATTCACAAGACATTATTATTTAAAAATTTAGCTGATAGCCTAACAATGCTAAAGCTTTTAAAGAATATTAATTTTGTAGCGAAAGATTTTACCATTAATGATAAAGATAGTAACAATATTATATACAAATATGATTATAATAAATTTCATATAAGTCATGACATATCTAATTTTAATCATTCTATTCTATTTACTAGTAATATTAAAGGAACTTCCCAAACCGCTTCAGATGGTTTAGGCCCGCAGGAATTCAATCTTAAAGTTAATTTAAAATTAAAAGCTAATCCTAAAAATATACAGGAATTTAATGAATATGATATTGATTTTGAAAATATGTCATTTACTTCTGAGAAATTTAATATCAATATTCAAGGGAATGGAAAAGGTACAGAAAATGATATTCTGCCTAGTGGTGAAATTAAAATAACTATAAATAAGTTATATAATTTACTTAATTACTTATCAGTAAATAATATTATCAAAAATGAAAATAAAATTTTATCTATAGTGGAACAGACTGCAGATAAAACCGATGAAAACGAGACATTACTAACAATTAAACGTCAAGAAAAAGGGAATTTTTATTTAGGCAACCTTACATTTTCGCATATATTGTTTTCTCTTATTGGTTCCAACTAAATGCAAATAGACGAAGGCGCTAAAAAATTACTTTTCACTGAAGCAAGAACCTATTCAGCTTGGCTAGATAAAGCTGTTAATAATGAAGATTTAAAACAAATTTATGAACTTACAAAATTTGGTTCAACATCGGTTAATTCCTGCCCAATGCGTATTATTTTTATCAAATCTCCTGAACAAAAAGAAAGATTAAGGCTCTATTTAAATGAGGGGAATATTCAGAAAACTATGTCAGCACCAGTGACTGCAATAATAGGATATGATCTAGAATTTTATACAAAACTTGGATATTTATATCCCCATTCTGATGCAGCCAAAATGTTTGAAGGTAAAGAGCAGCTAATATACGAAACTGCACTTAGAAATTCAAGTATGCAAGGCGCTTATTTTATTTTAGCAGCAAGAGTCGTTGGCTTGGATGCAGGACCTATGTCAGGGTTTAATAGAGAAGGAGTGGATAATGAATTTTTTGCAGGCACTACTATAAAATCAAATTTTTTATGCAATTTAGGTTATGGCGATAAATCATCTTTATTTCCAAGGAATCCCAGATTTAATTTCGAAGAAGTATGTAAAATTATTTAAAATGACAAGAAATATTATATTAATTTTGTTTTTTTTTAATCTTGTAGGCTGCACAAATCTGGCGGAGTCTTTTAAATTTGCAAAGAAAGATTATAGCAATGATCCTACCAATATCAGTGTATTAGAACAGAATAAAGATTATAGAGCCTTAGCATTAGCTTATGAAAATTTATATAACAAAGATACTACTAATATGCTTTATTTATATAAATCTGCTGAAAACCACAGGCTTTCTCATAATTTTAAAGCAGCTATAAATCATTATAATAAGCTTATTGAAAATAATACTGATTTAGCCAATGCATATGAAGGATTAATACTTTGCTATATTGAAGAAGCTGACCTTACTCAAGTAACAAACCTCATTAACAAAATAATTGCTATAGATGCAACTCGTTGGCGTCCAATTAATGCTACAGCTGTAATGTTTGCATTAAATAATCATTATAATGAAGCAATATCTTATTTTGATTTAGCGCTTAATATCGAGAAAAATTATTCAATTTTAAATAACAAAGCTTTAACAATGGCTTTTAATGGAAATATTAAATCAGCAATTCCAGTCATGGAAGAAGCAGTAACACTTATAGCTGATACTGATTTAAATAAGTCAAAAACCGCAATGAATCTTGCTTTAATTTATGGAATAAGCGGGGACATGGAAAAAGCTGAACAAACCTTAAAACCCTATTTGAATGAAGCACAGATTTATAATAACTTAGCAATATATGCGAGCCTTGTTAAAGACAGTGAAAAAAGCAAACAATATTTAGTTAAAGCCTTAGATGCTAATAACTATTACGAAAAAGCAGAACGGAACCTTAAAATTATTGATAAATAGTAGGTATTAATGAGCGCCCTGACCTTGTCCTTTGCCACTCTGAAATGTTTGACTAGGATTTGGTAAATTTATAACTGCAAGATTACTCGGTACTAAATTCCCTATATATTGGCTCATTACATCTATTTGATTTGTAGGAAATGTTGCTCCAATAAAGCTATGAGAAAGCCGAAAAGGAGGAAAAATATTTAACAATCCACTATCTTTAACTGATTCTAAACTTGCTATAAAATCGGGATTAACACCAATTTCGCCTGCAAGAACACCTAATTTTTTATCACTTCCTCCTGATTGACCCTCACCCATGTTACCTGCATGGCCAATACTTGACATTCTAGCAGCAAATTGTGCTGCATCAAAACCGCCTTGCCCCGCATCAGACATACTATTTCTCCTCTACAAATTAACTATAATTACTTTAATATATATTTTCTTTCCTCTCAGTAGAAACAAACAATTTTTAAATCTATCTTCATTGTAAGCTCGACTTACGCTATATAATTATATATCTTCACATATAGCTCTATTATAATATATATAAGTTTCAAATCAATTAATACAATTATAATGAATAAACAAATCTCTATCGCTCCATCTATACTTTCTGCTGATTTTGCAAGACTTGGGAATGAACTGCAAGCTCTCACTGAAGCAGGAGCTGATTATATACATATTGATGTGATGGATGGTGCTTTCGTTCCCAATATTACTATAGGACCTCAAGTTATTAAAGCAATTAGACCTTATAGTTCTCTACCATTTCACACTCACTTAATGACCAATAATCCTGATAATTTTATTAAAGATTTTGCTATGAGTGGCTCAGATATTATTACAATTCATGTTGAAGCAGTAACTCATATTGATAGGTCCATTAATCTGATAAAATCATTTGGTAAAAAAGCTGGAATTTCGCTTATACCCTCAACCCATCCTAATATTTTAGATTATATTATTGATGAAATTGATCTGATTCTTGTTATGTCTGTTAATCCAGGTTTTGGAGGCCAAGAGTTTATTAAGGCACAGCTTAAAAAAATAGAAATTATTAAAGAAAAAATAATTAAAACAGGCAAAAATATTTTGATAGAAGTAGATGGTGGAATAAACTCGTCTAATGCTAAGGATATTATTGGTGCGGGTGCTGATATTTTAGTTGCAGGCTCTTTTATATTCAAAGATGGACCAGAATATTACAAAGCTAATATAGATGCATTAAAAAATGGTCGCAAGTAGCTATAGATTTGGGCTTTTGGCTGAATTAGTAACAAAGTTATATTTGCGTCTTAAATTATATAATGTTATAGAAGAGCGCTACCGTAATTACTCAGGAGAAATTGATCTTATTGCTACCAGAGGTAAAACTATTGTTTTCGTTGAAGTAAAAGCGCGAAAAACTAACACTTACGAGGTGCTTACATTTAAGCAGCGAAAACGAATTACTAATGCAGCTTCTATTTTTGTAGCTTCAAAACCCAAGTATCACAATTATAATTTGCGATTTGATTTAATTATAATTAGACCATGGAAATGGCCGGTACATTTAGTGAACGCTTGGTAAGAAATATTAGACTTCTTTTGAAACTCTACTAAAGTAGGTAATTTTTGTGTCAACTCAGTACTCGAATTTTCATGTACATCTTTGTACACTGCGGTTCTGTGTTCTGAGTCTCCTAAAAATTCCTTTGCACTAGCGATTTTCGAAAGAGGTCTAGTCTAATTTACTTCTTTAGGCAATTTAAATTTAACATTTTCAATTATACCATCCATAATTGAAATATTTGCATTAAACTTGTCTTTTAGAAAATCTATGACTTCTGTTACAAGAATTTCAGGCGCTGAAGCTCCAGCAGTAATTCCAACTCTTGAAACGTCTTTAAACCATTCTAAATCAATATCTTTAAAATCATTAATTAAGTAGGATGCTATATTCATTTCCAGCCCTAAATCTTTAAGCCTATTAGAATTAGAACTATTTACAGCACCAATGACTAAAATTACTTCAACTGTTTTTGCAAGTTCTTTGACAGCATTTTGTCTATTTTGCGTTGCATAGCATATATCTTTTAAATCTGGCCCTGAAATACTAGGAAATTTTTCTTTCAACTTATTTATTATATGTCTAGTATCATCAACACTCAAAGTAGTTTGCGTTACATATGCTAGTTTATCTGATTCCGTAACTTTAATTTTCTCAACATCTTTAATTGAAGAGACGAGTATTACTTCTTGTTTAACTCTTCCAGCTGTTCCTTCTACTTCTGGATGCTTTGCATGGCCTATCAATATTATTTGCCTTCCCTGTTCCTCATTCCTCTTAGCTTCATTATGGACTTTAGTTACAAGCGGACAAGTTGCATCAATAACAGGAAGATTTCTATCTTTTGCTGATTCTTCAACTTTAGAAGAAACTCCGTGAGCACTAAATATAGTTACTGCACCTTCAGGTATTTCATCTATTTCGCTAACAAAAACTGCCCCTTTCTTTTTTAAATCATCTACAACATATTTATTATGAACAATTTCATGCCTAACATAGACAGGAGCACCATATTTTTTAAGAGCTTTTTCAACTATATCAATTGCACGTGTAACGCCTGCACAGAAACCTCTTGGTGCTGCAAGTATTATTTCCATAGACATTAGCTATATAAATAGGTGAGTAAAAAACTTTTAAAAAACCCAATCAGTAAGAATAGTATGATTGAAGATAAATCTACTCCTCCAACTGATGGTATATAACGCCTTATAACTGCAAGAGCAGGTTCAATTAGCCTATCAAGCACATATGATAATTTTTGTACAAAAGGCTGATATCTATTAACTATATTAAATGCAATCAGCCAACTTAGTATAATCCACACACTTAGCGCTAATTTATATAAATTTAATACGGTTAATATTAAATCTAGAAACGGGTTAAGATTCATTATATTTCTTCATTAAGTTATTTTGTAATTATATTTATTATCTCATATTCTAAAAATTGTTCAAGCACGAAATATCTTAAATAAATTTATTAATAAAAATTAATAAATTTATTGACTTTCCTTAGTTTGTATATTAATTTATAAAGTCATTTAACAAATTAATAAGGATATTAACAATATGAAAGAGCATGCATTATTTAATAATTTATATACTCAGCTTTCAAAGTCTATAAATAATAACCCAATAGAAATTAGAAAATTTCTAGAATTATTGAACTCCGTTAACGATATTAACAATATAACTGATGGCAGTATGTCACTATTTTACCATATGCTTTCTTTTCCTAGAATACCTTTAAAGCTTATTGAAGCTGCAATTGATAAAGGTGCAAGTATTGAAAATTTTGGAAAAACGCGTAAGGACATAACTCCTTTAGCTAAAGCTGTTTCAGTAGGAAATCTTGAAGCAGTTAAACTATTACTATCGAGAGGGGCTGAAATTGACCGAAGAGCAGAAAATGATGAAAGATTTACTCCTTTACATTGGGCAATAATGGGGCTTAAAACAGAAATTGTTATTAACCTTATTGAAAATGGTGCCGATGTTAATGCAATTGTAGTACATATGAATAAGACTTGTTTAATGCGTGCGCTTCAACTCACAAAACATGCAATATTCCAACACAATGAACAGGATAAATCTACAGTAATTTCAATTATAGAAATTTTAGTTTCAAATGGTGCTAAATTAGAGAATGAAATGATACCGTTAGCTAATAAAATTTCACCTACTTTAGGCAAAAAATTAATGTCTTTAAGCTTAAATTATCAGAAAAAACTTGCCTCTACAGCTGCAAAGGAAATTTATAGTGTAATGCTTGATTTAATACAAACTAATCTACCTCAAGACCATATAGTTGAAATTGCAAGTAACTTAAAAAATGGTGACAGGCTTCATCCAAAAACTTTATATACAATGTTAGAATCTGCTAACAATTTTTATAATAATCGCGCAAAAAAAACTACTTATATAGAAAAACTTGGAAATGTTGTTTATAATTATGTGCCAAGTACTCTTTATAATTATTCGCCGTCTTTTATTAAAAAGATTGTGAAAGAAGGTCCTAAAACAAATTTGAAAGCAATAATGAATGAACCTGTTCAACATGAGCATAATTTAAATTATGCTAGAAATGGTAGATTATAATATCAAAAATACGGCTAATGAAAATTTAACTAGCCGTATCTAGCCATTCTTTTAGTGGCTTCCATAAAACTAATTTTGATTTACTACCTATTATCATACCAATATGTCCTGTATCTATTTCGACTATCGTTTTACGCTCTATTTGGGTGAGTATAGGTAATGTCGACTCAATCGGAACTATTTTATCTTTAGTTGGTATTGCAACAAAAACTGGAAAATTAACTTTGCTTAGATTTATTGGTTTATTCTTAATAAACCATTTATTATGGCATGTAATATTATTAATTGAAAAATTTTCGACTAAATCAATTATTACCTTTTTAGATAAATCATTTCCATCTTTAATCCAATGCTCAACAGCAACAAATAAATTCATTACGGCAGGCTTTTTTAGATTATTGAAGCAGATAAATTTATCAAATATTTCCTTTGTTTGAAAAGCAAAAAACATTGACTGAATAAATTCTGAAGAAATAGTTTGAATAGTATGTGTCATCTGCTTAAATGTTTGATAGTTTCCTATATATTGATTTGTAACCGTCAATTTATTAAAATCCCATGGTGTTGCAAGTAATGCTAAACTATCGATTAAGTTTTTACATATTACTGATGCTGCAATCGATATTACTCCACCTAAACAATATCCAATAAGAGTAATTTTCTCACTACTAGCTAAAGATTTAATAACCTCAACAGCAATTTTTATATAATCTTCTAAGCTATTTATTGATTCGTGCGCTTGACCCCAATCTAAAATATAAACTGAATATTCTTTTGATAAAAATCTCGCTAAACTTCTTTTTCTTTTTAAATCTAATATATAATATTTATTTATTATAGAAGGGATGAATAATATTTTCTTCTTTGAATTTTTTCCTTTATAATGCAATAATTTTACATTATTTTTTTGCCAAACAAGTTTTGGTTCCTTTAAATCTCGTTTATATTCAATATTATTAAACTTATAGAGACCTTGTAAAAATAAGGCAAATTCCGTTTTAAAGTTATGTAAACCACTAAATAGAAATTTTAGATCTTTCTCTTGTAAAGGAAAAGAGTTATACATTTTAAACAATATTTTTTAATTAACCTAATGTTTTATATATATATTATTCCTCAATTAAAAGATAATTATAGTTATATACTTAGAGATAACATTCATAATATAACTTGTGTGGTTGATCCATCAGCTTCAGAGCCGATCGAAAAATTCCTTATCGAAAAAAAATGGCGTTTAGATTACATCTTAAATACGCATCATCATTTTGATCATATAGGAGGAAATGAAGTCTTAAAACAAAACTACAATGCTAAAATTATTGCTTCTGACTATGATGCGTGTCGTATCGACGATGTTGATATTCCCGTTAATGATGAGCAGATAATTGAATTTCCCTCACTCTGCAAAATCCTTCATATACCAGGTCATACACTTGGACATATAGCTTATTACTTCCCTCTTGAAGAAGCATTATTCTGTGGAGATACATTATTTTCACTTGGATGTGGTCGCCTATTTGAAGGAACAGCAGAGCAAATGTATAATTCCCTAAAAAAACTATCATCCCTTCCTTCGAATACAAAAATATATCCTGGTCACGAATATACTTTAAAAAATTGTGAATTTGCATTAAGTATTGATGATCAAAATCAAAATCTGTTTGACTTTTATAAGACTCTTCAAAATAAAAGGGCTAAAAACCAGCCAACTATTCCTTCAACTTTAGAAATAGAGCTCCAATTTAACCCTTTTCTTAGAACTGAAAATATGCAAATAAAAGCCAAACTGAATCTAGTTAACTCTGATTCTTTGAATATATTCACTAGATTGAGAGAACTTAAAGATAAGTTTTAAGTCTACTGTCTAATATTCTTGCCATTATCATTCGCCCTTTGATCTTTAATTGTCGAAGCAAATTTACTTGATTGACTTTTATTATTATTTTGAGCTAAACGTAAGGGATTTCTTGATACTGATTCACAATTTCCGTTTTCTATTTTATTATGCTTTGGCTCTTCCCTCCAAGGCCTAGTAAGATGTGCTATAGCTAATGTACCTACAATAGTTGCAATTGCAGAATAAAGAAAATTGGATTTTAAATTTCCTTTTGGACGAGGGAAATATGCTTGTTGAGTATCAAAAATTGTATAAGTAATTTTTTTTAAACTCGCTTCGATTTCTGAGACTGACTTAGAATCATCTCTGACTTGATTTTTGTCAGTAGTTTTATTTTGAAAAAATTTTGGGAAGCGATTGCTCAGTTTCATATTAGCTCCTTCTACATTAAATTACATAATAAATATAATTAAATTAGTGTAAAAAAACTATTAAGAAAAACTTTTTTAATTTTTTATGCTTGAAGATGAGTTATAAAATATTAAAATGACAGGAAGCTAGGAACTAGCTTCCTGTCATTTGAAAATGCAATTTATGCAGTTTTCTTTTTAGCTGCATTAACTACTGTAGATGCAGTTGTGCGAGCTTGGTCACAGCATTCAGACATATTTTCTGACATTTTATCAGTAATGAAATTAAACATTTCCATATTTGATTTCATAGCCATTTCCATTAATTCTTTTGTGTTTGAAACAGCATTATCAAAAGTATTTTTTGCAAAATTAGAATTTTTATTAGTATTAGCTTCAGGATTAGTTGAAGTTGCAACTTCTTTAACTAATTGAAACATGTTTGTAGCATTATTTTGCATCATTTCTGCTTGCCTGCGCATAATAGCTTGCATATTTTCTGCAATCATTTGGTTAGCAGCAGTCATAGTCTCAGCATTACGATTTTGTATAGATACTAAATTATTCATATCCATTGCGTGCAACATAGATTTATTTTGGCTAAACATATTATTATCAGTAAATACTTTAAACGCATCCATAAAAGGATTATTTGAATTAGACATATTATTATCTCCCATTAATGTTATTTCATTTATAGTATAATAACATATTTTTTTGTGCAGTGCAACATAATAATACAAATTATTGTTATATAGACATAATTAATAAAAAAACTGCAATTTAAAGCTCAATAATTTAGAAATTACTTTCCAATACAAAAGCTGCTGAATATCTCATCAAGTATCATTTCAATATCAATTTTACCTGTAATCTGCCCTAAAAAACTTGCAGCCATACGTAGTTCTTCAGCAGCAAGCTCAATGTCTAATTCAAGAGAAAAATTATACAAACATTCTAAACAATTAGTAAGATTTTCTCTATATCTAGCTCTAGTAATTAATGGTGTACTAGAAGGTGAAGCAAGTTCTGAGGTTATATCTTCCAATTTATTCAAAAACTCTTCCGTACCAATTTTATTTTTAATTGATATAAAAATTGAATTTTTCATGAGCAGATTAAGTTTAGATTTTTCAATTTGATCAATTTTATTAAATAATATAATTGTATTATCATCAATCAGTTCTAATGTTTGCTTATCTAAATCGTCAATATGGTTTGCATCAAACATAGCTATTTTATAATCTGCTTCTTTTGCACGAAGCAAGGCTCTTTTGATACCTTCATTCTCAATCACATCACTACTTTCTCTTAACCCTGCAGTATCTGCAAGAGTAACTGGCACTCCTCCAATATCTAATGATGTTTCAATTATATCTCTAGTAGTCCCTGCAATATTTGATACTATAGCCACATCTTTTTTAGCTAAAAAATTAAGCAAACTTGATTTACCAACATTAGGCGCCCCGATAATAGCAAAAAATAGACCTTCCCGTAATTTTTCTCCTTTTCTATTATCATCTAAATGATTGGCAATTTTTAATTTTAGAGATTCAATAATTGTGATAATTTCCTCAATTACTTCTTCAGGAATATCTTCCTCAGGAAAATCAATATACGCCTCAATCAATGCTAATGTACGTATTAATTTAATTCGCCAATCCTCATATAATTTCTCAAGTTCCCCAGACATTTGTCGAAGAGCCTGTTTTTGTTGAGCTTTTGTCTCAGCATTAATTAAATCTTCCAAGCCTTCTGCTGCTGTTAAATCTAATTTATTATTAAAAAATGCACGCCTCGAAAACTCTCCCGGTTCAGCAATTCTCATACCTTTCACTGTAGATAATGCCCCAATAGTGGAATTAATTATTGCCCGACTACCATGAATATGGAACTCAATTATATCTTCACCAGTAAAACTATTAGGGGCAGGAAACCATATTATAATAGCATTATCGATCACATCCCCGTTAAGCGGATCGCATATTTTGACAAGAGTGGCATAACGCGGTTTAATATTACTCGGAACATTAAAAGCTGACAAAGCTTCAACTAAATTATTACCCGAGATTCTAACAATTGCAACACCGGATTTACCAGGCGCAGTTGATAAAGCATAAATATTATCCATAAGCTTAATATAAGATTAGATTATAATTTCCTTGAAGAAAAAAAAGAATTACATTAATTTAACATATTATAAAATTTTATGAATTATAAAAGCAATTATTATAATTTTAAAGAAAAAATATTTGGAATCAAAAATGATAAAAAAACTTGTAGAGTCAAAGGATTTTAGACAGGCTAATAAAAAATTTATAGAAAAAATTATAGATAAAGTTGAAAATGAAACTACAGAAGGCCTTTGGCTCAAAAGATTTATTAAAGAATTTTATTTATGTTCTACCCCGGAGATTACTTTAAATAAAGATATAGATTATCTTTATAAGGCGGCTTTATCCTGTTTCAATTTTTTTAAAACCCGTAAACTTAATGAAGCTACTCTTCGAATATATCATTCAGATGAAATATCTGGTGCGTACGAATGCAAGTACAGCATTATTGAGATAGTTAATGATGACATGCCATTCTTGCTCGATTCTACTAAGGAAATCTTAAATCAATTTGAACTAAAAATTCATGAAATTATTCATCCTGTAGTCAAAATTGAGCGCACAGATGATAATAATATTAAAAATATACTTTTAATGAATGATGGCACATCTGGCAAATATGAATCAGTAATGCAGATTTATATAAATTCCATTAGAGACCCAGAGATTCTAAAAAGTCTAGAAGTAAAACTTTATAACAGTCTAAATGATGTAAGGCTTGTAGTAAATGATTGGAAACATATGCTAGCCAAGCTTCAGACTTCTACAGCAAATATTGCTAATATAAATGATAAAAACTTTAACAAACAAGAACTGGTAAATTTTTTAAATTGGTTAGCAAAGGATAATTTTACATTTTTAGGCTATAGTAAATATGAATTTAATAAATCCAACATTCTAATAAAAGGTTCAGATGAAAAAGATGCTTTCTTGGGTATATTAAATTCTAAAAACATCAATATAAAAGAATTACTTAAGATCGAAACTTCTAAACTAACTTCTAAAAATTATGAATTAATAAACGATAATAGTTACTTTCATATCGGAAAATTAGATATAATTTCGTCTGTACATCGTAGTACGAATTTGGAATATATATGTATTAAAACACTTAATGAAAATGCTGAATTATCTTCTGCAGAGTTTTTTATTGGTTTGTTTACTTCGGCTTTAACATATCAAACTGTTAATCATATACCAATTATTCGCGAAAAAGTAGAGTATATTATTGATAATTCAGGATTTTTACCAGTAAGCTATAGTAGAAAAGAGCTGTTATCAATTCTTGAATCTTTACCAAAAGAAGAATTGTTTCAGTTAAATAAGGAAACTCTCCTTACCCTATCTTTAAATATATATGATTTGATTATTAAACCAAAATTAAAATTATTTGCAAGGCAGGATATTTTAAATAATTTTGTCAGTTGCATGGTATTTATTCCAAGAGAAAGATTTAGCAGTGAAATTAGCGAAAAAATTAGAGAATTGCTTCAAAAGGACTTAGGAGGACTATCTACAATTAAAACAGTTCAAGTATCTAATTTACCTTTAGCTTATTTATACTTAATTATTAATACAAAAACTGCGGATATTAATGATAAAAAATTAGAAGAAATCGAATCTAAACTTCGTGCTTTAACTAATCTCTGGAATGATGATCTAAAAGACAGCATTTTTAGTTCTTTTCAAGCAGAAGAAGCAGAAACTCTGTTCTATAACTATAAGTCAGCATTTCCTGGAGCATATAAAGAAAGGCCTGAGGCACATGAATCAGCTACCCAAGATATATACTATATTGAGAAATCTATCAAAAACAAAAACATCTTATTTAAAATACAAAAGCTAAATGAAAAAAATAATGTAATTTTAAAAGTATATAGCACTAAGAATAAGATTATATTATCAGAAATAATGCCTATATTAGATAATATGGGATTCAAAGTCATAGATGAATCGACTTTTTGTATTAAACCTAAAAACATAACAAATGAAGTTTGGGTGCAAGAATTTCATCTTACAATAAGTGCTTATGAAAATTTGACTATTTCAGAAATTAAAGAATATGAAAATTTTAATATTGAGGATGTTCAAGAATTTATTGAAGAAGCATTAGAAAAAATTTGGCATGGCCAAATGCAAAATGATGCTTTAAATAAATTAATTCCTATTGCTGGACTTGCATGGAGGGAAACGGTACTAGTAAGGGCGTTAACAAAATATATCAGACAAGCAGGCCTGCCTTATAGCCATAATTATTTAGAGGAAGTAATAACAAAACATCCAAAATTAGCTAAAAATTTGGTTGATTTATTTTTCACATATTTCGACCCTTTAAAAGCTGCTCAAAATATACGTAAAAAACTTATTACCGAACTTACAAAAAAAATTATTGCTAAATTAAATAAGATTCAAAGTAGTGCTGAAGATAAAGTTTTAAGACGCTTATTAGATGTTATAAAAGCCATTACGCGTACTAATTATTTCCAATTAAATAATGAGCAAACATATAAAGATTACATATCATTTAAATTTGATTCAGCAAAAATACCCGAATTGCCATTACCAAGACCATATGCTGAAATATTTGTATATTCTCCAAGGGTTGAAGGTATACATTTAAGAGGAGGTAAAGTTGCACGTGGAGGGTTGCGTTGGTCAGATAGAAGCGAAGATTTCCGTACTGAAGTGCTAGGTTTAATGAAAGCGCAAATGACAAAAAATTCAGTTATAGTTCCTGTTGGATCAAAAGGAGGATTTGTTGTTAAAAACTCTATTACAGCTTTGGGTAGAGAAGAATACTTAAAAGAAGGTAAGGAATGCTACAAGACGTTTTTACGAGGATTACTTGATATAACGGATAATATCGTTAAAGGAAAAATCCTGCCGCCAAAGGATGTAGTAAGATATGATGATGAGGATCCTTATTTAGTTGTTGCCGCTGACAAGGGGACAGCAACTTTTTCTGATATAGCTAATTCAATTTCACAAGAATATAATTTCTGGTTAGGTGATGCTTTTGCTTCAGGTGGTTCTGTTGGTTATGACCATAAGAAAATGGGAATTACTGCTAAAGGTGCTTGGATTTCAGTTGTACGGCACTTTAGAGAAATTAACATTGATATTCAGGCTACAGATTTTACAGTAGTTGGAATAGGCGATATGTCAGGGGACGTATTCGGTAATGGTCTACTTCTTTCAAAGCATATCTGCTTAGTTGGGGCCTTTAATCACCTTCATATTTTCATTGATCCAAATCCTGATAGCGCGCTTAGCTTTGATGAACGCAAAAGATTATTTAATTTATCTGGTTCAAATTGGACAGATTATAACTCTAAATTAATATCTGAAGGTGGAGGAGTATTTGAACGTACAGCTAAATCTATAAGTATTTCGAAACAGATGAAAGAACGATTTAATATAGAAGAAAATGAACTTACTCCAGACCAATTAATTAAAAAACTTTTATGCGCAAAAGTTGATCTTCTTTGGAATGGAGGTATTGGCACCTATGTAAAAGCAATTGATGAATCTCATACAGATGTTGGTGATAAAACTAATGATAATGTTAGAGTAAATGGATCAGACTTAAATTGCTCAGTAGTAGGCGAAGGAGGAAATCTTGGATTTAGTCAAAAAGGCAGAATTGAATATGCTTTAGCGGGTGGGCGTTTAAATACAGATGCTATTGATAACTCAGCTGGAGTGGATTGCTCAGACCATGAAGTAAATATTAAGATTGCTTTTGGTAAGGTAATAGAAGCTTCAAAATTGTCACTTGACGACCGGAATAAGCTTTTAGAAGAGATGACTGAAGAAGTAGCAGCTTTAGTACTTAGAGATAATCAGCTTCAAACCCAAGCTATAACTATTATGGAAAAACAAGGGCACGAAGTTCTTGAAATGCACGAAAGGCTTATTAATAGACTTGAATCAATAGGAACATTAAATCGAGAAGTCGAATTTTTGCCTAGCAAAACTGAACTTGCAAGAAGAAATATTGCAAAATTAGGCTTGACCAGACCTGAAATAGCAGTACTTTTAGCTTATAGTAAGCTTACTATCTATAATGATTTAATTAGCTCTGATCTACCAGACGATCCTTATTTTCAAAATGATTTATCAAGGTATTTTCCAAAACCTATGCGTGAATCTTGGCAAGAAGAGATCAATCATCATCCTCTTAAAAGAGAAATTATTGCAACCTCTGTAACAAATAGCATGGTTAATAGAATTGGGAACTTCTTTTATCATTTTGCCCTTGAAGACACAGGACTGAAAGGCAGTGATATTGCAAGAGCCTATACTATTACACGTGAGGTATTTAATTTAAGAGAAATTTGGGAGAGCATTGAAAGCTTAGATGGTAAAATGCTCGTTGATAATCAAGTAGAGTTATTTTTTCAAATAAATAAATTAGTGCAAAGATGTATATTTTGGTTTTTACGTAATTCCCCTCAATTAATTGAAGTTACAGGTATAGTTAATAGTTTCAAACCTGGAATTAAAGAACTATTCTCGATTATTGAAAAACTAATTACTGGCAGCACAAAAAACAAATTTCAAGAGAGACTTAAAAATTATAAGTTAATGTCTATTCAAAGCGAATTAGCTCATACAATTGCAAGGATCAGTATCTTATCATCTGGATGTGATATTGTATCAGTTGCAGTTAAAAATAATTTGTCCATAGAGACTGTGGGTAAAATTTATTACAAAGTAGGAACTAGATTTAAATTCGATTTTTTAAGTTCAGCAATTGATAACATTAAAGTTGAAAGTTATTGGCAGAGATTAGCGTTAAAAACTCTAAAAGATGAACTATATGATCAGCAAAGAATATTAACTTCAAAAATCATAAAATTTGTTGGAAAAGATAATGATCCTATTGAAGATTGGTGCAAAATGCATGAAAGTGAAATTGAACGTTATGATCATTTCATTAATGATTTATTCATATATGAAATACTTGATTATTCAATGGTAACTTTAGCGGTTAAAAGAACATATCTATTAGTAGGTTAGCACAAGAATAAAATGTTTAAATTTAATTTTAACGAAGTATTACCGAGCTATCTTAACCTTGATGAAAATGTGTATAATTGGGAATTATTATCAAGTAATTATGATACAAAATATAATGTTAATATAGATATTTATAGTTTAAAATCACAAATTTGGCCTCTAAATTCTGGTCAGGTCTGGGAGCATAATCTTATAATATACAAACCGGATAATATTTTACATAATACTGCTTTATTATATGCAAATGGAGGTTATAATAACAACATCACTGGTGCAAAATTATTTTCTCCTCCTAAGATCCACGAAAATTTAAATTTTGCTTCTTTAGCAGCAGAAAATAATGCTGTACTAATAGAGATACAAAATCTTCCGAACCAGTATATATTTTTCGAGGATAAAATTCCTAAAAAGGAAGATGAAATTATCAGTTATTCTTTTAAAAAAGTTTTAGAAAATCCAGAGCAAAATGCTTATTACGCAGGCCATTTACCTATGGCAAAGGCTATTGTTAAAGCTATGGATGCTGCACAGGAAATAGCAAAAGAAAAGTATAATGATGATATTGAAAATTTCGTTGCAGTAGGAGCGTCAAAAAGAGGCTGGGCTGTGTGGCTAGCTGCAATTGCTGATGAAAGAATTAGTGCAATTATACCAATTGTAATTGATATATTAAATACTGAAAAGAATATTAAGCATATATGTGATAGTTATAAAGAGGAGATACCACCAGCCCTTAGAAATTATAATGAAGATGGCATGATAGATCATATTGGCACAGAAAATATGAAAAAACTGATGATGATTGAAGACCCTCTCAGTTACAAAGATAATAAAGAAACCTATAAGAGATTATCTATTCCTAAATACATTATTAATAGTAGTGGAGATGATTTCTTCGTACCAGATTCTTCAAACTTATATTTTAAAGATTTGCCTGGAGAAAAGAATTATATAAGATACTTGCCTAACTCTTCTCATTATGCTGATTCAAATATAGTTCAGGCTTCAGTAAGCAATTACTTTAAAACATTTGTAAACAATATTGATTTACCGAAAATAAACTGGGAATTTGATAATAATAGCATTCATATAAATAGCTCAGAGCAACCAATTTATGCTAAATTATGGACAGCACATAATCCGGTATCTCGAGATTTCAGGTATAATAATTATAGTTTTTCAGGCAATTCCAAAGGTAATATTAGATATATTGAAACAGACATATCCTTTGACCATGCGGATCTTGATTTCAATATACCCTTGCCTACCCAAGAAAATGGATGGCAAGCAAATTTTATTGAGTTAGGTTATGATATTAAAGGCATTCCGATGATATTTACTACAGGGGTAAATATCACACCTGATATCTATCCAACCTAATACTTACCTTTGAGTAGGAGCTCGCTTAGAAAAAATATTTAAAATTTCATTATTTCAATGATTTTTTTAAAGGTTCATTTTTAAGAAACCTTTAATCCAATAAATAAGTATAATGAAGACAATAATACATTTAAGCATTATTATCTATAGCTACTTTATAATGCGGATCTTCACTAATATTTAATTCAATAACATTACTAGCTTTTTTTAATAAATTATGGCAATCACTGCTTAAATGCTTTAAATGTAATTTTTTATTAGCTTTAGAATAGCGCTCAGCTAGAGCATCTATGGCTTCAAGTCCAGAATGATCCCACACTCTCGAATACTCAAAATCAATAACCACTTCTTCAGGATCATTTAATACTTCGAATAATTCTTTAAAACGGCTAGCTGAAGCAAAAAATAAAGGGCCATAAAGTTTATAAACCTTAGTGCCATTGACATCTACATAATTATCAGTAGTAATATGCTTAGCACTATTCCAAGCAAAAACAAGGGCAGCCACAATAACACCAACTATTACTGCAATTGCAAGGTCAGTAAATACTGTAACTATGGTCACTACTAGTATAATGAATGCATCTGTTTTAGGAATTTTATGTAATATACGCAAGCTTAACCATTCAAAAGTGTCAATTACTACCATAAACATTACACCCACTAAAGCTGCAATAGGTACCATCTCAATTAATTTTGAAGCAAAAACTACAAAGAATAGCAAAAACAAGGCTGCAGCAATTCCTGATAAATATGTTCTAGCCCCAGCTTTAATATTTATCATGCTTTGCCCAATCATAGCACATCCACCCATACCACCAAAAAAACCTGTAACAGTATTTGCTAAACCTTGAGCAACACATTCCTTACTGTTTCTTCCACGAGTTTCTGTTATCTCATCAATTAATGTTAGAGTTAACAGCGATTCTATAAGACCAATAGCGGAAAGTATTAACGAATATGGTAGAATTATAGAAAACGTATTGAAATTAAGTGGTACCATAGGAATGTGGAATTCCGGCAAACCTCCGGCTATACTAGCTAAATCATGTACAAGCCTAGTATTAATTTTGAGTCCTAAGACGATTAAAGTTACAATAATTATAGCTGCAAGAGCAGATGGGATAATACGAGTCAGTTTAGGTAAATATTTTGTAATAATCATGGTGAGAGCAACTAACACTAGCATAATCCATAACTTTTCTCCATTAAGCCATTGTAAAGATTCATCAGAAGTTGGAATTTTAAAATGCTGAAGTTGTGATAAGAAAATTACTATTGCAAGCCCATTTACAAACCCAAGCATTACTGGATAAGGAACCATTTTTATAAATTTTCCTAATTTTAAGACTCCAGCAATAATTTGTATTATTCCCATTAAAATCACGGCAGCAAATAAATATTCAATTCCATGTTGAGAAACTAAACTAGTAATTACAACTGCAAGTGCACCAGTAGCACCTGAAATCATACCTGGCCTACCCCCAAAAATAGAAGTTAGTAAACATACTATGAAAGCTGAATACAGCCCTACCAGTGGATGAACTCCAGCGACAAAAGCGAAAGCTACGGCTTCAGGAACTAGAGCCAGAGCAACCGTTAAGCCTGATAATAATTCTGTTTTGTTATTTGAAGAAAATAGCGAATTTATATATTTCATTATAAAACCCTAAAATATTGTGCCAAGTTTATTAGATAAAATTAAGCGCCTTTAAAACACCTTAAATTGAATAAGTTTTACTAATTATATAACAAGCTTTATGCTTATAATTTTATATATCACATTGGATTATTAATCATTTTATATTTTAAATATTTTTAAGTTACGGTATTTTTAAGTTACGGTCAATTATTATATAAATAGATTAGTTAAGTCTAATAAGTCTAGTTATTATTTTATTATAAATCCAATCTAAGGAAATATTTACTATTTCAGTTTCATTAACTGAAAACTCTTAATTCTAAAACCTTTAAATGTTTTTAAATTTAAATGAATCCACTAATATTTAGATTAGTTTATAAACACTTTGGCACTACTACTATATAGCAAATTTAATTATTTTCCCTATAAAAAATGTTAATTTAATGTATTAAGTTACTTTATAAATTATTAGATTTATGTTATCAGTTTTACCTATTTATATTATATTGAAGGTCAAATATATGTTAAATGAAACTCTACTTATTGGTGAAACAGATAACGAAAGTTACATTATATCAAATTCAAATTACTGCAGATATTACTTTGATGATCCTGCCTTACCTGATAATACATTCCAAGATTTTTGGACGCATATAGAACTTGGAGCTGGCAATTATGGCCTAGATGGACATACTAAAATTTCCCAAAATATGACTGTTTTAATGGAATTAAAATTTGTATCTGATATACCAAATTTTATTGATAGCTTGCAAGAACATCCTGAAAATAATTATGATCCAACTTATCAATATGCTGTTTTATTTAATACTTTAGATCAATTAGTATATAGAAATGGAGCTCGAGGCATTTTCCATGTCAATGATTTATATAATGAATATTCTGAATACGCAGCAGAGCAGTTAAAACAATACGCTAGCTTTAAAGGGTATGATGAAATTATAATTGAAGCTGTTCCAGGAGATTATACAAAAATAATTCCTTACCAAACTCTAGAAAAATATAATAAATTCTTATATGATAGTGTACATTTAAAAAATCCTGAAATTTCTTTTTATAATTATGGAATGGATGGAGGCGAAATGCTTTTTAATACTGAAAGCAGAGAAAATGCTCGAGCGAAACTGCAAACATTGGCTAATCTTTCTTATAACGGGATGTATTTTTTTCCTATAGATTCGCAAGATGTATTCATTCCTAAGGCAGAAAAAGAAGAGTTTATTAATCAAGGAATTTTTTACCATACTACAGATAAGTATGCACCTGTTCCCTACTATTTTCCTGAAGGAAATATATTTCCAGAACAATATGGAAGCGTTTATTGGATAAGCCCAAATTATACTTGCTATTAATATAATTTGGTGAGATTTTACATTTATAAATTACCCAAGAATAATTTGATAGGTAAATAAATTTTATAGCATAGTGAAAAAAGAAACCAATCTTTATTTCCGATTATTCATAACCTGAACTATGCAATAAGGTATTTTATTTATGTTCGCTTGCGTATGAAGTAAGTTCGTTATAATTTTGGATACATCAGCTGTTTTTATACAATGCCCAAATAGATTGAAATAACTAATAGAAAGATTTATAAGTAAGGTACGTAATTAAACCACAAATCTCCAATTAATTTTATACTTCATTATGACTGTTTCTGAAAGCTCTTCTGCTATTACTATTTCTGAATCTATTTATTCTCCTAAACATACATATGAAGAAATTACTTTTCCTATTATAAAATCTTATAATGAAAATTATTTAAAAGTTTCTGATCTTCACTCTATTTGGTTTGCCGAATATGGCAATCCTGAAGGTTTACCAGTATTAGTGATACATGGTGGCCCAGGAGCTGGCGCTAGTAACAATGATATGCGTTATTTTGATCCTAAAAATTACCGAATAATTTTATTTGATCAACGAGGATCAAACCGCTCTTCCCCACTTGCAGAATTAAATGAGAATACTACTTAGAATTTAGTAAGTGATATAGAAAAATTACGTAATTATTTAAAAATTGAGAAATGGCTTCTATTTGGTGGGTCGTGGGGTAGCACCCTTGCAATAGCCTATGGCCAGTCTCATCCAAATAAATGTTTAGGTTTTATTCTACGTGGAATATTTTTAGGCAGAGAGGAAGAAATTTATCAAATATGGTATGGTATACAGAATTTTTTTCCAGAAGAATGGGATAAGTTACAAAGATTTGTACCAGAAAATGAGCGAGAAGATTTGATTAGTGCTTATTATAACCGGCTTATTAATCCTGATCCTTTAATCCAATTGGCAGCAGCACGTATATTTATAAAGTATGATTTAACGGCTTCTTTTTTAATAAATGCTAAAGAAAAAGTTGAGAAAATCATGGAAAACGACAATATAGTACTGGGAGTAGGGCGCATCTTTACACATTACTGCAAAAATAAATTTTTTCTGGAAAAAAATGAGCTAATAAACAATTTATATAAAATTGAAAAATTACCCGCAATTATAATTAATGGTCGTTATGATAATGTTACTAAAGTAAAATCTGGTTATGAACTTCATCAAAATTGGCCAAGTTCTAAATTAATTATAGTCCAGGACGCAGGGCACTCTGCGTTTGAACCGGGTACCGCCCTACAATTAATATATGCAAGCAAAAAGATGCAAGAATTGATCGGTAATCAATATTAATCATAAATTATAACGATAACATGACTAATAATCCAAATAATCTTTTGAAATCAGTTAGCTCATTTGAAGAATTTGAAAAATTAAAACTAAATATTAAAGTCTTTGAAGATATTGTTAGGCAAATTCTTACACATCATAATCTACCAATTACATCATTAGTGCTTTTTTCTGAAGGTACAAATATTGTATTTTCTTATGATGATAGGTTAGTTATTAAATTATTCCCTCCTTTTCATCAAGATCAATTTGAAAGTGAAAAATTGGTTTTACAGGCCCTTGAAGGAAAGCTTTCTGTTAAAACACCCTCTATTCACTCCTTAGGAGAAATATCAGGATGGCCTTATATAATAATGACTAAACTCAATGGGACGCTTTTAGAAGCTCTTTGGGACACCTTAAACCATAATAATAAACTAGTCATTATAAAGGAGTTAGGTGCGTTAATAAGAGAAGTTCATTCTTTATCAACAATTGGATTAGAATCTCTCGACTGCCATTGGACAAATTTTATTAAAAATCAAATAGAATGTTGTGTAGAAAATCATGTAACTAAAAAATTATCTACTTCTTTACTTAAACAAATACCCTCTTATATTTCTATGGTTAGCAAATCATTACTTAAAATTGAAAAGCTGGTTCTTTTAACAGGAGAATATACGCCAATGAATTTTTTAGTTACTAATTTTGAATGTATATGGCACATTTCCGGATTAATCGATTTTGGCGATGCGATGCTAGGGTCTTATAAATACGACCTACTTGGCCCAGGTGCATTTTTAATTCAAGGCAACAAAGAATTGTTAAATGCTTTTTTAAGCGCTTATGGATATTTGCCCCATGAACTTAATTCAGATTTAAGCCACCAATTAACTGCATTAATGCTTCTTCATAAGTATAGTAACTTAGAGGTTCAAGTGAGGATTGATGGTTGGAAAAATAAAGCCTATTCGCTGAAAGAATTAGAACAATTAGTTTGGGGATTTTAATTTCATCAAACTATTAAAGTATGAAATCAGTTGACCAATTAATCTTAAGGAATATAGTAAATTGCTATTATAGATGATTTAAAAAAACAACACCTTACACAGAAGTTTATACTAATCGCAGAATTTGAGGAATAGCTAAAAATGATTAATAGAAAGCATTTTTATTTTATACGCCATGGGAAAGTTTTTTACCTCAATGGAAATTAGGCTTTCCTCCTAAAGGAGGAGAAATTTGTGCAGATTTTATATTTAGAGTAAAAAACGCTGTAAATCATTGCTTATCACTCGGAGATAATATTCTTATAGTATCGCATGGAGGAGTATACTGGACTATTGAGCATTTACTTCAATTTAAGGAACTATACTTAGAGAATTGTGTACCATTATTTATTCATCCTTGCGAAACTCGAACTCATTTTTGGTATAGGAGATTGTTAGCTGAAGAGTCATTCCAATTTTGATTAATTAATGTAATGCTTTCGTATGCTTGAAAAGTTTTGCTATTAAATTTAATATTTTATTGACCTTATTACTTAACTCAACCAGCTAGCATTAGCAGGTCTTTTAACGCATGGAGTCTGAGTTTCAAAAGATTCAATAGCAACACAAGGACTTTTTAATTCACGAGTTTTTGCTTTAAAACACCCAGGAACTGTTAATAAAACTAAAATTATTAAAAAAAATTTTTTCATCTTATTTAAGTTTAACTCAAAATTTATAAATTTGATTTTTATGTTTAATTATACTTATTAGAACAATATTATTTATATTTCGTTAAAATATGATCTTTTAAAATTCTAACTTTCAAAAGATCATATTTGTTAGATTTTACTCACTTTCAGCTGTTATTAACTCTGAACTAGCTTCATGATCTCTATTTAAAGCAAATTTTTTAACTCTATTTATATGGAATCCTGTACCAGCTGGAATTAGTCTTCCTACTAATACATTTTCTTTAAGTCCATAAAGCCTATCCACTTTACCTGCAACAGCGGCTTCTGTCAAAACTCGCGTAGTTTCTTGGAAAGAAGCAGCTGAGATAAATGATCTTGTTTGGAGGGAAGCTTTCGTAATACCTTGCAATACTGAAATAGCTACTGCCGGCTTAAATGACTGGTTAATAGCTTTCGCATTAATTTCTTCTAGTTCCTCACGGTCAATTTGCTCACCTGCCAGTAAGGTTGTTTCGCCAGGGTCGGTAATTTCAACTTTTTGTAGCATTTGTCTTAAAACAACTTCAATATGCTTATCATCAATTTTTACCCCTTGAAGCCTATATACTTGTTGGATTTCGGAAACCATGTATCTTGCTAACGCCTCAACACCCATTACTTTTAGTATATCGTGTAAAACCGGATTCCCATCCATTAAGAGATCACCTTTTTTGACATAATCCCCTTCATTAACAGTTATATGCTTGCCCTTCGGTATCATATACTCAACAACTTCTGAGCCATCGTTAGGATTAATTACAATTCTGCGTTTAGACTTATAATCTTTTCCAAATTCTACTACCCCTTCAATTTCACTTATAATAGAGTGGTCTTTTGGTTTACGTGCTTCAAATAACTCAGCTACCCTTGGAAGCCCTCCTGTAATATCACGAGTTTTTGTAGATTCGCGAGGTATACGAGCTAAAATATCCCCAGCATGTACCGTTGCACCATCTTCAACATTTAATATTGCATTAATTGGCAAGAAATAACGTGCTTCTAATCCATTAGCTAAAATTAATAAATTCCCTTCTTTGTCCACTAAAGTAATCCTTGGTCTCAAATCTGAACCACGACTTTGCTGCTTCCAATCAATAATTACTTTATTTGAGATTCCAGTTGCTTCATCGATTATTTCTCTTACGGATACACCTTCAACTAAGTCGCGATATTGAATTATACCCGCTTTTTCAGTAATAATAGGAATAGTATAAGGATCCCAATCTGCAAGCTTTTGCCCTTTCACAACTTTATCTTCATCATTTATAAATAACTTTGCACCATATGGCACTTTATGGCGAGCTTTTTCATGTCCCTTACTGTCAATTAATAATAATTCACAGTTACGGCTCATTACTACTTTACGATCAGAACTATCAGTTACTATATTCTTGTTAACTAAAAGTACTTTTGCCTCATGCGAAGCTTCAATACTTGAAGTTTCTACGCCTTTTGTAGCAGCCCCTCCAATATGGAAAGTTCTCATTGTTAACTGTGTTCCTGGCTCCCCAATCGATTGTGCCGCAATAACACCTACTGCTTCACCAACACTTACTAGTGATCCAGTTGCAAGATCACGTCCGTAGCAATGCGCACATACACCTGCTTGTGTCTGGCATGTTAAAACAGATCTAATTTTTATTGATTCAAATCCTGCTTCCTCAATATGTTCTACTGTATCTTCAGTGATTAGATTTCCAGCCGCTAAAATTAATTTATTATTGATAGGGTGGTATACATCCGTAGCAGATGCTCTACCTAGAATAGCCTCTGAAAGAGGTACAATTACTTCACCACCTTCAATTACAGCTTTCGCTATTAAACCCTCTTTAGTACCGCAATCATTTTCTATCACTATACAGTTTAAAGATACATCTACTAATCGTCTTGTTAAATATCCTGAATTTGCTGTTTTTAAAGCAGTATCTGCAAGACCTTTACGTGCTCCATGAGTTGAATTAAAATATTCTAATACACTTAATCCTTCTTTAAAATTCGCAATAATAGGAGTTTCAATAATCTCACCTGATGGTCTAGCCATTAATCCACGCATACCTGCAAGCTGTTTAATCTGAGCTCCTGAACCACGCGCTCCTGAATGCGCCATCATATATATTGAATTTACTTTCTCTTGGCCTGTTTTATCAGCTGCATCTTTAAATCCATTTGAAATTTCTTTCATAACATCATTAGCAACTTTGTCTGTACATTGCGACCATGCGTCAACTACTTTATTATATTTTTCGCCTAAAGTAATTAATCCATCTGAATATTGTTTTTCATATTGTTTAATCTCATCAAGCGTATTTCCAATATGTTCATGTTTAGTATTTGGCACCACCATATCGTCTTTACCAAAAGAGATACCGGCTTTACAAGCATATTTAAATCCTAATTCCATCAATTTATCAGCAAATATAACTGTTTTCTTTTGCCCACAATGACGGAATACTATATCGATCAAGTTTGAAATTTCGCGTTTTGTTAAAAGCTTGTTTACAAGTTCATATGTAATGTTTTTATTTTCTGGCAGTAATTCACCAATCAAAATTCTTCCTGCTGTAGTTTCGAGTAATACTGACTGTTTATTCCCTTCAGGTCCTTTAATATCTTTTCTACATTTAATCTTACTATGTAGAGTAATACTTTTAGCGTGTAGCGCATGCTGCAATTCTGCAATATTCGCGAACACCATTCCTTGGCCAGGCTCATTCTCTAATTCCATAGTTACATAATATAACCCTAACACTATATCTTGTGATGGTACAATAATTGGCTTACCATTTGATGGGCTAAGTATATTATTTGTTGACATCATAAGAACCCGGGCTTCTAATTGCGCCTCCATTGATAATGGAACGTGCACAGCCATCTGATCTCCATCAAAATCCGCATTGAATGCTGCGCAAACTAATGGATGGAGTTGTATAGCTTTACCTTCTATCAATAATGGTTCAAATGCCTGAATCCCAAGCCTGTGTAAAGTAGGGGCACGGTTCAACATTACTGGATGTTCTCTAATTACTTCTTCTAATATATCCCATACCTCTGGTCTTTCACTTTCGACCATTTTTTTTGCAGTTTTAATAGTGGTTGAAATGCCGTATAATTCTAATTTAGAATAAATAAATGGTTTAAATAATTCTAAAGCCATCTTTTTTGGAAGTCCACATTGATGAAGCTTTAATTCAGGGCCAACAACAATTACTGAACGCCCTGAGTAATCTACACGTTTACCTAATAGATTTTGTCTAAAACGCCCTTGCTTTCCTTTTAAAGCATCACTAACAGATTTTAACGGCCTTTTACTTGCATTTTTTGCAGCTCTTCCACTTCTACTATTATCCAGCAATCCATCAGCAGATTCTTGCAGCATACGCTTTTCATTTCTTATAATAATATCAGGTGCTTTAAGTTCAATTAGTCTTTTTAATCTGTTATTTCTATTTATTAAACGTCTATATAATTCATTTGAATCCGATGTGGCGAACCTTCCTCCATCTAACATTACTAAAGGTCTAATTTCAGTTGGCATTACTGGCATTACTGTTAAAATCATCCATTCTGGCTTATTTCCTGATTCGATAAAATCTTCTACCAATTTCAATCTTTTAACATATTTTTTTCTTTTTGCTTCAGAATTCGTCTCAGCTAATTCTGCTCGTAAATCCCACCTTAATTTTTCAAGGTCAAGCTGTGAAAGTAATTTTTGTACTGCTTCCGCTCCTATTTGTGCCGTAAAACTATCTTCTCCAAATTCATCCTGCGCCTTAAGATATTGCTCTTCGTTTAACAATTCTCCTATTGAAAATGGCGACAGCCCAGATTCAGTTACTACGTAAGATTCAAAATATAAAACTTTTTCTAAATCTTTCAAAGCAATATCAAGTAATGTACTAATTCTTGAAGGCAAAGATTTTAAAAACCAAATATGAGATACAGGAGCTGCAAGCTCTATATGTCCCATGCGTTCTCGACGAACTTTTGATGAAGTAACTTCTACACCGCATTTTTCACACACTATGCCACGATATTTCATTCTTTTATATTTACCGCAAAGACATTCATAATCCTTAATCGGTCCGAAAATCCTTGCGCAAAACAAACCATCTCGCTCAGGTTTAAATGTGCGATAATTAATTGTTTCAGGCTTTTTTACCTCACCGTAACTCCAGGAACGAATTTTGTCAGGGCTAGCAATTGAAATTTTTATTAAGTCAAATTGCTGCACACCGCCTACTTGGCCAAAAAAATTACTTATATCACTCATATAGATCTCCTGCTTGCTATCAAACTTTAATTATCTTGTTCTAATTCAACATTTAGACATAATGATCTGAGCTCTTTTATCATTACATTAAATGATTCAGGAATTCCAGATTCGAAATTATTATCACCTCTAACTATTGATTCATAAATTTTAATACGGCCAGTTACATCATCAGATTTTACTGTTAACATCTCTTGTAACGTATATGCTGCACCATATGCTTGCAAAGCCCAACATTCCATTTCCCCAAATCTTTGACCACCAAAATGCGATTTACCACCAAGAGGTTGTTGAGTCACCAAACTATAAGGGCCTATTGAACGTGCGTGAATTTTATCATCTACTAGATGATGTAATTTCAACATATAGATATAACCAACCGTAACTTTTCTTTCGAAAAATTCACCTGTCCTTCCATCAATTAGCCTTACTTGACCTGATGTGTCAAGGCCTGCTTGATTTAATATATCTACAATATCATTTTCCTTTGCCCCATCAAAAACTGGAGTAGCAAAAGGTATACCTTTTTTTAAGTTACCTGCTAACTCACAAATTTGGTTTTCATTCATTAAATTAACTTCTTTCGTAATTTTTTGATCATTGTAAGAATCAGTTAATTTTAGTTTTAAATCCTCTATACTCGCATTACCCGCTTTATATCTTTCAAAAACTTCATTTATTTGTTTGCCTAAAGCAGCAGATGCCCATCCCAAGTGAGTTTCAAGGATTTGCCCTACGTTCATCCTTGATGGTACACCTAAAGGATTTAATACTATATCTACAATCGTTCCATCTTCAAGATATGGCATATCTTCTACTGGTAAAATTCTAGATATTACCCCTTTGTTTCCATGCCTTCCTGCCATTTTATCGCCAGGTTGAAGTTTATGTTTAATCGCAATAAATATTTTCACTACTTTAAGAGCACCTTGTGGCAAATCATCCCCACTTTGTAACTTCTCTACCTTTGAATTAAAGCGTCTATTTAAATCATTTCTTGCATTTTCTAACTGTCTTTTTAAGCTTTCAATTTCTGACATTGTTACTGCATCGCTAACAGTAATTTGCCACCACAGCCCTTTAGATAAACTTGCTAATCCTTCTTGAGTTACTGTATCTCCGGATTTAATTGATTTAACACCATTTATTACTTCTTTATTTAAAAGAAGAATATTTAACTTATTATATATGTAATCTTCAATTATACTTAGTTCATCATCGCGGTCAGTCGCTAGACGCTCAATTTCTTGTCTTTCTATAGCAAGGGCTCTTTCGCCTTTATCAATTCCTCGACGCGACAGTACTCTAACGTCTATAACCGTTCCTGACACTCCTGGAGGTAATTGCAATGAAGAATCTCTTACATCGGAAGCTTTTTCACCAAAAATAGCTCTTAGTAGCTTTTCTTCAGGCGTCATAGGAGATTCACTTTTAGGCGTCACTTTCCCTACAAGTATGTCTCCAGCCTTCACTTCCGCACCTACATGTACAATACCAAACTCATCTAAATGTTTTAAATTTTCTTCGCTTACATTAGGTATATCTCTTGTAATTTCTTCTGGTCCAAGCCTTGTATCGCGTGCAATTACTTCAAATTCTTCAATATGTATTGAAGTAAATACATCTTCTTTTACTATTCTTTCTGAAATTAATATTGAATCCTCAAAATTATAACCATTCCAAGGCATGAATGCGACTAATACATTTCTTCCTAATGCTAATTCTCCAATTTCAGTACTTGGCCCATCCGCTATAATGTCACCTTCATTTACTTCATCACCAATTTTAACTAATGGCTTCTGATTTATACAGGTATTATGATTTGATCTTTGAAATTTATATAAATTATATATATCAACACCTGTTGAATTTTCATTATCGTTATTTAATGCCCTTATTACGATACGAGTGCTATCTACCTGGTCTACAACACCAGCCCTATGTGCAACAAGTGTAGCCCCTGAGTCTCTAGCAACAACTCCCTCCATACCGGTACCAACCAAAGGTGCATCAGTATGAATTAGTGGTACTGCTTGGCGTTGCATGTTTGAACCCATTAAAGCACGATTTGCATCATCGTTTTCTAAAAATGGAATTAATGAAGCTGCGACAGAAACAAGCTGCATAGGAGATACATCAATTAAATCAATGTCATCCTTAATCGCCATTAAAAAATCACCGTTTCTTCTGCTACTAATTAGCTCTGATTTAAAATAACCTTCATCATCTAGCTCAGCATTTGCTTGCGCTATTGTATACCTGTCTTCATCGATTGCTGATAAATATATAATTTCATTTGTTACTTTGCCATTTATTACTTTTCTATACGGGCTTTCAATGAAACCATGTTTATTTACCCTAGCGAACGTAGCCATACTATTGATTAACCCAATATTTGGACCTTCAGGGGTTTCAATCGGACAAATTCTTCCATAATGGGTTGGATGCACGTCACGCACCTCAAAACTTGCGCGTTCTCTTGTGAGTCCGCCAGGCCCTAAAGCTGACAACCTTCTTTTATGCGTTATTTCAGATAATGGATTAGTTTGATCCATAAATTGAGATAATTGCGATGTTCCAAAAAATTCTCTTATTACCGACATTAATAATTTTGAATTAATTAAATCATGAGGCATTACCGTATCAATTTCAACAGCTCCCATTCTTTCTAAAGCAGCCCTTTCCATTCTTACTAAACCAATTCTAAATTGATTTTCCATCAATTCTCCAACCGACCTTACTCTACGGTTTCCTAGATGGTCAATATCATCTATATAGCCATTGCCATCTTTTATCTCTACAATTTTTCTGATTATTTCAACTATATCTTCTTTTGTTAAGGTAGTTACAGACTCATCAATGTTTAAATTTAATCTAGCATTGAGTTTAACCCTTCCAACTGCAGATAAATCATATCTTTCAATATTAAAAAATAAATTTTTGAATAAACCTTCTGCTGCCTCTATTGCAGGGGGCTCGCCTGGACGCATTACTTTATATATATCAATTAAAGCATCTTCAGCTGTAATATTCTTATCTGCAAATAATGTATTACGTATATATGGCCCAACATTAGAATGATCTATAGCTAAAGTTGTAAATTCTTTAATTCCTAAAGACTCTAATAATGATAATGTTTCTGATTTAAGCTCATCGCCTGCTTCTAAGTATACTTCATTGGTCGTAGGACTCACTATATCCATTGCAATAAAACTACCTAATAATTCATCTGAAGAGGTAATTAATTGCTCTGTTAAACCATCAGCAATTAATTTTTTACCTAATCGTGGTGTCATTTTAGTGCCGGCTTGTGCAACCACTTTTCCGCTTTTAGCATCAATTAAGTCATATGGTAATTTAATTCCTTTAAGTTTTTCAGGATTAAATTCGGTAGCCCAACCTTTAGCAGTATATTTATATATATCTTTTTTATAAAAAGTGTCTAGAATTTCATTAGTTGACATGCCTAATGCTCTAAGTAATGTGGTCACGTAAAGCTTTCTTCTTCTGTCAATCCTAAAATATAACAGATCTTTTGCATCAAACTCTAAATCAAGCCATGATCCTCTGTATGGAATTACTCTAGCTGAAAATAAATATTTACCTGAACTATGAGTTTTACCTTTATCATGATCAAAAAAGGCGCCAGGAGAACGATGCATCTGCGACACTATAACCCTTTCAGTACCGTTTATAATAAAAGTACCATTATTTGTCATCAAAGGTATATCACCAATATATACATCTTGCTCTTTGATACCTTTAATGTCTCGGGCTTCTGTATCTTCATCAATTTCCCAAACAATTAAACGCATTGTAACTTTTAAAGGAGCAGAATAATTTATAGTACGTTGTATACTCTCAGCTTCACTATATTTTTCTGTTTCAAATTCATATTTGACAAATTCTAAAGTTGCTTTGCCACTATAATCTTCAATAGGAAAAATTGATTTAAAAACTTCTTGTAACCCACTATTTGTCCTTTCTTCATTTGATACAGCAATTTGAAGAAATTCTTCGTATGATTTTTTTTGCACTTCAATTAAGTTAGGCATTGTGGCAACTTGAGGTATACGACCAAAACTTTTACGTATGCGCTTACGAGATGTGAATGAGCTCGCCATTAAATTCTCCGAGATTTATTTCTGTATATATCAATTGTAATATTAAGTAGGATTTAGATTATGTCAATTTAATTATTTTGCTTTAGTACAAATACCAACAACAACATAAAAGGATTTTATTTATAAATTTAATATCGATGAAAACAATAAAATAAATGAATTACTTTATTGTTTTCATCGTATAGTAAAAAAATTATATGTCGATTAGGAATATAATTTCCTTTTCTTATAATTATTTTACTTCAATTACTGCACCAGCTTTTTCTAATGCTTGCTTTATCTTGTCTGCTTCGTCTTTAGAAACGCTTTCTTTTATAGGCTTAGGAGCGCTTTCAACTAAGTCCTTAGCTTCTTTAAGTCCTAATCCAGTAATAGCACGCACTTCTTTAATAACTTCAATCTTTTTTGCACCTGCATCTTTTAATATTACATTAAATTCAGTTTGAGCTTCAGCTGCAGGAGCTGCACCACCAGCTGCTGCAGGTGCCATCATCATTGGAGCTGCAGCAGAAACACCTAATTCTTCTTCAAGAATTTTTGAGAGTTCTGCAGCTTGCATCAAGTTTAAGCCTTTAATTTGTTCAGCGATTTTAGCTAAATCTGCCATTTTATACCTCTTGTTTTACTTTTAGTTGTTTATTATAAATCTTGTTATTGTTCTTTAGCAGAATATGCACTAAAAATTCTAACAATTTGTTCACTTGGAGCCTTAAGCACCCCAGCAATTTTGGTAGCAGGAGCGTTTATAAGTCCAATTATCTTAGCTCTAAGCTCATCAAGCGAAGGTAGATCTGCAATTGCTTTGACAGCATTTACATCTACAAAACTTTCATCTATTACTCCGCCTAATATTTCAATTTTATCAGTATTAATATCTTTATTGTTTTTTGTAAAGTTAATTACACCTCTAGCTCCCGCAACACTATCATTTGAATAAACTATAGCCGTAGGACCATTGAAAAGAGATATTAGTTTTTCAAAAGCAGTGTCTTGTAAAGCTAATTTTGTTAATGTATTTTTTGTTACAACGAAACTTGCACCTTGTTGTCTTAATTCCCTTCTGAGTTTAGTAGATTCAGATACTGTTAAACCGCGAGGACTAATAACAATTATAGAACTTGATGATTCTAATCTTTCTTTTAAAGTTGCTACTGCCAGTTGTTTCTGAGAACGTTTCACTTATTTAATCTCCAAATTTCAAAATTATACTATAGAACTAATATCAAGATTAATAGAAGCACCCATAGTCGAGCTTAAATAAATCCTTTTTAAATATGTGCCTTTAGCTCCTGTAGGCCTTGCTTTAACAACAGCATTAACTAAAGCAACTAAATTTTCTTTCAATTTCTCACTTGCGAAACTAATTTTACCAAAAGCCGCATGGACAATACCAGCTTTTTCAACTCTGAACTCTACTTGTCCTGCTTTAGCTGCTTTAACTGCATCAGCAATATTGACAGTAACAGTACCTAATTTAGGATTTGGCATTAAACCTTTTGGTCCTAATATTTTAGCCACCTTTCCCACAATGCTCATCATATCAGGAGTAGCTATCATTACATCAAAGTTAATATTTCCTGATTCAATTTGTTCAATTAAATCTTCTGCACCAACTATATCAGCGCCAGCTTTTTTACCTTCTTCTTGTTTTTCTGCTTTAGTTAACACTGCAACCTTAACTGTTTTACCAGTTCCATTAGGCATTTGAACCATTCCTCTGACCATTTGATCAGAATGTTTTGGATCAACTCCTAGCTGCATTGCCACCTCAACTGTTTCATCAAATTTTACTTTTGAATCTTTAATTAATTCTAATGCTTCATCAATATTATAAAATCTTTCATTATTAATATTTTCTCTAGCAGCTCTAATTCTTTTACCACCTTTAATTTTTAAAGAACTATTTTCATTTTTTTTCTTAGAGTTTACTTTAATCATTTTATTATGCTCCTGACTCTTCATCAATTACCTCAATCCCCATCGATTTTGCACTTCCAATAATCATTTGACACGCCGCGTCTAGATCATTAGCATTTAAATCTTGCATCTTTTTATCTGCAATTTCTTTAATTTGCTTCATTGTAACCGAACCAACTGTTGCTTTTTTACCTACTTCACTTGAGCCCTTTGTTATCTGGGCAGCTTTTTTTAGGAAGTATGTATTAGGCGGAGTCTTTGTAACAAATTCAAAACTTTTGTCAGCAAATGCAGTGATTACAGTTGGCAAAGGAATGCCTGGCTCAAGAGCTTGAGTTCTAGCATTGAAAGATTTACAAAACTCCATGATATTTAACCCTCTTTGCCCCAATGCTGGACCAATAGGGGGAGATGGATTTGCTTTTCCTGCAGGAATTTGAAGCTTAATAAATCCAATAATTTTTTTTGCCATTTTTTATCCTTACTATTTAAACTTTTGTAATTTGTATATATTCAAGCTCAACCGGAGTTGATCTACCAAATATAGAGACTGAAACTTTCAGTCTTGATTTTTCTTCGTCGATCTCTTCCACTACACCAATAAATGATTCGAACGGACCGTCTATTATTTTTACTGATTCACCAATCTCATAGTTAACAGAATGTCTTGCAGATCCTGCAGTTTCTTCTATTTGTTTAAAGATCCTCTTAACTTCGTTTTCAGGTACAGGTTGTGGTTTTCCATTCGGACCTAAAAACCCTTTTACGTTTGCTATATTTTTAACTAAATGCCAGGTTTCATCATTCATTTTCATTTTAATTAAAATATAACTTGGCAGAACTTTTTTTTCTGCGGTAACTTTTTGCCCTCTACGTATTTCTATTACTTCTTGCACAGGTACAATTATTTGTTCAAATGAATCTAATAAACTTTTCTTTTCTGCTTGTTTACGTATAGCTTCAGTAACTCTTTTCTCTGAACCCGAAAAAATCTGAACTATATACCAACAATACTGCTCTGCACTCACTAAAATTATCTCCTAAACATTTAAAATAATTTGTATACCATAATGTATAAATGTATCAAGTACTAAAAAAAACAATGCTGTTATTAATACAATAACAAAAATCATAAGAGAAGAAGATATTACTTCTTTCTTACTTGGCCAAGAAATTTTGACAGATTCTTGTTTTACTTGCTCAATAAATGTAATTATTTTATTTTTTTTCATCTAAACTTAACAATTTATAATTCATGGCAGGAGCGAGAGGAATCGAACCCCCAACCCCCGGTTTTGGAGACCGGTGCTCTACCAATTGAGCTACACTCCTAAACTGCGAACACTTCACAATTCAAACCTAATAGAAGAGTTATTTAACAATTTTAGCTACTACACCGGCGCCGACAGTTCTACCACCTTCACGAATA
>JBKBYG010000015.1:0-35587 GCA_046313435.1 Alphaproteobacteria bacterium
CTTCGAGTTTGATTTCTCTATTAATATTCAAATAATCGATTTTATGGATAGTTAAGATTTGCATACACTTATACAACTCTGATTTTTCTTTTTCTAATCTTTCTTCTCCTAATTTACTTGTATTTAATTCTTTTACAACCTCATCATACCTTTCAATAGAATACTCTAATGCATCTTTGAGTTTTAAATCATAAAATTGTTTATCAATTCCTTTATCAAAAAGCCAATTTAAAGCATCAGAAGATGGTTTAGCAACCGCCCACCATAAAGCACTATTTTCACCAGATTTAGAAAAATTTATATTAGCTCCTTTTTCATATAAATAATCCATAATTTTAATATTACCAATTGAAGCCATGAAAGCTGTATGACCTTGATCATTAAAATAGTTAATTTCTGCTCCTGCATTTAGTAATTCTTCTACTGCTTCATAATCCTCACTTTGAGCAGCAAACATTAAGGGTGTAGTACAAATTTCATCCTCTGTACTAAAGGATGCATTTACATCTGCACCTTTTGAAATTAAAAATTTTAAAAATTCTAGCTGTTTTTGTGGTACTGCATGAAGCAGAGTATGTCCAGACTCATCTTTGTAGTGGACTATGCTTTGGTCGTGAAGTATTATTTCTTTTGCTTCATCAAATCTATTTTGCCAAATTAGTTTCTCAACTTTTTTATACTTTTCCTTCACAATTATTACCTTATTTAAAAATTAACATTGTTTTAATTTTTATAAATTATTGTCAAATTAATTATATCCTTAAAATAATTTAAAAACTTTAATTCAATAATAATCTTTATAAATTAAAGAATTCATGTTTATTCATTTAAAAATAAATAAGCAATATGTTTTGATATGTAAAAAGATAAAGATTTTATAAAAATTTAATTAATTATTAACTATTTCTTGCAGTAATTATATAATTTACGTCTATGTCTTCTGATATAAACCATTCATTTTTAAATAAATTATATGATAAACCTTTAATATTTTCTATTTGAAGATTATTTGCTCTTAGTAATTTTGCTACTGTCGCAGGAGTAAGAAATTTGCTGTATTCATGCGTGCCTTTAGGCAACCAATTTAAAATATATTCAGCAGCTACTATTGCAAGCATATAAGCTTTTAAAGTTTTATTTATTGTAGAGATAAACATTATTGATTTTTCTTTAAGTAACATGCACGCATGCTCCATAAAAGAATTTACATCATTAACATGTTCTATCACTTCCATATTTAATATAACATCAAATTTTAAACTTTCTTTTGCTAATTCTTCTACACTTATACACCTATAATTTATATCAATACCCATTTTCTCTGCATGTAAACTTGCAATTTTAATATTTTTTTCACTTGCATCTATACTCATCACATCAGCTCCAAGTCTTGCAAAAGGCTCAGATAACAACCCTCCTCCACATCCAATATCTAAAATCTTCAATCCTTTTAAAGGGTTGACATGCTTAATTTCTATAGTAAAAATTCTTCCTATATTTTCCAAAAGATATCTTATCCTAACCGGATTAATTGCATGTAATGGTTTGAATTTACCTTGAGGATCCCACCATTCTTCAGCCATTGCTGAAAATTTTTCTATTTCATTTGGATCAATACTTGCAGAATTGTTAATCATAGGTTAAATCTATTTCTTTAATTAATTTTAAATTTATAATATAGTCTGTCTGACTGAATTTAACACAATTTACGAATGCAAAAACACAAGTAGCTATGTTTTAATTTCAATTAGTTTACTATATTATTCAAAAATATAATTTATGGCAATTATAATAAAAAAATTTGGTGGAACTTCAGTTAAAGATATTGATCGCATAAGAAAAGTTGCATTAATAATAAAAAAAGAATTTCATAAAGGCAATAAGATTATTGTTGTTGTATCTGCAATGGCAGGAGTAACCGATCAATTAATTAAACTTGTCAGTTCAATGACTGCAACACAAACTAAGGATCAACTCGCAGAATATGATTCAATTTTATCTACCGGAGAACAAGTAAGTTCAGGATTGTTAGCTCTTGCGCTACAAGAACTAGGTATAAATGCAAGATCAGTAATGGGTTGGCAATTATCTTTTCTTACTGATGATAATTATAGTAAAGCACGCATAATTGATATTGATAAAACTAAAATTTTGAAATCCTTAGAAGAAGGCCAAGTTTTGATTGTAGCAGGATTTCAAGGAGTGGATGCAAATAACCGTGTAACAACATTAGGTAGAGGTGGATCGGATACATCTGCAGTGGCTATTGCAGCAGCCATAAAAGCTGATAGATGTGATATTTATACTGATGTTGAAGGAATTTATACTACCGATCCAAGAATTGCTCCAAAAGCACAAAAACTTGAAAAAATTTCTTATGAAGAAATGCTTGAAATGGCATCACTCGGTGCAAAAGTTCTACAAACTAGATCTGTTGTTATGGCTATGAAATACCATGTTCCACTTAGAGTATTATCAAGTTTTTCGAATGAAGAAGGAACATATGTAATTGATGAGGAAATAGATATGGAAAAAAAACTTATTACAGGCATAGCCTATAATGCATCAGAAGCAAGAATAACTCTTAGGAAAGTTCCTGATAAACCAGGTGTTTCTGCAGCTATTTTTGGCCCACTTGCAGAGGCTTTAATAAATGTGGATATGATTATCCAGAATATTAGTGAATGTGGGCAAAAAGTTGATATTACTTTTACTGTAGAAAGAACCGATGTAAATGAGACTATATCTCTACTTGAAGCAAAAAAAGACCAACTGATGTTTGAATCATTAACTGTTGACTCTAACATTGCTAAAGTATCAATAATAGGCGTTGGCATGAGAAGTCATTCCGGTGTAGCCCAAATAATGTTTGATTCTCTTGCATCAAAGGGTATAAATATAATGGTCATTTCTACTTCGGAAATTAAAATTAGTGTGCTAATTAGTGATGAATATTTAGAACTTGCAATTCGTACATTACATACAGTTTTTGGGTTAGATAAAAAGGAAGAAATCAATTTGGAACAATGATTAAATAATATGAATTTAGATAATTTGTGGAAGAAAGGTAAAGAGTTTTTAGGTACTGAATATGCAATTCTTGGTGGCGCTATGTCATGGGTATCTGAACGTAATTTAGTTGCAGCGATCTCAAATGCTGGAGGATTTGGAGTAATTGCATGTGGATCAATGACGCCTAATTTATTAAATAATGAAATCCACGAAACCAAAAAACTTACATCAAAACCATTTGGCGTAAATTTAATCACTATGCACCCAAATTTAAATGAGCTTGTAAAAGTATGCATTGAACAAGATGTTTCTCACGTTGTGCTTGCAGGAGGATTACCAAAATCTAATACAATAACTCAATTAAGAGAAGCTGATATTAAGGTTCTATGTTTTGCTCCAGCATTAATTATTGCAAAAAAACTTGTTAAAATGGGAGCTAATGCAATCATCATTGAAGGTATGGAAGCTGGTGGCCATATTGGACCGGTTTCTACTTCAGTACTTGCTCAAGAAATTTTACCTTTTATTAAAGAAATACCTATTTTTATTGCAGGTGGAATTGGTAGAGGCGAAACTATCGTTAATTATATTTTTCAAGGTGCAGCAGGCTGCCAGCTTGGCACTAGATTTGTATGCGCAAACGAGTCAATTGCTCATACTAATTTTAAAGCTGCTTTCATTAAAGCAAATGCAAGAGATGCTGTCCCATCAGTGCAAATTGACCCTGAATTTCCAGTAATTCCTGTAAGAGCTATTGCTAATAAAGCAACTGAGGATTTTACTAAAGCTCAAATTAAAGCCATTCAGGAATTTAAATCTGGTAAGTTAAGTAAAGAAGAATCTCAACTTGAAATTGAACATTTTTGGGCAGGAGCATTAAAACGGGCCGTAATTGATGGCGATATTGAAAATGGTTCTTTAATGGCTGGTCAATCTGTTGGTATGGTTACTAAGGAGCAGTCTGTTAAAGAAATCATTGAAGAGTTAATAGAGCAAGCAAACTTATATTTAACAAATTTTAGCGATGTGGCTTAAAATCGTAATTATTATATATTTTTTTCTTTCTTCTTGTTCAACCGAGAAAGAAAGTCTTAAATCTAGCGAGATAGATCAATATCTAAATAAATTTTTTAAAAATATTTCTTATATAACGAATTTGAAATATGGTGAATTGATAATTAAATACGATCTCTTAGATATTGATGCAAGATCAAATAATTGCATTATAAGCTCAACTTATCTTAAAATAATCAAGCCTGATAATTTAAACAGAAAGCAATATGAGAAGTATTTAAATAAACTTGAAGAAAAGATTGAATATAAGATTTCTTCAAGCAAATGGCTCTCTATTATAGATGATAATATTGATGAGAAAATTGCTCAACTTAAATATATAAATACATTACACAAAGCACAAAAAACTTCTAAAAATCAAAAACCTTCTTTTACTAATAAAAGCGTATTTGATTTAACTGGAAAAAATACAGATTTCAACCATATTACATCTGAGCTTAGTAAACTTGCTAAAATAGACAAAATTACTTCTCACGTGCCAATTATATCGCCTATTAATAGTTATGTAATAACAAGTCATTTTAATTTACGCAAAGATCCTTTTACAAAAAAACTAAAAAAACATTTAGGTATTGATTTACAGGGAGCACAGAATGCAAGAATTTATGCAAGTGCTAAAGGTATTGTAAGCTTTACTGGCGTAAATGGAGGCTATGGTAATTTAGTAATAATTGATCATGGCGGCGGTTATACTACACGTTATGCTCATTTAAACAAAATCTTCACTAAAAAAGGTCAAAAAGTTAAAATCGGCGATGTTATTGGTACTCAAGGAGCTAGTGGCAAAACAACCGGCGATCATTTACACTATGAAATAAGATTTAAAGATCAGCCCCTTAATCCAGTGAAATTTTTAGAAGCTAATAAGTCTTGCATATAGATAAAAAATAATTCTTTAATAAGTAGTTAGATAACTGCAATATGGCTGCAAGGAATTCTTTCTTACACATGATTAGTTTAAATAAATTTATCTATCTTTCCTTTAATTCCATTTTAGAGTCAAACTTAAAAACTTATATTAGTTAAATTTTAAACTTTTCAACTTACTATTGTTAAATATTAAAATTTTAACTTATGAGAAAGTAATGTTTAACAATTCTAGAAATCATGATGAACATCCTAACATAATCAAGCTTATAAAAAATTTTGACATTAGTTTTGAAAAGCTAAAAGAAGTAAATCAAAAGTCTAAAGCAAAATTAAAATTTATTCTTCAAGATAATGTTATAGAAATGTTAGAATTAAAATTACTTAATTTTGAAGAAATATTAGATTTATATGAAGAAAATCGTAATAAATTTCTTCTTTTATCTCATCCTCTGAGTTTAAGCTTTATTAAAAATAAAACATTTACATTTAAAGAAATACAAAATTTTTGTGAAGAATCTCCAGGAGATTACCTGGTTTTAATTGATAAAATTCCATATATATTAAATAAATGGTTTAATCTAAATATATATCAAGCATTAACCTTATGTAATAATTCCATAAAAAATGTAATTACTGTTTTTGATAAAAATGTTCAGTATTTAGTTGAACTAAATATAGCTCTTTCTACAATTATTGAGCTATGTGGCAAAGATCCTGAAAAATTTAAAGCATTAATTCATCCTAACATGCGTGTTTTTACGAATATATTTAGCTTAACTTCTGAAGATATAGCCAATATATTTGAATGGCCAATTGAAAAAATACTTTTTCTTTCTAACGTAAAATATTTATGTTTTATAAAAGAGTTCAATATTTCATATGACTTACTAACAGAATTATATAATAAAAATCCTTTAATATTAGAAAAATTTACTCAAATTAATACTCAGGAATTTTTAAGAAAATTTAAGTTTAGTATAGAGAATTTATTGAAAATATATGAGGGATCTTCAGTAAAGTTTGAACTTTTATGTTCTAGTCATTGTATAAGATTTATTCAAGAAATATCTATAAACGAAGACAAAATTGACGAAATTATAAAATATCCAGTTGATAAACTAAAATATATAACTAGCTCTGAAGCATTAACTTTAAGAAATTATTTTAAGGTTACGTATAGTGAAATGCTAGATTTGTATAATGTTGGACCAAATAAATTAAAAGAAATTTATGATAAATATGTAGCAAGCCACAATAATCTAACTTTAGAGAAAAGCATAGATGAATGTAAGTCATTAATTCGAAATCTAATTTCTACACGTACAAAAGCAATAAAATTCTTAGATAAATCTTTTAGGAACATTATTGATAAAGAAATATTTTCACCACTTGATATTGCTCTTTCGGATGCAATTAGTAGCGAGTATTCTGACAAATTTAAATACGCAGTCATGGAGGATATAAATTTTCAAGTTTCATACCTTAAAAATGACAACGAAGAAGTTTTTGAAATTAGTGCAAAAGCAATTTATCACCATTTAAATCAATATCTAAGCAGGCAGAATTTAACTTTAAAAACTAAACTTAAATTTTCTAAATTTGATAAAGAGTTTAAAGAAGAACTAAAATCAAATTCTATTTTTATCAATAAATATACTTTAGAAGAATACCAGGAAATTGGAGAAATCTTTTTTAATATATATGAAGCAAGTCTTAATCTTACTAAAGCAGCTTTATCTATAAATATTAATAACTACACAGATAAACAAAATCTTCAAACTTATAGGCTAAAAAACCCTATATATGCTGCTCAAGAGAGCACATTAAAATTAATCAAAGAAGAGAGAGCGAAATTAAATGATAATAATTTATATACAACATTTGAAGCAAGGATTTTAAAAGAACGTGAAAATAGAATCAAGAATTATAGAATTGCTTAAGCTATAGGTTTTTCTTGATTATAAACTTCCCAGAACCTAATGGAAAATTAGTAAAATAAATACCAGCTTATACAAGATACAGTATTATCGCTAAAAATATAAGATAATCCATCGCTACTTATACAGCCACTGGTAATATTATTCCCAAATTTAGTAATTATATTACCAGTCGAAGGATTACCATCATCCATTTTATTATCAATACCATAAGCAATGTTAGTAGTTAAGATTGGACCATTCAATAATTGTGCAGTAGTAGCTGAAGTGTAAGCACCGTTTGGAGAGCCTATTGATAATATATTTTTGTTATTATATGCAAAATCAAATCCTGCATTTAAATTCCTTATCTCAGGTATGTTGACCCCTAAATTAAAATAAGGGGTAGATGAAGTTCCAGTGTAAGTGCCCTTGATAATCCCAGCTAGTGCCAAATGTTGCCATGCATATAAATTTTCTTTTTGTGTACCTGTGTCTCCCCAAGTGATTTTTCCATCTCCATTACCATTATTAATGGTTAATGAAGAGCTTGTGAAAAATTGAGTTGCATTATTCATATCACCAGGTAATGAATCGTACTTTGTACGGAATACGTTAATTGCAGATTGATAATTATTAAAACTGCTAATTAAATTTCTAATTCTATTAGCCTCAATTAATGATGACCCTACAATAACTCCACTAATAATTAAACTTACGATTATTAAAACTATTGACAGTTCAATTAAAGTAAATCCGGATTTTTTCATTTTTTATTTTAATTAAATTTATTAAACCTAACTAATTTTATAATTAAATGATAAATATTTAATTAAGCTTAGATATTAGATGCTTAAAACAAGTTCAGCATAACACTTTTCTCAAGGCATGCCCTCATCCTGAACTTGTTTTGCGGATCTTTTTTTTAGCTAATCTTTAAACTGTACTTACCTTATTAGATCCAAGGCAATTAAAGAAAAACTTTTTGCACTCTAAAACCTTCTTTAAACCTTCTCCTAAGATCGGGTTCTATAAGAAGCCTAATATTTACTAATCAAATAATATCATAAAAATTTATTATTTTAAAAAATCTAATATATTCAATTAATTGACTTTTTGAGATTATAGTTTATTTTGGATTTTTAATTTTAATCTTAAACATAATAAAATTAGTTTATATAATGAATTTGCTAGCATCTTTAGGAAGAATTATTTTAGACTTTCTCATGGCAGTAGGCCAGATTTCACGCTTCGCTTTTGCAGCAACTATCAATATTGTTCGATTACCAATTTATTTTAAAATGATAATTCGTCAAATGATGGAAATTGGATATTTCTCTTTACCTGTAGTAGGATTGACTGCAATATTTACTGGTGCGGTTCTTGCATTACAAAGTTATACTGGATTCTCACGTTTTTCAGCTGAAAGCTCAATAGCAACTGTGGTAGTTTTATCAATTACTAGAGAGTTAGGACCTGTGCTTGCGGGACTAATGGTTGCAGGGAGAATTGGCGCTTCTATGGCTGCTGAAATTGGAACTATGAAAGTTACAGAACAGATAGACGCTTTAGTAACTCTATCAACAAATCCTATTAAGTACCTTGTTACACCAAGAGTGATAGCAGCCGTTCTAATGTTGCCTTGCTTAGTATTAGTGTCCGACATAATAGGTATATTTGGAGGTTACATAGTATCAGTGAAAAAGCTGGGATTTAATGAAGTTACTTATTTAAAAAATACTTTTAAATATCTTGAAACAATGGATGTAATATTAGGTTTAATCAAAGCAGCAGTTTTTGGATATATAATAGCAATAATAGGATGTTATAATGGCTATTATTCCAAAAGAGGAGCCCAAGGTGTAGGCGCTGCTACAACTAATGCTGTTGTTGTTTCGTCAATTTTAATCTTACTTTCAAATTATTTAGCCACAGAATTATTTTTTGCAAAATGAGTATAAAAATATCAATTAAAAACTTACATAAATCTTTTAACACTAAAAAAGTTCTTACAGGAGTAAATTTAGATGTTGAAACGTCCCAATCCTTAGTAATTATTGGGGGCTCTGGTAGCGGTAAATCTGTATTGCTAAAAAATATAATTGGACTTATAGCTCCAGAAGAAGGAAGCATAGAAATAGACGGGAAAGAAGTTACTAATCTTAGCCAAAGAAAACAGGATCAATTAATGAAGAAAATCGGTTTCTTGTTTCAAGGAGGTGCATTATTTGATAGTTTGTCTATATGGCAAAATGTATCGTTTGGTTTAATGCAAACAGGAATGGCATCAAACAAAGCAAAGGATATTGCAATTGAAAAATTGAATTCAGTAGGACTTGAAAGCAAAATAGCAGATTTATACCCCGCAGAACTTTCCGGGGGAATGCAAAAAAGAGTTGGCCTTGCGCGTGCTATTGCTGGAAATCCCGAAATAATATTTTTTGATGAGCCCACCACAGGATTAGATCCTATCATGGCAAATATAATCAATGATTTAATTACAAAATGCTCACAAGAAATTGGGGCTACCACTGTTACTATAACTCACGACATGGAAAGTGTAAGAAAAATTGCAAGTAAGGTTGCAATGTTACATGAAGGTAAAATCGTTTGGGAAGGACAATCTGGAGAATTAGAAACTACAGACAATCCTTTTATAAAACAATTTATACACGGTAGCGCAGAAGGACCTATAAAAGTCGACGTATAACAATTATATTTAAAGTAAAAAGTTCTTTATGAATAACTCTAATCATAAATTGTCGATCCACCTAGATGAAAACAAGAATTTTAAATTAGAAATTAGCTATTTTATTGATACTTTTGAAGTCGAGATAAATATTACATCTTATGCAAATTCAAATAATAATTTTGCTAAATACTTTGCTAAAAACCTCAAATTAAAGACTTTAGCGAAAACTTATTCAGTAAAAAAAACTCCATTTAAAGTTCCTTTAGAAAATATATATCAAAAAATTTCATTATTTTATAACAATACAGAATATTTAGTTTTTGAATTTATTGATAATAGCATCAAGATAATTAAACAATTTCGTCAGTTAGTAGTATTTGAAACAAGATTAATCGGAAGATATCAAGGAAATTATATACCATTATCTTACAATGAAGAATTATCTTTATCAACTGATCTACACACTCATTTATCTGGCCAAGTTAGTGCTTCATCTTTAATAGAAATAGGTATTAAACATAATATACTTTACCCTGTATCTTTTTTTGAACAGCAAAAAATTGAATATAAAAGAGATAATTTGCAATTAATAAATAAAAGAAGATTTTTACCAACTTCTCATATTAATGCAAACTTAGATTATGAGTCTGCTATACCATTTTCAGACCTAACTCTCCAACATTTGGAATTGCTTAAGAGCTCTCTTTCATTATCCTCTGAAGCACAATCAACTTTTGAAGACATTGAGAATTGTTATAAACTTCGTGAGCCTTTTACAAAAAACATTGATTTATTAGAAGATATTTTTATATCTATTGCTAAAGATTATAAAGCTAATGGTGTAAAATATGCTGAACTTTCAAGCAATTCAATTATTGACACATTATGGCTTGATAAAATAGAAAATATACTTCCCGCTGTTGAAAAAAAATACGGAGTAATATTTAGATTTTTAGTTGGAATTCCACGAAACCTCACCAAGCAAGACTTAAGAAAAAGAATTACTAAGATTAAATCAATTTATAAAAATCCTTATATAACAGGTATTGATTTACTAGGATATGAAATTAATAAAACTTCGCATTTAGAGTCAAAATTAAATTTACTTGCTGAACATATTAAAAATGATAGAAAAGATTTTGTATTTAGGATACATGCAGGAGAAAATTCAAAAAACCCTAATAATGTGAAAGAGGCTCTTTTATTTGCAATTGAACATAAAATTAAAATGCGGATTGGGCATGCTTTACACGGGATTGATGAAGAGACTATTGATTTAGCAAGCAAACTATCCAGACATAATTTAATTACAATTGAATTTAATCCTGATTCTAACTTAGCTTCAAATAATATTGATTTTCCTGAAGATATACCTTTTAAAAAATTTATTAATGCCGGTGTCAAATGCGTACTTAGTTCTGATGGAGCAGGATTATATCAAACGTCAGGTAAACAAACAGCAATTGCAGGGAAAATATGCGGTTTAGGTTTATCAGATTTTGAATTTATTACCCAAGTTGAAAAAGAATATGTAGAATATGCATCTACATATGAAATATTTGATATTGAAAAAGCTCTTAATGCATCAAATTATAGTGCAAATGATATACACTCAGAAAACATTAATCATCTAATTATTGATAAAACTCCAATTTTTATTGCTGGTTCTACTGGTTCTTCTTGGTTAGAAATTAGCAAACAAAAACGTAATGATATAAAAAAATTACTCAAAAAACTTATTTATAGTTTAGATCCAAATAAAGTTTTTTTTGTTACAGGAAGAAGTAAAGATAAAGGTATTGATGTTGAACTTGGTAAGATAATTACTTTATATAATTTTGAACATAATAAAAATTTTTTATTCATTAGTTTAATTTCAGAAGTTAGTGAAGAAAATACTATTAAACCTAGGGGTATTTCATATATTAGTGACTTTTCTACTCCTCTTGTTTACCTACCTAGTGAAACAATTTCATATATAAAATCAAGAAATGGCATAGCAATATTTATAGGAGGAAAATCATTTACTCGTGATTTTATTGTTGAAGCTGATAAACAGAATATAACATACGCACTTATGGATGAAATTCCAGGAGCATCAAATGAAAAAGCTAGAGTATATCAAGATAAGAGCTTCAATAATTTTGAAGATCTATTTAAAATCATTAAATGCTCTCAAATAGATCTTCAAAAATAAAGTTATCTAAGAAATAGATTTAGAACTTGGTTTACTCGGGTTCATATCTCTTGTATTTTTATGCGTAAGCGCTTCTTGATCTTCAGACTTCATCATCATCTTTAATTTGTTTTTAGCCTCTTTAAAACCTTGGTCATTTAATTCTTTAAAGGTTTCTTCACGATGATTTTGAATATTCTTCTTTGCTTCATTTTTGAAGATTTTCTTTATTCCTTCAATAAGCTTTGTTCTAAAACTCCTTGAACCCTTAGCCTTTCCTTCAATTTCTTTTGTAAATTCTACTACTTCATCTATTACTTTATCTGTTAATTTTCCTGCTTTTTTAAATTCATCTTTAACAATTTTTATAGCTTTATCTTTATCTTCTGGAGTCGATTCTTTATCTTTCTTTATAGTATCTATTACTCTATCAACTAGATCTAATACTGCTTCCTTGCTAGCATATTTTTTTGATTTAAATTCACTTTCATATTGTTTAGCTATTTTAAAAAGTTCTTTTTTTTGGTCTTTCTGGTTTGAGGCAGTAATATACCTATTATCACCCGAGAGTTTAAGTAATTCAAGATTAAAAGATGATATGTTTGCCAGCTGAAATCCTGGATGATCATTAAATATCTTAGGATCTACGCCCATTAATACTAAATCTTTTTTTAATAATAATAATAAATTTTTTGAATGTTGAGAATTAGAATTATCATAATTATTTTTCAAATCCAGGATTTTTTCTTTTAATAAATTATTTAATTTTTCTGGAGAAGGTAGATTTTCTTTTATAACATCATTATTGAAAAATTTTTTTACGTCGCTACCCACATCTTTAGAATGTGTTGAAAAAATTTCATATTCTGAAACAAATTTTTCTATCAATTTAGTAATTAATTGCTTATCTTTTATATATGGAAAAAACTGCTCCAACCTATTTAGATTAGCTCTCCGCTTACTTTCAATTATTTCTCTAAAAACGTTCTCGATACTATTTTCATTGTCTTTTGACATATGTTCAAGCAAACACTTGACCTTGGTACTATTTGGAGTAGATATTTCTTCTAACAATTTTTCTTCTAGAATTTGTGGGGTATTTTCTTTTAAATGATATGAATAAATAATTTCAAAATATTTTTCATATTTTTTATAAGAATTTTTAGCTTTGTCTTCTACATATTCTATGATTTCATCTATAATAAAATTTTTAGTAATATCACCCTTTTCTGGTATTGAATTCAATAAATCATCATACGCTTCAAAGAAAACTTCTTGATTTTTATCTAATAATTCATTATCAATCACCCATTTTAATGTAAATAAAGCTTCACGAGGTTTGTAATAGCATGCTCTCTCTTTATTAAACTTAATTATTTCCTTAATAATGTCTTGATTATAATCATTTTTTTTACAAGCAGATTTTAAAGCTGAATAGGCATTATATTCTTCAATTACAGAAATTCCCTTCAATAGGTCTTTAAGCTGATCTAAATTATTTTCATTAATAGCTTGTTCAATTTGTTCTTGTTTACTTACCATATTAAAAATCCTTTTAAGTTAATATATCAATTATAAATAAGTATAATTAAATGATTATTAATTTTTTAAAATATTTAATAAGTATATTATGATTATTCTAAAAAAATAATATTACTTTGTAATTGTTAACTCCTTTCCTTCAACGTTAATCTCAATATCTTTATACCATATTTTAGATGCTACGTATATCCGCTCAATTGCAGAATTTATTTTATCAGCAACTGTTTGGTTTAAAATATTTAACCTTGATTTTGAATCAAACCACTTTTCTACTAAGCTCCCTTCCCTATTAACAAGTTCAATATACTTAGGATGATCAATACTTACCCCTTCTTTAGGATAGTTATATGAATGAGGCATGTATTTATTATATGTTAGATGCAATGTTCTAGCGCATTTTACCGCACCAATCTCATCCTTCTTTTCAGATCTAATTTCCATTGGCATTAATGCTTTCCTTTCATTTGAATCAGTAAAAAATTCTTGCCATGTCATTTGATCCTTTAGGATTAAATCTAATGCCATTTGATGATGCACTAAAGCAGCAGGATTACGAACCACTTCTGTCCCGAACAATAAATAGGTTATGTCAGAGAGAAACCTTTTAATTTGTTCAATTTGATGTTTTCCTATTGGTAATGGCGTAGTTTGATTTTGGTAAGAATATAATGTATTTAACTTTTCTCCTTTAAGAGTTTCTCTAATCCAAAAAGCTATTTCTTTATCAGTAATTTCTGGATTCAAGTTTTTATTAATATTGCTCTTTAATGTATTGATTTTACTAGAAATTTCTGCGTAACTGCTTGCGTTAATAACTAGATCTGATCTATTAGCTTTACTAGTAATTTTTTGTGTCTCAAGTGCGTAATAATTTCCACTTAAAGGAAACTTTATACCTACTGAAAATTTCTGTTCTTCGGAATTTTGGTCCCAAGCAAATAAATTTCCTTGATATAGATTATTTTTAATATTTCGTTTTGCTGATCTATTTAATAATCTCAAATTTGCTATAAAATCGACCATATTTTTTGGTTCAGCATTATACAAATTAGGTAATGTTTGCCTTCCATTATTATTTATAACTCTAACAACTTTTTCAAAATAGATTTCTAGTAAATTTTCCTTATCAATATTGGTAATATTTTCTTGTATAGAGTTCATTATTCTATATGAGGTTAAAGGAATAAACTCTTCTAAATCTCCCTCCAATTCTTTAAATAAACTATTTTGAAAATTTGCCCCAATTTTTATTTTATTGTTTTCAATTATTGAAGCATTTGGACCTTTAGCAAGCTCGGATTTAATAAGAAATTCAAAATATGGCAACAGTAAAAGATCTTGATTATTATTAAAATGATTTCCAAAATTACTACTAGAGTTTTGTATTATTGAATCACAAATATTTACTACAAATCTCTGGTCATTTGAATTACGCTGCTCTAACTCAAGTCTCAACTGTCTAAACCTAGCTTTAACTTTTTCAGTGTGAGAAGTGTTTCCAGAAGGTGAAATAGCTCCATGTTCAGTAAGTATATTTCTTGTTTTTTGAAATACTATTCGTTTTAGACTGTCTTTTAAATAAGGATAATTATTTAGTTCCTCTTTAGTTAAAGGTAAGCTTTTCGTATCTTCAATAAGGCTTTTCGGTGATTTTAAAAGTGCTGAATGATTTCCATTTAGACAATGTGCTACATCCTGTTTTGCTGCTATTACATCTATATATTTTTCAATTGTTAAACATAATTTGCTAAAATTCTTATCCAGATTATTTTTAACATCTTTATCAGAGTTTTTTTCATAATTGTTTGAATAGGATTTTAGTAACGGTCTTAAATGTAAAAATAGATAATTTTCAAAAGACTTAATTTCATTTGAATGAGTTTTATAAAAATCTTCTACGAGAAAATTTATCTGAGAGCTGTATAAGTTATAGTTCATTCTACTTTCATCTAAAAAACAATTTTCTATAATACTCTTTACTGCTTCAGCTATTGTTTTTTGTAATTCTTGTTTTAGCTCTTCTGAGAATGGTTGTTTTAGCTTTGGTTTTAACTCATTATAATATTTTTGTTGCACTTGTTTAGAATATAAAAGCTCAAGTCCCACTGCATGCGAAATAAATGATAGGCTTTTATTGTAATCTACATTATCAATTTTACTAAATTCTTCTAACGAATTGTGTAAATTATATTTTTGAACATCTTTTATGTCTTCTTCATCAGATGAATCATCCTTATTTAATTCAAATTTTTCTACATTATTTTCAAGATTTTCCTCATTTGGAACATTGATATCAGCTTCATCCTCAAAAGTTAGTTTCTTTACAACTTGATCACTATGTATATTTATAACTTTGTCTTTATCATCATAATTGAATGGGGTTTGTGCAGAATTATTGTGGGTATTAGTCATAATTATATACCTTATAAATATAAGAATTCATATATTAAAAATATACAATTAACCTTATTTACAACTTTGTCAAATAAAAAACTTATTTGAGATAAATTAGCTTAATAATTTAACTTCTGTCTTACTTTGAACTTCTTCTAAGCTTACATTAAGAGCTAGTTCTATAACTTTAACCCCTGCGTTAGTAATATCAAATATCCCATATTCTGTAATAATACGGTCAACAACAGCTTGACCAGTAAGAGGAAATTCACAGTTATTTACTATTTTAGGAGAACCATCTTTCGAGGTGTGTTCCATAAGTATTACTACTCTTTTAACACCGGCAACAAGATCCATTGCCCCTCCCATGCCTTTTACCATTTTATTTGGTATAGTCCAATTTGCGAGATCACCTCTCCCAGAGACTTGAAGAGCACCTAAGATACTTAAGTCAATATGTCCACCACGAATCATACCGAATGAAAATGCGCTATCAAAAAAACTACTATCTTTAAGTGCGGTAATAGTCTGTTTGCCTGCATTAATTAGATCAGCATCAGCTTCATTTTTCAAAGGCCATGGACCCATGCCTAACATTCCATTTTCACTTTGTAATGTAACTTTTATATTTTGCGGTATATAGTTTGCTACTTCAGTAGGCATTCCAATACCTAAATTTACATAAAACCCATCTTTTAATTCTTGCTCTGCTGCAATTTTACAAATCTCTTCTTTACTCCACATAATATCACCTAATCCCTTACTGTTAAACGCTCAATTCTTTTTTCATATTTTTCGCCCTTAAGAATCCTTTTTACAAATACACCAGGAGTATGTATATGGTCAGGATCAAGCATTCCTGCTTCGACAATTTCTTCTACTTCTGCTACTGTAACCTTTGCAGCTGTGGCCATTATAGGGTTAAAATTCCTTGCTGTTTTTCTATATATTATATTTCCAGAACTATCGGCTTTATATCCTTTTATAATAGCAAGATCCGCAAAAAGTGTTTTTTCCATAATATAAATTTTACCATCAAAAATTTTATGCTCTTTACCTTCTGCAACAATCGTACCTACCCCAGTTTTCGTATAAAAAGCAGGAATGCCAGCACCTCCAGATCTTATACGTTCTGCTAAAGTTCCTTGAGGGTTTAATTCAAGCTCCAGTTCACCACTTAAATATTGTTTTTCGAATGTTTTATTTTCGCCAACATAAGATGATATCATTTTTTTAATTTGGCGTGATTGTAAAAGAATTCCAAGACCAAAATCATCAATGCCGCAATTATTGCTAATTACTGTAAGATTTTTTACACCTGAATCATAAATTGCTTTGATAAGATTTTCTGGAATACCACATAGGCCGAAACCACCTGCCATTATTGTCATATTATCGAATAAGAGGCCTTCTAATGCTTCTTGAGTGCTGTTATATATCTTTGTCACTTTACCTACCTAATTAAAATATTATATAATTATAACTTCATTTAGTAAAATTTTTATTAATTAAGATTATTTAGAGATTAAGCTATATATTTCATTATTATAACAAAAATATTATAAATTTGCTTTAAATCTAAGGGATCAAGTCGAAATGCAAGCAGATAAAGAACACTATCCAGAATAAGATATATTAAATTTTCTCCGGATAATCTGTTATAATACCATCAATTTTCATTTTTTTAAGCCTTTCAATATCTTCTTCATTATTCACTGTCCAGGCCAACGATTTTAATCTTAGACAATGTATTTCCTTAATAAATCCTTCTGTAATATGTTCATAATGTGGATTAATGTAAGATGGTTTGATGTTATCAAGAGTTTTATTGTTGAGAAAAGGCGGCTCTATACATATATATGCCAATACTAAATCATTATCAAATTTTCTTAAATTTTCTAATTCACTTACCAAAAATGATCCAATAATTAATTGATCGTATTTGTAACCTTCATTCTCAATATAATATTTAACTATTTCATACACAGGAAGTGCCATTGATTCGCGTTTAATTTCAATTAAAATTGCACATCTCTTATCGATAAAATCTATTGTCTCCTTAAGTGTAGGAATATGTTCACCTTCTTTAGTACAAAAATTCTTAACTTCATCAAGATTAAAATCTTCAATTCTTCCCTCAATTCCAATAGTTCTAGTTAAAGTTTCGTCATGAATTACTATTACTTCACCCGAACGACATAGATGAACATCAAGCTCAATCATATCAACATTATATTCTAATGCAGCTTTAAAAGCTTTAATTGTATTTTCAGGATATCTTCCTGAAGCACCACGATGCGCAATTTTTAACATAATATATTTTCATTTTGATAAATTTTATATATAACTTATTTACGATATATAATTTAAAGTAAAAAATGAAGAAAATGTTTAATAGTGAAAAGAAAACTGCAAACCTTAGTATTGCATTTATTTTAATTTTAATTATTACAAGCTTACGTATTTATTTTCTTTATAATAGTGGCAATAATTTATACGCTGATGAAGCTCAATACTGGGATTGGTCAAGAAATTTAGATTGGGGATATTATTCCAAGCCACCCTTTATTGCTTGGATCATCAGAGCAACCACAAATATTTTTGGTAATTCTGAATTTGCTATACGCCTTTCCTCGCCTATTTTACACGCTATAACAAGCATAATTATCTATTTTATATCTTTAAATTTATTTGACCGAAAAATTGCTTTTTATAGCGCAATAACCTACTTAACCCTTCCTTCTGTAACATTATCATCATCATTAATTTCAACTGACGCAATATTATTATTTTTTTGGTCTTTAACAATATTATTATTTCTAAAATCTATTAACACTAATATTTTATTATATTGGATTCTAACTGGATTGATTGGAGGATGCGGATGTTTAGCTAAGTATAATATGATAATTATTGTACCTTCAACTATGTTATATTTAATATTTACAAAGCAGTTAAAATCAACTCTTACAAATTATAGGTTTTGGGCCTGTATAACAATAGGATTTTTAGTATATTGTCCAAATTTATACTGGAATTATAATAATGGATTTGTTAGCTATTTGCATACACAAGAGATCTCGAGACTTGATAAAGAGCTTTTTCATCCAAAGCAATTATTTGAATTTTTAGCTGCCCAAATTATCATTATTGGTCCTATACTTACTTATATATTGTTAATTTCACTCAAGAATATAAAATCAATATTATCAGACGAAAAATATAAATTTCTGATATCTTATTTTTTGCCATTTTTAGGATTTATAGCATTATTAAGCTTCATTTCTAAAGCTTTAGCTAATTGGGCTGCACCTGCTGCAGTTACAATGATAATATGGATCGTTGCTTATCAGATTAGAGAAAGGAAAACTACAAGGATACTTATTGTTTCAATATTTCTTCATTTACTCGTAGCAGGAATATTTTATAACTATTATAAAATTTTTGATAAAGATAAACTGACAGCAAAATCCGGTTCAATAATTTACCGTGATCCTTTTTACAGAATGGCTGGCTGGAGGGAATTTGGAGAAAAAGTAAAATCGATCTATTATACCCATAATGAACCAAATTTTCTAATTAATGATCGTAAGATTCTTGTTGAGCTTCAATATTATACTAAAGATTCGGATATAAGATTTTACAAATGGAATCCTGCCCAGAAAATAAACAACCATTATGATTTAACACGAGATATTAAAAACATGAAGGGAGAAAACTTTATCTACCTCTCAAAAGACAGGCAAGATAAAATTACTTCATATTTCAAAGAGTCAAAAATTATAGATGAAATTAATATAACACTTTATCCTGATTACAAATTACATTTTTATGTTTATGAATTGCAGGGATTTCTAGGTTATTAAATTTTTATTTATTTTCGATCATTCTAACCCAAGCTTTCCAATCGCGTTCGCCAAGATTTTGCTCAAAAGAGAGTAGATCATTTGCTGCTTTAGTACATATTTCGTCACTTGGTAGTATTAATTTTTGATTCATTGACAATGCTAGACATTGAGTTTTACAAGCCTGATATAAATGATAAGAATAAAACATTGCTTCTTCTATAGTACGGCCAGAGGTGATCGCTCCATGATTTTTTAGCAGCAAAGTAAAATTTTCCCCTAAATCTTTTACTATATTACTTCCTTGATCATTATCCAAGGCTAAAGAATCATAATTATGGTAAGAAATTTGATTATAAAAATGAAGTGCCCATTGACTAATTGGCATTAACCCTGCTTCACATGCTGATACTGCAACAATTGAAGTCGCATGCACGTGAAAAATTGAATTGACATCAGAACGTTCTTTATAAATTTCGCCATGAATTATATATCCTGTCTTATTATATTGATATTCTTCTCCTTCTAAAATTTCTCCATTTAAGGATATTTTCATTAAGATATTTGGTTCAACCTCCGCAAACCTTAAACCAAAAGGATAAATATAATAAGAATCTCCTTCACTTGATCTTGAGGAAAGATGAGTGTAAGTATGATCATCTAGTCCTAAAGAAGCTAGGATTCTATATGCTTGGGATAGTTCAAGCTTAATCTCTTCGTTATATTTCATATTTTAATTTATATTTAAAGTTAATACTTGCGATAAAAATATAGAAAATTAGCATTTATATTTCAATAACTTCCTTTTATAAAATATTTTTTATTACATTAAAATTAAATATATAATAAAATATTAATTTAAATGTTAAAATGTCTTTACAAATTTTTATTTATAAGTTAATATAATAAAAAATTTTAAAGGTATTATATGAGAGAAAAATGTCAAGCACTGTTAGATATTATAAATGATATCCATCTTGAAGCAGCGCAAAAAAAGTTACAAATTCAAACTTTCCTTCAAAATTTTGAAGGTGATAGAAAGGATTTATTAAACTATCAAGATAAAAATTTTCTTAAAAGAACAGTATTTCATAGTATAATAATAAACAGTAATCAAGAAATTATAGATTTATTTATTAATGAAGAATTAGGAAATATTGAAGGGATCAATTTAGACTTACAAATTGAAGGTACTAAACGCACTGCTTTAAATTATGCTATTGATATGGGTTTTACCGATGTAGCAGAAAAACTAATTCGTTTTGGGGCTAATGCTTTTATTAAAGATACCAAGGGTAAAACAGCTTATCAACTTGCGAAAGCCAAAGGATACAATATTATTGTTGCATTAGCAGAAGGAAAGCACAAACTTAAAATTACTGAAGTTGAAGATGGTACTAATCGAGATCACTTGAAAAGATTATTCTTAGAAATAATTGATTTCAATTTAACTAATGCTTTGCCTAATCTCTATTTATACAGTTCAAGTCTACTTGAAGATATACTGAAATCTATACCAGAGAATAAAAAAAATAATGATACAGCGGTTGCAATTAAAAATTTTGTTGAAGAAAATAAACATGAAGCATTAGAGATAATTAAACTTATTGTAAAAAATCCTAATAACTCAGAAACTTCTTCTTTCCTTGAAGGAGTTATAACTGAATCAACATGGCTAAATTATGAATACCATCCAGGTTATACAGTTTTAACTTGGGTAATCAAAAAAGGGTATTTGAATCTTGCAAACTCTCTAATTGAAAAAGGAGCAAACCTTTCCCTTAAAACATTGCAAGGCAAATCAATTTTTGAAATGCTAGAAGAAAAAAAAGCAGAATTAGCTCTTAATAATCCTCAAAAACAAAATTTAAATGAAGACGAGCTGTTTTTTGATGTTATCAATGAACAGAATACAAATAAAGAGGAACTGCTTTTTGATGATACCCAAGAACAAAATTTAAATGGAGATGAGCTGCTTAGTAAGGTAACTAAAAAAGATAATTTAAATCCTATAGTTGTTAACTACAATGAAATAGGTAAATTTAAAATTTCTATAAAAACATCTTCTCTTCCTCCTTTTAGTGATATAGATAATGGCTTAAAAACAGCCGCGGATCAAAAGACAACTTTTAGTAGAAAGTTATTATCTTACTTTATAAGGACAGAGGAATATAAAGTTTACAATGAACTTAAAGACTATAAATTTGCAAGAAATAAACTTGAGCATCATTTGGAAAACAAGTTGAACTTTAGAATAAAACATGCATTAAATGAACTTAAATATTCTAAAGAAATTGATACGGAAACGGTAGATAATATTTTAGAAAAATGGAAATTAGAAAAATATATTGGTCAGAATAAGAAACAGTTTAATAATGCTGCTGAAATATTACACAAAGAATATAACCAGCAAAGGAATGTTATTGGAAAAGTATTTTATCATTTATGGACAAGCCGCCATGATCTAAATGCTTGCACTTATGCTTTAACTTCAGCCCTTACTATTAGCGATGAGTTCAAGAATATAGAGAAAAACAAGCTTAATGTTATCATGGGCTATGATAAAGCAAAGATAAGTCCAGGTAAAGCTACTTTTAGTGAAAAGAAATTACAACACGCTAATTGGAATGGATATCGTAATTCAAGTTGGTTAAATTGGGCATGGTCCTTTGTTTCATCTAACGTGAATGAATATTCTGATTACACAGAAATCAATAACCATAGAAAAAACGCATTTAAGCTTTTATTTAACATACGTAATATCGTTCAAGATAAGGTCTCTAAAGCTCTAGAAGCAATGGTAAAAGAAAACAAAGATCTTTCTACTGCTGCAAAAGGAAATCTAATAGAAAACGATATGAAATTTATAGATGAAAAAGATAATAAAACTGCATCATTTTTTACTAATGCACTCGAAAGTATTGCTGACCAAAATAAAAGCTTTTCTGAGAAATTAAAACTTGCATTACCCCTCGCAAAATGGAGCTATAATGAAGCTCATATTATAGGTTCAAGGATTACACATGCTGCAGAATCTATAACTCGTAATCTACAAAAAGATAAAACTTGTCAAACTTTATGGAGAGACTCTATTAGTAAAATGGCAAAATCTACTATGAGTAAGTAATTTTGTTTAATCTATCATCTGGGCATTATTCTTATTAATTATTTTTGCAGCAAATATAGTATTTGTTTTCAAATTTTTAACTCTAATAATTGAATTTTTTGCCCCTGCTTCCATAGCAATAGCAGAAATTTTTATTGATAAATTGCTATTTTCATATATGACTGTGAGCTGATCACCTTTACTAACAATATTGGGTTCAGCTACATCACTGATATTTATCATGCTAAAAGCTCTTATGGAACCTCGTGGAGTTTTACCAATTAAATCCTCACTATATTTAATTGTATTCTTTTTTAACTTCGTAATATTGACTTTTATATTTTCAATATCGTTTGCCTCAATCACCTCACCTCTTGTGAAATTCACCTTTAATGCTGGGATTAATTTAAACTCTTGATACTTAGCAATTATCAAAACCTCACTAGTCTTTTTATCATTTTGAATAAATTTAACTTTACATTTTAAATTCTTGGTTGTTTTATCTATTTCAATAATATTAACATTCTCAACTTTTTCTGACTTTTTAGAGATAGATTCACTTTTAGAATCAAATATTATATCAATCTCATCTTTACTAGTTTCAGAAGAAACAATATTTTGTATAATTAACTCTTCTTTGATTTGCTCAGTTAATTCTTCTATTAATCCTAATTTTTCTTCATTTGCAATTGCATAAGAAGGCAATAATAAAGCTAATAGTAAAATTATTTTAATTTGCATATAAGCACCATCTCTTCAACACTTGACTCATTTTGAAAATTCTTAAGTTCAATAATGCTAATATTATGTTTTGATAAAATTTCTTGGAAATATTCAGTAGGGTAAATAAAATATTGTTTAGATTTGTCAAATTTAATTGTTTCATCATTTGATTTATAGCTCGAAAAAACGAATAAAGAATCAGAATTCAAATGCTTGCTTATAAGTGAAATAATTTGATTTAAATTTTTATTATATACTAAAGAATTTAATGCAACTATTACATCAAATTTTAGGGTATTATTTCGCAGGTATTCATAAAAATCATCTTCAATTAGATAATTATATGTAAGTTTATTTTTTACATTCAAATTAAGGTTTTTAATTGCTGAATGAGCTACATCAACTCCTGTAATTTCAATTTCTGAGTTCGCTATCCTTAATTCTTCACCGAAATTTCCATCCCCAATTCCTAATTCTAGAATACTTAGCTTAGTATTCAAGAAATATAAGGAAACTATTTTTTCAATTATAAATTTTATTGAATCAGAGGACTTGTTATGAGGTAAATATTCAATATTATTATAATATTCTTTAATAATACTTAAAGGAATTTCCTCAGGAATATCGTACTGCTCATCAATAACAGAAAGGAAATACTTTGCCTCTTTTAATTCTGAATTAAGCTTTAAACTGAATAAAAATTTATCTTTAGCAGCAATTTTTTGATCCTTTAAATATAATGATCTTCCTAAATTATAATACGCATATGCATTATTTGGTTTAAGCAATGATGCAATTTTAAATCTTAAAATCGCATCATTTAAATTTCCTTTTTGAAGGTGATATTCTCCTAAATCAAAATTCGTCTGAGACAAATTTGATATTTTATTAAATGACAAAACTAAAAAATCACATATTGATTTATATTTTATTTTGATTTTATTGAAAATGCTTAGAATTAACATAAGTTATTAATGAAATTATGTTTACATATTTATAAGTTTAATTTAAAAACTACATTGAAATTAAATTTTTTTCAATAAACTTTAAAAAAGTTAAATCATATAGGTGTAAAAATGTCATTACTTGCGACGAAATTATCTCGTATTAAACCTTCTTCAACTCTTGCAGTAACTAAAAAAGCGACTGAATTGCGACAAGCTGGGTATGATATAATATCATTAGGGGCGGGAGAACCAGATTTTGATACACCTGATAATATTAAAGAAGCTGCTATAGAAGCAATAAGAAAAGGGCAAACTAAATATACTATTGTCGATGGCACATTAGAATTAAAAAAAGCCATATGTAATAAGTTTAAGCGTGAAAATAATATAGATTACAATGTGGATAATATATCGGTTGGAAATGGAGCTAAACAAGTATTATATAATGCGTTAATGGCTACATTAGACCCAGAAGATGAGGTTATTATTCCAGCACCTTACTGGGTGTCTTATCCGGATATAGTTGAGCTTGCTGGTGGTGGAGTGGTTACAGTTAAAGGAAATATTGAAAATGATTTTAAAATTGATGCGACAATATTAGAACGCGTGATTAATAATAATACCAAATGGATTATACTTAACTCTCCTTCTAATCCGACAGGATCTGCATATGCATATGCAGAGCTAAAAGAAATAACTGACTTACTTTTAAAATATCCTAAAATATATATTTTAAGTGATGATATTTACGAACATATTATTTACGATGATTTTAAATTTGTTACTCCTGTTCAAGTTGAACCAAAATTAGCTGATAGAGTTTTAACAGTTAATGGTGTATCGAAATCCTATTCTATGACTGGCTGGAGAATTGGCTATGCAGGAGGCCCTGAATCATTAATAAAAGCAATGGCTACTATTCAATCTCAAAGCACTTCCAATCCTTGTTCTATAAGTCAAGCGGCTGCAATTGAAGCACTAAATGGCCCTCAAGACTTCATAAAATCTAATGCGGCTTTATTTCAGCGCAGAAGAGATTTAGCAATAGATTTAATTAATAGCATTGAATTGTTAAGTTGTACGCGCCCAATAGGAGCATTTTATATATTCATAAATTGTAGTAAAATGTTTGGTAAAAACACCCCTGATGAAAAAACATTAAGAAACAGTAATGATGTAGCGAGTTATTTTCTCACTGAAGCTAAAGTAGCTGTTGTTCAAGGCACAGCCTTTGGTATGGACGGATTTATTAGAATATCGTATGCAATTAGTGAGGCAACTATTGAGGAAGCATTTAAAAGAATTAAAGAAGCTTGTGATAAATTAAAATAGTTTACTAGCCATGATTATATAGTATTTTAGCTTAAATATAATATAGTTTTTTAAGTTGAAGTACTGTATTTTTTATAATTTGTTAAAAATTCCCATGCTAATTTAGTCCATTTTGCATCTTCTAATGCATTATGTTTTTGAGTAGAATGTTCAGGTAATGAAGCAGTTCCAAGAGAATGAGCTAATTGCTTAATATCATTGGCATACCATGGATAATTCCTTGGTAAATCTCTTATATGGCCAAACAATTGACAAAAAACTACCCAATCATATGCGCCATTATATACCCAAAACTCAGGTTTCCTATGATCAATAAATCCTACTATCTCCTTTTTTATTGTTTCACGAGATTTCCATTTTGAAGCTTCTGTCAAAAATGGCAGCACATTTCTTTTTACCCATGGACATGCTTTATTAATATCAAACTCATTTGAAATAGCATAATATGTTTTACCTTCCTCATCTATAATACCTATGCTAATTAAATCAATAGTTTTAGTATCATCTATAAACTCTGTATCAAACCAATATTTCATATTCTCACTCTTACATATAATGATAGACCTATTTTGAAACTCGCTAGTGCAGTGGAATTTTTAGGAGATTCAAAACGCAGAATCGCAATGCACAAAGATGAACATAAGGATTCGAGTACTGTACCTGCACAAAAATTACCTACATTTGTAAAGCTTTGAAAGAGGTATAATTTATATAATTTTTATTAACCATACTATATTTATATATAGTAAGTTTATATTTTAAAAATTTATAATTTCATTTAAATATATTATTAGGAGATATAGTATGTCTGATTTTTCAATTTTACAATCAGGAAATGTTTATTTTTATTACAGACCCAAAGTACAGCATCATGAAGCACATAATTTAGATGATGTACAAAGATTTTTTATTATTTTAAAACCTTTCAATAAAGCTGAATATATTTTAATTATAATAGGAAAAAAATTTCTTCCTGATTCAGATGAGACATTTTTTGGATTTATAGATAGTATATCTAAAAGCCAAGATGAAGTTATGGATATTTTGTCAGAATATGATTATTCAACAAAAACACGTGGAGATCGTGAATTACCCCCTGCAAGATGTTTGGGAGAAGGAAAATACTTAATAGTTCATCACGATAATCATGCTCATCTTGTCTACCAACTAACTGAACCCTCAAAAATTGGAGAAGTACAGAAGGATTTTAACTTAAAAATTGAGGATAGTTTTATAATTAGTGTAAAAAATCCTACAAAACATTCTCCAATTAATCAAGGCCTCCCAGATGAAGAAAAAGCACATTTTCCAAAAACCCTCCAAAGTAAATTCCATGATCATAGGTTTGCATCGCTTGAATCTATTAATTTTCTTGACTATAAAGGCGCAGAATTATTATTTATTGCACGTGGCAAAAAAGATTTAGAAAAATATCATTCCCAAATTGAGCAAAGCTTGAGTAAAATTACTCAAGAAGATATATTACAAAAATATAAAGAAAAAGACGAGAGCGAATTGATAAATCCAGCTCTTAAAAATGAGTGGGTATAATTTATGCACCAACATAAACATGATGAGAAACATAAAGATTTTCATCAACATCATATTAATATCCAGGACGAAAAAACACTTCTTTTAGCAACAATTATATTATTTATTTTCATGATATTTGAGCTAATTGGAGGAGTACTTTCTGGATCACTCATACTTATTGCTGATGCCGGTCATATGCTAATTGATGCCTCAGCATTAGCCCTAGCTTTATTTGCAATTAAAATATCAAAAAAACCTGCTGACCATAAGCGGTCTTATGGCTATGAGCGAAGCAAAGTTATAGCTGCATTAATTAATAGTTTCACTTTAATTTTCACAACTTTGTGGATAGTGATTGAATCATTTCAAAGGTTATTTAATCCCGAGCCAATAGCTGGGAAGGCTGTTATCATCCTTGCAATTATTGGGTTAATAGTTAATGGATTTGTAGCAATGCTACTTGCTAGAAGTTCTACTCATAATATTAACATAAAAAGCGCTTTAATTCACGTTATAGGTGATCTTTTAGGGTATGTTGCAGCTATTATTACAGGTATTGTTATAATTTTTACAAATTGGTTACAAATTGATTCAATTCTATCATTTATTTTTGCCATGCTTATGCTTAAAAGTTCTTGGAGTATAGCTAAAGATTCAATACATATTTTAATGGAAGGCACTCCTAAAGAAATAGATATTGATCAAGTTAAACAAGAATTGAAGAATAATTTTTCTGAAATTTTGGATATTCATCATGTTCATATATGGTCACTTACAGACAATAACTTAATCTTAACTGCACATTTAAAGTTACCAGAAAATTATGAAATTATAATAATTAAGAGAGTAAAATCATTTCTAAAAGAAAATTTTAATATTCTACATTCTACGATTGAAATTGAAACTAATGGTTGCGCCGAGGAAAACCATTAATTAATCTTTACCCTGTCTTAAATTATTTTTATTTAATTTCCAACATATAATTATACTATATTGTTATTTCAAACCCTTGCTTCCATTCCAATATATAATAAAAAAAAGAAAAAATTTAAAAAATTATACAATTTATTATTGCATTATATTAAAATCAGTTATATTAATAGTAAATATTAATTTTCTACTCTTGATAGTAGGAAATAATAATTTATTTATAGTCAATCTAATTAAATTTGAAAATGTTTAATTTGTTGCTCGAATTTAAATAATTTGCCTATAGATTTTTTAGGCCTGGTTTACTTGAAGACCTTCCCTATTTGATAATTTTATTAACAAATGAGGCTAAAAATGCAATCTATTCAAATTAATAAACCACTTTCAACAGCTAAAACTTCCGAACCTTCTACAATGCAATGGGTATATGACCAAGTTACAGAAATTACTCCATTAAAACTAGCAGCATTTTTTGGAGGAGCAGTAGCAGAAGTGGCTGTCAATCAAATTGACACTTTAGCAGTTTCCATCAACAGCATGTTACCAACTCCTATTCCTCCTAATGTTTTCAGACCAACTATTGATGTTGTTGGGATAATGTCTGGGATGGCAATAGAAACAGTTGGTGAAACCGCTTATCGGTATTACAGAGGACAAGAAAGACCTGAAAAGCAATTAAAAACTACTCAACAAGAACTGAAAACAGCCCAAGGAAACCTCCAAACTACTCAACAAAGTTTAGAAATTAAGAATACCGAACTTAAAAAAGCTCAAGAAACTTTAGAGACTACTGAGTTAGGATTATCTAATGCTAATAAGGCTTTTGAAGATGAGAAAAGAAAGGCTAATAAATTAAATAGTGAACTAATTACTTTTAAAACCACGTTAGAAAGCAAAGAACAAGAAATTTTAAAACTTAAAAAAGAACTCGAAAGTTTTGAAAACAAAAAAGCTCCTATAATACAGAATCTTCAAGACCAGATTACTCAACTTTCAAAGGAAAAGAACAAATATATAGAGCAAATTTCTAAGTTAGAAGAAAAAATCAATACTATTATACAAGAAAAAACAGAAGCCATCAGCAAATTGAGCGGACAAATCAGTACTTTAGAAACTGATAACAAAGATCAGGCCCTTAAAATTACTAATTTAGAATCTGCTTATAAAACACTTGAAGAAGAAAAAGCAGAAGCCATCGGTAAATTGAGCGAAAAAATCAGCGCTTTAGAAACTGATAAGAAAGATCAAGAAAAAGTAATAGCTATTCAAGGTAATAAAATTAATAAACTTGAGGAAGAAAGAACTGAGCAAGATCAAAAAATTTCTGAGCTTGAAAATTTTAAAGATGCACAAAAAAATATTATTAATACACTTTCAAATAAGGTTCAGAATTTAAACACCAAACTTGAAACTCTCGAAAAACAAAAAGAAGAACGTGACGCTGAGATATTAGAATTGCAAAAAGAAAACTCATTTCAAGCATCTCAGATCAGTGTTTTATCAAAAACCGTCCTAAATCAGGCTGAAAAACTGAATGATCAAGGATTAATTATTAAGCAATTATGTCAAAAAGTTGGACTTAATATTTCTCAAGATCAAAAGGCTTCATCTGATACCCAAGAAAACAAAACTCAAGTCTCAACTAATTCTAACTATTCTTCTATAGAGCATAGAAGGAAATCAACTTCTTTCCAGGAATTAGTAAATTCTTCAAGAAACCCAGTACAAATGGCATCATCTTCAAAATCTAGTATTGGATCACAAGCAACTAATGTCAATTCTAATGATGAAATTACTCCACCAATTAAGATAAACCTTTTTGGTGTGACTTCTAGCATGATAAATAACGATCAGAGCTCTCTTTTAACAAGCGTTGAAAGAGAAGTAGGAGAGTTTAGCAAGTTAGAAACTTCTTCACTTTCACCGGTTAGCTCAAGAAAAAGCTCTTCAAATACCAGATAATATAAATTTGAGCAGCGCATATGTTAACAAATATTGGCTTAAAAACACTTTAAGCCAATATTTTTATAAAAAAATTCATCAATATATATTTTAAAATTGCTTAAATTTGTAATTTTGTTATATTAAAGATAGTAGATTGTAAAAAATCTTTTCAGTAAGAGGAAGAAATGCCTAGTGAACCTATTAAACAACAAATAGCTCAGAGATCTCAAAAAGATTTAATTCAATCAGATTTTGTTGGCTGCAAGTCTTTTACTGAAATAAGTAAATTAATTACAAGAACTGATTTAAAACCGTATATAGAAAATTTCGAAAATACACTTGAAGATAGTTTAATATTTAAAGTCATTAATAATCCTCATTTATCCTCAAGTCAAAAAGTAATCCTAGTTGATAAGCTTATTGCCGAAGGAGCAAAAACTGATCTAGTTCACAAGGACCTAGGTTACTCTTTAATACATTATTTAATTACGCTTGCTGATATCCCTGTTTATGATGATAACTCTCTTGCTGACCGACCATTAACTAATGAAAATAAAACTTCTTATATTGCTCAAATAATTAAAAAGCTTGTTCGTCACAATAAAAGTTTACTTAATAGTTACAGCATAGACATGAAGCCCATTGCGAAGGCAGTAGAAATTAGCAACCCCGAAATAGTTGAAATTTTGCTTGAAGCTGGCGCAAACCCTAATGAGCTTATGGACCGCACTGCTATGGTTGAAGCAGCAACAAATATTTTATTATCAAAACAAATTGATAATAAAATATTTGTTGAAAGACAAGTTTCATTACTTGAGGAAGCCTGTAAACAAGTAATGTCTCCTGCAACTAAAGAATCTGCAATGGAAATTATATCTTTGCTTTTAAAGCATAATGCTAAACCTGTAATTAATAAAAGGCTTGAGGCAAGCCTATGGGAAGCATTGAAAGCAGATATATTTGTTACTGTCGCAATTGCTCAAAATGATCCTGAATTATTGCCTGAACTTAGACAATTTGATTCTAAATATTTAGAGTCAGTAGTAGCGAGCACTCAGGATAAAAATAATAAAGCAATAAATAAAATTGCATTATTTATTAAAGATGAAAAACAAAAAGGATTAGCGTTCTTTGATTCAATTAAAAATTGTTCCAAACTTGATGATATTGCACAAAGAATTAAGGATGAAAAACCCTGGTTAAATGTGAGAGACAATTACGGAGGTTTTGAATTATACAAAACGATCAAAAAAGGCAATCTTGAATTAGCTAGACTTTTAACTAAATACGGAGCCAATCCTGATATTGATAATGGTGAGCTTTTAAAAACATCAGTTTCTAATAAAGATTTAGCTACAGTTAAAGCATTACTTGATAATGGTGCCGACCCCAATATTGATAATGGCGAAGCTTTAAATAGAGCAATAAGTTGGCGAGCTGATTCTGAAATAGTAGGATTACTCCTTGTAGCTGGGGCTAATCCTAATAGCAAAAATCATAATTACTTGCAATCAGCAATATGGAAGAATGATTCAACTATAGTTAAATTATTATTAGATAATGGTGCTGATCCTAATGGCACTGATGGTAAAGCTTTAGATGCTGCAGTACGACATAAAGCCGTAGATATAGTTAGATTATTACTTCAGTATAAAGCTGATCCAAATGCTAATAATGGTGAGGCTTTAGAAACGGCTATATATCAAAAAGATTCAGCTATAATTAAAGTATTATTAGATAATGGCGCTGATCCAAATATTGATAATACTAGGGCATTAGATAGGGCAATAAGCTGGAACAATGATCCTGCTATAGTAGAAATATTACTTATAGCTGGCGCTGATCCAAATAATAGAAAAATTTTAGATATTGCAATACGACATGAAAAAACAGATATTGTTAGCTTATTGCTTCAATATAAAGCCAACCCTAACATTGATAATGGCGAACCTTTAAAAACTGCTATAGCTAAGAAGAATTTACCTTTAGTTCAAGCATTATTAGATAATGGAGCTAATCCTAATATTGATAATGGTGAGTCTTTGAAAACTGTAATAGGTAATGGCAACAAGGACATTGTTAAACTATTGTTAGAGTACAAAGCTGATTCCAGTTTAAATAATAGTGAAATATTAAAAAGCGCATTAAAGAACCTTAAAACAGATATATCTATAATACAATTGTTACTTGTTCATTCTACTAATCCGAGGGAAGATAACTATAAAGTCTTAAAAGCTGGAATACGCCAAGGAAGAACTGATATTGTAAGATTATCATTAAAGCACGGTGCTAATCCTAACTTTAATGATGGCAAACTTTTAAAAATTGCAGTACAAAATGGCAATAAAAAAATTATCAGACTATTATTAGAACATGGCGCGAATTCTAATTTAAACAAAGGTGAAGCTTTAAAAACTGCTATCGAAAATCCTAAAATAAATATATCTATCATACATTCTCTGCTCAAACACGAAGCTAAATTAGATAATAATGGTGAATTATTTTTAAAAGCTGCAATAAAAAATAGAAGAATTGATATTGTAAGATTATTGTTAAAACACAGTATAGATCCTAATATCAACTATAGTGCAATTTTAAAAGCTGCAGTATTAGAAGGAAATAAACATATTATTAACTTAATATTCCAATATAAAGCTGAGGCTAACTTAAATAAGGACGAGGCTTTAAGAACTGCAGTTAATAAAGAAGATATAAGCCTAATAGAATTTCTAATTAGGAATGGAGCTAATCCAAATGCTAACAATGGTGAGTTTTTAAAAGCTGTAGTAGATAAGAAGAAATTATCTGTAATAAAAGCATTGTTAGATAATGGTGCTGATCCTAATATTGGTAATAGCGAGGCTTTGAGTAGAGCAATAAGTTCGAATCAAGATCCTTCTATAGTAGAAATGTTACTTATCTCGGGTGCTAATCCAAATAATAGAAAAATTTTAAATACTGTAATAAGTGATCGCAAAACAGATATTGTTAAGTTACTACTTCAGTATAAAGCTGATCCTAATATTAATAATGGTGAGGCTCTCGATTATGCAATACGTTATGGAACAATTGAGATTGTTAATTTACTACTAGAAAATAAGGCAAACCCTAATATTAATAATAGTGAAGCTTTAAAAACTGCATTATATTATAAAAATTTATCTGTAATTCAAGCATTACTTAAATATAAAGCTGATCCAAATGCTAACAATGGCGAGCCTTTAAAAACCGCTGTATATGACAAGAATTTACCTTTAGTTCAAGCATTATTAGATAATGGTGCTGATCCTAATGGCACTAATGGTAAAGCTTTAGATGCTGCAGTACGACATAAAGCGGTAGATATAGTTAGATTATTACTTCAGTATAAAGCTGATCCAAATGCTAACAATGGTGAGCTCTTGAGAACAGCTATATATGACAAGAATTTACCTATAGTTCAAGCATTACTAGAATATGGAGCTAATCCTAATATTGATAATGGTAAGGCCCTTAATTATGCAATACGCTATGGAACAGTAGAGATTGTCAATTTACTATTAGAAAACAAGGCCAACCCTAATATTAACAAAGGCGAGGCTTTAAAAACAGCTACATATGAAAAGAATTTACCTATAGTTCAAGCATTACTAAAATATGGAGCTAATCCTGCAATTAACAATGGTGAAGCTTTAGAAACTGCAATTAAAAATCTAGATATTGACACTATCAAATTATTACTAGACCATGGCATGAAAACTAATCTTTTCAACTATGATTTCATAAACGATGCTATTTCAGAAATGTCCTCTGCTTACTATGAGATTGATAAGCTCTTTGGTAAAGAGACTATAAAATATTTCAATAACGAGGATCAAAACAAATATGATAGCAATATAGAACGTATTAATAAGGCAAAAAAAATCCTTCATTTATTAGTTGATTATGGATTTGAACCTAAATTTGACCGTACTTTGGCCGCATTAAGCAGTTTAGATCGCTCATTTATCGCCCGTGCACCTTTTAAAATTTACATGAAATCCTTTTTCGTAAAACAAGAAATATATAATGAATATTATGATTTCTGGGATAAGGTTAAAGCTTATTATAAAGCTGCACCAAAAGTTAAAAGGCAAGTTTATCTCGAAAATACAGCTATTTTTACAAATATTCTTAGAGAAAGTAATGATTTTGAGTCTAGCATAAGTGCTAGCTTTTTATACAAAAAATATGCAAGCGATGAAATGCTGCATAAATATAAAGAAGTTTTTGTAAATCAAGTGAATAAATTGAAAGAAGATAATATTGATATTGGTAACATTGGACGTGCGATTATATATTTATGTAATAAGCTTGCAAAAGATAATTTCTATTCCCAATATATTATTTCGAATGTAAAAACTTTTTACGCAATAAAAGAATTGAATAAAACTCTTACTGCTCCAGAATATCAAGAGATTTATAGAAAAGCTTTAATTGATAAGATAGTTGAAGAAAAAAATAGAAAACCTTTATTAATAGAAATAATTTCGAACCCTAATATACAAAAGTTAATTTCTAAATATATACGCAGAACTACATCTACTCATGTATTAGATGTCAAAACTGAAGTTAATACAGAATATAATAATACTTTACCTATTCAAACTAACAATAAATCAAGTTGGGTTTCAAAAACTAATCAACAAAATTCTCCAGCATTTTTTGATAATGTTAACAATCTTCTAAATGATAATTCATGGGTAAAAAAAGTTAGTATGTCTAATTTAAGTAAAGGGTTAAGGCTTTAATATGAAATTTAAAATTAAAATTGTTGTTTAAATGAAAATATATACCATATTCCTTTATTTGCTTGCTTTAGCAGTTTTAGGCACATTGATTATCGGCATTATCTCTATGTCACTTGGGAATAAATTTAATAGAAAATATGCAAATAAGCTAATGACACTTAGAGTGGTTTTTCAAAGTTTAGCTATTCTCTTATTATGTGTTGTTTTCTATTTAAAATGATCTAGCGTTTATTATAAATTACTATAATTTATATTTTTAATGTTACATGCAGCTTTGACGGTATTTTCAAGTAGACAGGCTATTGTCATTGGCCCTACTCCTCCTGGTACTGGGGTAATATAACCGGCTATTTCTTGTACATTCTTAAAATCAACATCTCCAACAAGCTGATTATTTTCGTCCCTATTTATACCCACATCAATTACAATACTATTATTTTTAATAAATTCTTTTTTAATTAATCTCGGTACTCCTACTGCAGCAATAACAATATCAGCCTCTTTTAATTCAATTGACAAATTCTTTGTTTTAGAATGGACTATAGTAACTGTACAATCCTCATTTAACAAGAGATTAGCGACAGGTTTTCCTACAATATTTGAGCGTCCCACTATAACAGCTTTAAGCCCAGCGAGATCGGGCTTAACTGTTTTAATAAGTTTTACACATCCGATAGCTGTTGCAGCAACAAGCCCATTTAAACCTTTGACCAATTTTCCTACATTAGCATCATGAAAACCATCAACATCTTTATTAACATCTACAGAATTAATAATTAGAT
>JBKBYG010000016.1:0-35511 GCA_046313435.1 Alphaproteobacteria bacterium
CGAAATTCCTTGTCGGGTAAGTTCCGACCTGCACGAATGGCGTAACGACTTCCCCACTGTCTCCAGTATCGACTCAGCGAAATTGAATTCTCCGTGAAGATGCGGAGTACCCGCGGTTAGACGGAAAGACCCCGTGCACCTTTACTATAGCTTTGCAGTGGTATTAGGGATCAAATGTGTAGGATAGGTGGGAGACTATGAAGCAGTGACGCCAGTTGCTGTGGAGTCACCCTTGAAATACCACCCTTTTGGTCCTTGATATCTAACCAGGATCCATGAATCTGGATCTGGGACCCTGCATGGTGGGTAGTTTGACTGGGGCGGTCGCCTCCCAAAGAGTAACGGAGGCGCGCGATGGTAAGCTCAAACTGGTCGGAAATCAGTTTTTAGAGTGCAATGGCATAAGCTTGCCTGACTGCGAGGCTGACAAGCCAAGCAGAGACGAAAGTCGGTCATAGTGATCCGGTGGTCCTGTGTGGAAGGGCCATCGCTCAACGGATAAAAGGTACGCCGGGGATAACAGGCTGATGATTCCCAAGAGTCCATATCGACGGAATCGTTTGGCACCTCGATGTCGGCTCATCACATCCTGGGGCTGAAGCAGGTCCCAAGGGTTCGGCTGTTCGCCGATTAAAGTGGTACGTGAGCTGGGTTCAGAACGTCGCGAGACAGTTCGGTCCCTATCTGCCGTGGGTGTTGGAAATTTGAGAGGATCTGTCCTTAGTACGAGAGGACCGGGATGGACATACCTCTAGTGGACCAGTTGTCACGCCAGTGGCACGGCTGGGTAGCTACGTATGGACGGGATAACCGCTGAAAGCATCTAAGCGGGAAACCTACCTCAAAATAAGATTTCCCTATCAGAGCCGTGGAAGACCACCACGTTGATAGGCTGGATGTGAAAGCATGGTAACATGTGAAGCTAACCAGTACTAATAGCTCGATTGACTTAAATTTTGCTAAGATTGATATTACTTAGTCGTATGCAGTGTTAAATTTACATTAAAGTAAATTAAGTTGTCAGATTTTATTCATAATTTTAAAAGCTATTTAAAAGCTTGTTTAATTAGCTTGGTGATTATAGCGTAAGTGAAACACACGATCCCATTCCGAACTCGAACGTGAAACCTTACAGCGCTGATGGTACTTTGTCTTAAGGCACGGGAGAGTAAGTCGTCGCCAAGCTTATTAAACAAGCTTTTTTAATTTTCCTTTCTCATATATTCAAATTTTATTTACTTCATTATTTGTTTTTCTGTTATAAATAAAACCTTTAATATTTGAAGATCTTTTACTCTTGTATAAATTTTCTGACATTTTCCCTTTTAAATAAACTTTATTTGGAAATTTTTTTCTATAAATTTAATTATATAATTGTAGTTTAATTGTAATAAATTACTTTTTTATAAACTTCATTAATTATTAACAAACATGCCATTCATTGTTTTTTATTATCTATTTCACTTTTAACATTATATAGAAAATTAGTTTAACAATCTTATATAAATAAAGCACAATTTGTAGTTTAAGATAGCTTATGACATTTATAATCTGAGCTTTTACGCAACTTTAAAATCTAAATTGAATTCTATTATTGAAGATATGGTAAAATGTAGAAAATCATGTATTTATTTTTTTAGTAAATATGATAACTTCTGATCTTATAAAAGTTTAATTATCGATAATAAGAATTTGTACATTTTGCAAATTCGTTAGGGAAAATTTTTAAGTTCAAAATGAAAGGTTTCAATACAATATGTTATATCAAAAATACATGTAAAAAATATAGTTATATGAAAAATAACTGTTTTAAAATTTTGTTAAGTTAAATTTCAATAACTGAACTGCCTTCTTTTTTCTCCCTATCATAAATTATATTTTTTGTAAAAAAATATAACTTTTCTATTTTATTCATATATGTAACAAATCGCTTCAATGCCTTTTATAGTAAGTTAATAAAATTAAGCTTATGAAATATCTAAGATTTGTGACAAAATAAATAAAACTTATAGTTTATATAATGTAAAAAACACCTTGAGAAATTTTCTCTGTTTAACTGAAAATTAAACTATTACAATTAGTATTAATGTAATGAGATAAGATAAAAATTAATTAAGAAAACCTTATTCTATTATTTAGAAAATTACTAACTATGTCAAATTGCTTTAAAATTATAAAATTCAATATTAAAAAATATACATTTTTTTATTATTAATAAAGGCTTCTGGATGATAAGATTAAATTATAATATTAGTGAGCATTTAGATAATATAATTGATTATAGAAAAAGCTTTTTTAAAGAATTAGATATAAATTTTAAAAAAATAATTTCAAACAGAACTAATGCAACATTTTTTACAATAAGTATTACCAACATTTCCTTATTATCATATTTGTATAGTCAGGGCTTAGTAAATTCAATTATGGAACAACTTACGGCCAATATAAAAAATATTTTTAATGAAGATCTTATATTACAAGAAATTATTGAACCGGGAGTAATTGTTGTCCTTTTAAATTGTAAAGAAGGGGAAATAAGTAGAAAGGCCTACCAAATAAATAATATAATTCAGTTTCTTGGTTCAGATTTAACAAATGAGCCATTTCATTTAATCAGTATAATAAGTAGTATAAATATTCCAACTGAAACGGAATGTGCTAAAGATGCGTTTAAAAAAACCTGCTATATTTTATCTAATGTTAATAAAAATAACGAAGAATATTTTTTTCCATACGCTTCTTTTCAGGATAAAACCTATATTATGAAAAAAAAATTTACGTTAGCAAATTGTTTAAAGCAAGCTATTGTAGAAAAAAAAATTAGATTTGCCTTCCAGCCTATAATCAGTAGTAAAACAGGAAAAGTAGCACATTATGAAAGTTTACTACGATTAATAAATAAAGAAGGAAAAATTATCTCTGCAGGACCTTTTATTCAGATTGCAGAAGAAATGGGTTTTGTTAACTTAATAGATGATTTAGCTTTAGAATTAGTAGTAGAAGAATTAAAAAACAATCCTGAAATACATCTTGCGTTTAATTTATCTTCCCTTGGAATTTCAAACGATGTTTGGTTAAAAAAATTTAAAAATCTTTTGAGCGATTCAGATTTGGCTTCAAGACTAATTGTAGAAATAACCGAGACTGCTGCTCAAAGGGATTTAGGCAAATCAGCATATTTTATTGCGTCAATTCAGGATTTAGGATGTCAAGTCGCTCTTGATGATTTTGGAGCAGGGTATACTTCTTTTAGGCAATTAAAAGCATTGCCGATTGATATAATAAAAATTGATGGTTCTTTTATAAAAGATATTGCAGAAAATTCAAACAATCTTTTATTTGTTAAAACTTTAATTAATATGAGTAAAAGCTTTGGATTTAAATCTGTTGCAGAATTTGTGGAAAATGGTGAAATTGCGAAAACTCTTATAGAGTTAAATGTCGATTATATGCAGGGAAACTATTTTTGCCCTGCTATAAATTATCGTAATTGGCATAAAGGTGAAATTTAACTTTAAAAATGTTTTGTTATAGATTATAATAAAACAAGAAGGTTGGGTAACTGCTTTTATTATATAAAAGAGGAAAGTCCGGACTCCAAAGAGAAACAGTGCCAGCTAATTACTGGCGGAAGTAATTTTAGGGAAAGTGCCACAGAAAATATACCGCTTTTTGAAAGTAAGGGTGAAATGGTGCGGTAAGAGCGCACCGCATTTTGGGTAACTAAAATGGCAGGGCAAACCCCACTGGGAGCAAGACCAAATAGAAATAACATGTATATTTATATACAAAGATTTCTCTTTCTTAAGTTATTTGGGTAGGTCGCATAAAATTGTTAGTGATAACAATTTAAGATGAATAGTTACCATAGTATTTTTACTAGACAGAATCCGGCTTATAAACCTTCTATTATTTTTCTTCTAAGAATTAATTATCCTATAATTTGGCAGAGTTATTATAATTGTTAAAACGTCGTTTTTATATTCAATTGAAGTTTGACCATTATGAAGCTCCGTAACAAAATTTATAAGTAGTTGATTAATAATTTTAACATCAAAACCCTTAATTTGACTACATATAGATATACTTAAGTTTTCATTTATTTGTTTGTAAATGCTAACATTTATTTTAATAGTTTGATAAGTATATTGAATATCAAATATTGTTTCCTTAAGCGCTGCACATAAATATTGTATGTTCACTTTAATATAACTTATAGAATTATCTATATTGACTTCCAATTCGTTATTAGTAAGTAAGATTGCTTTCTGTTTTATTTCTTTAATAAATTGATTTAATTTAATTTTATCTCCAGAAATTTCATAATTATTTTTAAAAGATTTTTTCAAAGTTTCTTGCATAATATTAAACAGTTTATTTTTTTACATTAAATAATATATTAATCATGTATTATTTAATGTAAAGCTATGCATATTTCAACTTAAAAGTATGAAATTCTTTGTAGGACATCTTAAAGGTGCAGTAATAATTAAAAATTTTTATTTTCAAATTTGTTATTGTGTGTTTTAGTGCAAAAGTATAAATTGAATATAAAATTAAAAGGAGTATGTAATGAGTAATTATACGAATGTTTCTGGGGAGCATTTAAAACAGTTTATTGAAAGAATTGAAAGATTAGAACAGGAAAAATCTACAATTTCAACAGATATTAAAGAAGTTTATGGGGAAGCTAAAAGCAATGGATTTGATATAAAGATTATGAGACAAATAATAAGAATGCGTAAAATGGATAAAGCAGAATTAGAAGAACAAGAAGAGCTTTTAGAATTATATAAGCAAGCTATTGGCATGGAGATTTAATAAAATTAATTGAAATGAACTCTAAGAAAATAATTATAGGGATTACAGGGGCTTCAGGTGCAATTTATGGTGTTCGCTTTATAGAGGCATTAAAAGAACTCCAAATAGAGACACATTTAGTCATTACTGACTCTGCTGAACTAACATTAAATCATGAAACTAATACTTCAAAAGAGCATTTAGTTAAGCTAGTAAAGCATTGTTACGACAATAAAGATTTTTCAGCTTCTATAGCTAGTGGTTCGTTTAAAAATGATGGAATGATAATAGCACCGTGTTCTATGAAAACTATGGCACAAATTGCTACAGGTAATATTGATAGTTTGATTGCTAGAGCAGCTGATGTAGCACTAAAAGAACGTCGTAAGTTGATTGTAATGACTCGTGAATCACCGCTGCATCTAGGTCATTTACGAAACATGGTGTCCTTAACGGAAATGGGCGCTATAATTGCCCCTCCAATGCCGGCACTGTATATTTTACCAAAAACTATTGATGATTTAATAAATCATACTATCGGAAAAATACTTGATTTGTTTAATATAGAAAATAATTTTCCAAAACGATGGAATGGTTTGTAATTAAATTAAGAATCCTAAAATAAGTTTAGGATCCTTAAATATCTTAAAGTCTAATACCAATCCCAGCTGAAACAGTCATTGGATCTAATTTTAGCTTTGTTGAAATAGGCACTATAGGAGAAGCAGGATTGCCACTTGCATCCAAAGAGAAATTATTTTTAAAAGTAATTCTTGGATTCATAAGGATCTTTTTAACTTCAAAGTTAAATATAGTTGTGTCATTAATCCAAGTATCAAAGCCTGCTTGGAATATTGGCCCATGACTTCCATCTACAGTAGACCCAGAGGAAGCAGTAGCAAAACTGTAATGATAACCAGCACCAATATAGGGACTGATTTTTCCGTAAGGAGCAATATGATATTGCAATGTAGCTGAAAAAGGTATAAATCCAGCTTTAGTAGCTTGATGAAAAGATTGACCATTACTTACTGAATAAGTAGTAATTCCACCAACAGTATTAGCAACAATTTGAGGCCCTCTGCCACTAGCTTTTACTTTATGACTAAAGAAGCCACTAGATGATTCAGCAGCAATATTATCTGTCAGAAAATATGCTGCACTTACTGTAATACCCAATACATTCCCAGTTGAAGTAACAGAATTGATGTTATAAGAAGCATTATTTGATATAGCAGGATAAAATTGTGAATTTGTACTAGAATTAGTTGATTTTAAAGAAGGAAAAACCCCTTGAAGTTTCCCTTTAATAATGAATTTTCCTGCTGAACCAAAGTCTTCAGCTGAAGCGGAAGCTGTAATTAAGCTAGATATTAGAAATAATATTTGATATAATTTACGCATGTTTTCCTCTTAAATTATTTTGCTGAATTATATTTAATCAAACTTATTATAATTTGCAATTTAGTTCTAGTTATTTTAAGAACTAATAATTATAAATTAAATGTAATTATGTTTTATTTGGAAAAAAATCTTTTAGTTGCCGTATGTGACTAATTTCACTAATTATTATTTCAGAACTTTTGGAATATTTACTTCCCGCGGGAATAATTGCTTTTTCAAAACCTAATTTTATCGCTTCTTTTATTCTAATATCAGCATGACTTACACTCCGAATTTCACCGGATAATCCTATTTCTCCGAAAATAATTGTAGCTTGAGGTAATGGAGTATTAGTAATAGCTGATATAAGCGCGCAGGCAACAGCCAAATCAGCAGCAGGTTCACTAATTTTAAGTCCTCCGGCAAAATTCAAATAAACTTCTTTGTCCATAAGAGTTACACCATATCTTACTCCTAAAACTGCAATAAGCATAGCTAATCTATTTAAATCCCATCCAACTACTGATCTTCTTGGAGTTGGATATGGAGCATGTGCAATTAGACCTTGCACTTCTACAAGTACTGGCCTTGTTCCTTCAATTGCTGCAAGGATTGCTGAGCCACTAATTTTTTTATTTTTATCTGATAAGAATAATGAAGATGGATTTAATACTTCTGATAAACCCTGATCACTCATCTCAAATACGCCTATCTCATTAATCCCACCAAATCTATTTTTTACTGCGCGAAGTATTCTGAATTGATGCCCTCTTTCTCCTTCAAAATAAAGCACAGTATCGACCATATGTTCTAAAACTTTAGGTCCTGCAATTTGTCCCTCTTTTGTAACATGACCTACTATCAACATTACTATATTTGATTTTTTGGCAACCGTAATAAGTTCATGTGCAGTAGCCCTAACTTGCGAAACCGTACCCGGAGCTGAGCTAATTTCATTGCTAAACATGGTTTGAATTGAATCAATAACGACTAATTGTAAATCTTTTTCAACTTCAATAGTAGCGAGTATATCATTAATATTAGTAGCAGAAAGTAACTTGACTGGGGATTCATGTAAATTAAGACGCCTTGCTCTAAGTCTTACTTGCTCAACTGATTCTTCTCCCGAAACATACGCACATTTGATGCTATTTTCACTAAGCTTTGCAACCATTTGTAAAAGAAGGGTTGATTTACCTATTCCAGGATCTCCTCCTATTAAAATAGCAGAACCTTTAACGATACCTCCACCGAGTACACGATCTAATTCTGAAATCTTTGTTTCTATTCTAGGTCTGTCCTTAACTTCAGCATCAAGTAATTCAAACTCTATTTTTTTCCCTTTATTTTGAATTGTCGAGAATGCAGAATTAGCAGCAATTATAGGTTCTTCTATTAAAGTATTCCAGTTGCCGCATTCTTCGCATTTTCCTGTCCATTTACGGTAACTTGCACCACATTCTTGGCATACGAAATGAAAATTTGATTTAGCCATTATGTTCGAATGCTTCTTCCCAAGTTCCAGCAGTAGCAGCTCTACTATATTCAGTTACTCTATTTTCAAAGAAATTAGTATGCTCAACGCCATTTAGAATTTCATCCAGCCATGGAAGTGGATTTTCATCAACTAAATATATTTCTTTGAGTCCTAGCTGCATTAATCTTCTATCCGCAATATAACGTATATATTGTTTTACTTGGCGAGAGGTGAGACCTTGTACATCTCCAACTTCAAAAGCTAAATCAATAAAAGCATCCTCAAAGTGAACTATAGTTGCGCAAGCTTCATATAAATTACCTCTAAACTCCTCAGTCCATACTTCAGGATTTTCTTGAATAAATGTTTTAAATAATTTGATAATTGAATTAGTATGTAATGTTTCATCTCTCACTGACCAAGCGACTATTTGACCCATTCCTTTCATTTTATTAAAGCGCTGGAAATTTAGTAGAATTGCAAAAGATGCAAATAATTGTAACCCTTCAGTAAACCCACCAAATACTGCTAAAGTTGTCGCAATATCTTCTTTCGTAGAGACACCAAATTTTTGCATATAGTCATATTTATCTTTCATTTCTTTATACTTCATGAAAGCTTGATATTCAAGTTCAGGCATACCAATAGTATCCAGTAAATAAGAATAAGCTGCAATATGAACTGTTTCCATGTTAGAAAAAGCAGATAGCATCATTTGAACTTCAGTAGGTTTAAATACTTGCGAATAATATTTCATATAGCAGTTATTTACTTCAATATCAGCTTGAGTAAAAAATCTAAATATTTGTGTTAAAAGATGTTTTTCGCCGGGAGTTAAATTTTTCTTCCAATCTTTCACATCATCTGCAAGAGGAACTTCTTCATGAATCCAATGAATTTTCTGTTGGGTAAGCCAAGCTTCAAAAGCCCAAGGATAAGCGAAAGGTTTATATACTGGTTTTGCATCAAGTAAAGACATATTTATTTTCCTATATAATGTTGATTAAATTTTGTTGGTATAAATTCTATAATTTCATATTCTGCTAAATCATTTATATAAAAAGGATCTTGCTTTATAATATCATTTATTTCAGTTTTAGATATATTATCAGCAATGATTATTCCACCAGTTCGTGGGGTTTTCCTACCAGAAACTACAAAAATATTTTTAGCAAAATATTCATCCAAAAAATTTTTATGTTCTTCTAAAAAGTTTTCTATTTTTTCTATCTCAACTTTATAAATTATTGAAATTATAAACATTTTTTACATAATTAACTTAATAATATTTTGAAAAAGATCCTGAAAAAAGTTCAGGATGACCCAAGCATTAATTTGGATGCATAATGTTTGTTCCACTTATAATTCGAGCGGGGAGCCCGATGAACGTATTTAAAATACGTGATAGAGGGTAATTCCCAAAGTACAACGAAATAGTAATATAAGTGAAAAACATTATTACTGGCAAGCTAAGCATTCATCATAGTTACCGCTCTCGGAGCTATTACTTGCGTTTTTTATCATTTTATCAAAATCAAATTTTTCAACTTTATGTGATACTTTATCTGCTCTTTGAATTGAAGTCGAGCGTAAATAATACATCCCTTTAACACCTTTTTTCCAAGCATCAAAATGCAATTGGTGAAGTATTTTCTTGTTTACATTTCCTGGTAAGAATATATTGAGTGATTGACCTTGGCAAATATATTTTGCACGATCAGCAGCAAGCTCTATGATCCATCCTTGGTTGATTTCTTGTGCAGTTTTAAATACATCCTTTTCGTGATCTGTTAAGAATGTAAGATGCTGTACTGATCCTTCGTTAGTTGAAATTGAAGACCAAATCTGTTCATTATTTAGACCTTTTTCTTCAAGTAATTTAATCAAATGCTTATTACGCACATTAAACGAACCTGTTAAAGTTTTCTGAGTAAAGCTATTTGCAGCATATGGTTCAATACCAGGCGAAGAATTACCTGCGATTACTGAAATCGATGCAGTAGGTGCTATTGCAATTTTATTGCTAAATCTTTCCATAACTCCAACTTCTTCAGCATCAGGACAGGCGCCTCTTTCTTCTGCGAGTTCTTTTGAAGCAATATCCGCTTGAGTTCTAATATGTTCAAATATTTTATTATTCCATACTTTTGCCATTACTGATTCCATAGGCACATCTTTAGATTGTAAGAACGAATGCAGTCCCATCACTCCCATACCTATACTACGCTCACGCATTGCAGAATATTTTGCTTTATCCATAGTACCAGGAGCATTATCTATAAAATCCTGTAATACATTATCTAAGAAACGCATAACATCTTTAATGAAAACAGGGTCATCTTTCCATTCCTCAAAATGTTCGAGATTGAGTGAAGAAAGACAACACACAGCTGTACGATCCTTGCCAAGATGGTCAAAACCTGTAGGTAATGTAATCTCATTACATAGATTTGAAGTTTTAACAGTGAGCCCAAGTTTTCTGTGGTGTTCAGGTGTCGCTTTATTTACATTATCTATAAATAATAAATATGGCTCACCTGTTTCGATCCTAGCGGTAAGAAGTCTGATCCATAAATCACGAGCTTTTACAGTAGATACTATATGTTGATCTTTAGGACTAATTAAATCCCAATCCAAGTCTTTATCTACAGCATTCATGAAAGCATCACTAATTACTACACCGTGATGAATGTTTAATGCTTTTCTGTTTGGATCTCCCCCTGTTGCTCTTCTTATATCAATAAATTCTTCAATTTCTGGCCCCCAGACAGGATAATAAACTGCAGCACTTCCACGCCTAAGATTCCCTTGAGAGACTGCAAGTGTTTGAGAATCTTGCACACATATAAAAGGTATTACGCCTGAAGTTTGCCCATTACCGCGAACCTTTTCTCCTATAGAACGTAAATTTCCCCAGTAAGTGCCAATTCCTCCGCCTCTTGCTGCAAGCCAAACATTTTCATTCCATACATCTACAATTCCATGTAGACTATCTTCTGTTTCATTTAAAAAGCAAGATATAGGTAGCCCTCTACTTGTTCCGCCATTGCTGAGTATAGGAGTGGCAGGCATAAACCACATTTTACTTATATAGTTATAAATTCTTTGAGAATGCTCAGCATCATCGCCATAATATGATGCTACTCTAGCAAATAATGTTTGATAGGTTTCGCCATCTAGTAAATAACGATCTTTTAATACTGCTTTCCCAAAATCAGTTAAATTTTTGTCTGCTTCTTGGTTTATTTGAACATTAATAGCCATAATTTAATTGTACCTCAGTAAGATTGTTATCAAATTTATGTAAAATATAAGCTGTTTTTTAAGACAAAATGCTTACGCAAAAACTACTTTATACTCTTAAATATCCAGAACATATCTCGAATATATTTTTAACATTTCTGCTAGAATTATAATATAAGCAAATAAAATAGACTTGTCTATAATTTTATATATATAGTATAATTTTTTTTGCTAACTACTATATATAGTAGGAAAGAGAAGGTTTTTCGTAAAAGTCAATAGTTTATTGGGGAAAAAATTTAGGAATAATTATATGATTATATATACTTAAAATAATAAATAATAGGTTAAAACTCAAAATATTAAGACATAAATTTTTTGCAAAAAAAGTTTGGTTCAGGAATTTTTATTTTGTATGCAATGGATGTTTACAATATAATCATTTGCGCGAGTTTCAATATTGTAATTAGCTACAAAACCTGAGCTAGGCGAAAGATGAAAATAAGAAAGATTTTTGTTCAAGAATGCTTTTAAGCTTCCGAGTCCGATGGCTATTCCACTTACTTTAAAAGGCTGAGTTTCAGTGACATTATTATTTGTATGAAAAAATTTTTGAACCGCTTTAATGACACCTATAACATTACCAGAGTTATCAAGTAATGGGCCGCCACTGTTGCCATGTTCAATATTGGCAACAAACTCAACTTGTTTTGCATGAGTTATGGGGGAATCAAAGCCAATTAAATTGCTTTTTGTAACAACAGACATTCCATCAATTGAATGATTAAGCGGATATCCAACGATTGTTAAAGGATCATTGATGTTTAACCCATCATTTGACCGTATATTTGCAATTTGTTTAGGATTAGAAGTTGTATATAACAATGCCAGATCTTCATGAACATCAACAGAGACCAATTTTGCAATGCTGGGTTTTACAGCCCCTCTAATACTTATATTGACACATTGCTCAACCACATGCTCATTTGTTATTATATAATTATTTGATATAAAAAAGCCTGTGCCGCTAGATATAGTATAGGATTTACCATTAGCAAGACCATATGATCTAACTTTATCCCACTCATCCGCATAAACATAATTACTAATTATAAAGGGTAAAAATAACAAAATACGCATAAAAAACATCTAAATATATTAAATATTTAAATATTATAACGCTAAACAGTTAATTTTTTAATAAAAATTATAAGGGTCGATATCGATTTTAAGTTTAATAGAAGAACTTAACTTAAAGTTTTTAAACCAATGATTCAGGTAATTTTGAATATTGATATTGCGATTTGCTTTCACTAAAATTCTATATCGATATTTATTTCTTAATTTTGATAATATGGCAGGAGTAGGTCCTAAAACTTTAACATCTTTAGTCCCAGGCGCATTTTTTACTAATAAATATGAATAATATTTAACTTTACTTTCGTCTGCCCCAGATAAAATAATAGCTGCTAATTTAGAAAAAGGAGGCATCATACTTTCTTTGCGATTTTCAATTTCAACTTTTAAGAACTCTTCTTGATTATTAGTTTTAAGAGCTTGGATTATGGGGTTTCCAATATTGTATGTTTGAATAATTACTTTTCCTCTAATTTTTTCTCTTCCAGCACGACCACTTAGTTGACTAAGTAATTGGAAATTTTTTTCGCTTGCCCTTAAATCACCCCCTGCAAGTCCTAAATCAGCATCAATAATGCCAACAAGAGTTAATTTTGGAAAATGCAAACCCTTTGCAATAATTTGCGTGCCAATTATAATATTATATTTATTATTTTCAATGTCCTGAATTAAGGTTCGAGCTTTAGAAATATCGCTTAATGTATCTTTAGTCATAACGGCAATATTAGCATTGGGAATAAGATTTTTTACTTCTTCTTCAATCCTTTCAACCCCAGGGCCACAGGCAATAAAACTATCTTCATTAGTACAATTTGGGCAAATATTTTGTTTTCTTACAAAATATCCACAATGATGACATTCTAATTTATTTTTTGCCTTATGTTCTACTAACCAAGTTGAACAATTTATACAAGTATATCTAAAACCACAAGCCTTACAAAGCGTAAGAGGGGCATAACCTCTGCGATTTAAAAAAAGCATTGCTTGATATCCTTGATCAAGCGTAGAAATAATATTTTCCTTAAGAGTATTAGATAGCCAATGATTTTTAACTAATTCTTCTTCTCTCATGTCTACAATTTCTGTCTCAGGCAATGCAACTTGACTATATCTTGAGGGTAAATTTATTTTAATGTATTTATTATTTTGAGTATTTAATATTGTTTCAAGGCTAGGGGTTGCTGAAGCTAAAATTACAGGGATTTTTTCTTTTGCCCCTCTAGCTACAGCCATGTCACGGGCATTGTAAATTACACCTTCTTCCTGTTTATAGGATGATTCGTGCTCTTCATCAACAATAATTAAAGCAAGATTATTAAAGGGAAGGAATAATGCACTTCTTGCGCCAATAATAAGCTGAACATCACCATTAACAATTCCATGCCAGGCATTCCTTCTTTCTTTATCAGTAATACTTGAATGCCATACACAAGGTTTAAAGCCAAATCTTTTTATAAATCTTTCAATGAGTTGGGTTGCAAGCACTATTTCAGGAAGTAATATAAGTATTTGGCTATTGGAAGTCTCAAGCATTTCTTTAATAATTGAAAAGTAAACCTCTGTCTTTCCTGATCCTGTTATACCTTCAAGTAATATTGTTTTATGACTATATTCGGAAATTGTATGTTTTATAAAATTTACAGCATTTTGTTGTACTTCCGATAAAGGCGGAAAATTTGTTAGGTGTATTTTTTTTTGGATTGATTTAATTGGAATTTTTTCAATAAAATTTAACTTATACATTTTATTTATAAAATCTTTATTGAAATCACTTGTAGTTAATTCCTCAATGGATAATAATTTATCTTGAAGTATATCGATTAATTTTTTCCTTTGAGAAGTAAGCTTAGCTTCCAAAAAAAAGCCTGTTAGTTTATATAAATATTTAATTTCTATTTTACCCTCAAGGTTAATAGGTAAAACCATTTTCATAATACTACCTAATGGATACATAGAATATTTAGCAATCCAATTAAGAAACTCATAAAAACTATGCTGAATTAAAGGTATTTCAACTTTATCTATAACCGTTTTAATTTTATCTACTGGGGTTTCGATATGAGAATTTATGCTCCAAACTATTCCTATTGTTTCCTTGTTACGAAATGGAACCCTAACATAGTTACCAATTTCAATATCGGATAAAGATGTTTTGTAAGAAAAAGAATTAGTATTAATCAAAGGCAATACTACTTCAATAAATATTTCCACAATTAAACTTCCTTTTGCAATAATTAATATTTTAACTTTCCGTTCTTTATTCTTTAATAAATTTTAGTCAAGTAATTAACCGATAAAAGATAAATAAATCTTTACAAATCTAATTATTAAAAAATTATCAATTTTTTAATAATTAAACCATAAGATTAAAGTTAAGAAAAACAAAATTTATAAAGGTATGATATGGCTAAAAATAATTTATTAGATATACAGAAAGATTTAAATTTACCACATATACTCCCATTAAAATTAAATATTAATCATAAATTATCACCTATAGCAATAGCAGATTTTGTAGAATTAGTTATTAAGGAAGGAATTGAGGGCATAGCTGAAAAAACTATTGATAAAGGTTTAGATAAATTAATAAACAAGGTAGATTATATAAGTGATTCATTAGAAATATTCCTTGTAAGTTCAGTAGAAGCAATAATAAAAAACTTACCATTTAACTCAGCGATTAACATTGTTGCTCACAGAATTATTCATTTAGTAGTAGAACAATTTAAACCTTTAATCAAAGAATCAATAGAAAAAATGGAAATAAATTTGAAAGACCAAATTATAGGAGATGTTACAGAAATAAAAGAACAATTGGAAAGCTTTTTTATAGAATATATACAAGATGAACTATATGACGTGCCAAATTATATGCTTGGTAAACTTAAATATTATGAAGAAAAATTATGTAACAAATTAGGCAATTTTAGAAGTTTAGAAGGGGATAAGACTTTAGAAACAAATGAAGGGTTTTTAGGATATTTAAACCTTAGTGGAATGCTTAACTATATGTTTGAGTAAGTTAAAAATGGTAGTGTTACGAAATCATATTAATATGATCAAGCGTATTCTGTAATATTAAAGATGCTGAAATTTTATCGTCCATTAAATTTTTTCTCTTGCGGGTATAATTACTTTCGCTTAAGGCCCGCAATGCAGCACTGGTAGATAATCTTTCATCTTGTAAATAAATAGGCAATTTAAATTTTTCTAAAATGAAGTTTGCAAATTTCCTTATTACTACACAAGCTTCACCTTCTTCTCCGTTCATCATTTTAGGCAGTCCTATTACAAATCCACAATATTCATCTTTAATTATAGAATTAATTTTTTCTAAGTCATTTTTAATGTTTGTTCTTATCATTAAAGAGTAAGGATTAGAAATGGTTTTAGAAAGATCGCTTATAGCAATTCCGATTTTTTTGCTGCCTACATCTAACCCTATAATTCTTTTATTAGAAATTAAAAAAGTTTTGAATAAATTTATATCGTTATATAACATTTAATTATTTATTAAATTAAGAGTAATATTACGTGTTTCTTTATCAATTTGAATTATGTCATCAATTGAAGCAGGTGACTTAAAAGTAGATTTTTGAAGAACTGCATCTATAATTCTAACTATATCTAGAAATTTAATTTTACAATTGATAAAATTATTCACAGCTACTTCATTTGCTGCATTAAAGACTATATTTAAAGCATTTTTGTTAGAGGAATTAAGACAATTTCTTGCAAGCAGGGGTGCAGGAAAACGAGAATAATCAATTTGTTCAAAATTAAGAGAAGAGAGTTTAATAAAATCAATGGTAGATATTTTATTTAAAGCTCGCTCTGGCCAGCATAATGCATAAGATATAGGTATAAGCATGTCAGGTGCCCCAAGCTCGGCAAGTATTGCTCCATCTTTAAAGCTAACCATTCCATGAATAATTGATTCTGGATGGACTATAATATCAATTTGATGCTCAGGAAGATTAAACAAATAATGGGCTTCTATCAACTCAAGTGCTTTATTAACCATAGTTGCTGAATCAATAGTTATCTTTTGCCCCATACTCCAATTAGGATGTTTTAATGCATCCTCCAACTTAACATTTTCCATTTCCGCAAGAGAAAATGTTCTGAAAGGCCCTCCTGAAGCAGTCAAATATAATTTCTCAATGGACTCACATTGTTCTTTTTGCAAAATTTGATATATAGCATTATGTTCTGAATCGACAGGAAGTATTTTTACATTATGTTCATTGGCTTTATTTATCATTAATTCCCCGGCGCAAACAATTGCTTCCTTATTTGCTAAAGCAATATTAGAACCTATTTCTATTGCGCTTATTGTAGGTAAAAGTGCAGCAATGCCAGTAATTGCCATAAGTATAATATCGCATCGGATATTAGCTACCTCTTTGACAGATTCAAACCCTACTTTAATTTTAATATTCGTTCCTGCTAAACCTTCTTTTAAGCGATCATACATATTTTCATTAGCAATAACGGCATATTCAGGGTTTAATTCTTTAGCTTGCAAGATTAACAAATCAACATTGCTATGTGCTGTGAGGGCCTTAATATGCCATTTGTCTGGATTGTTTTTAATAAAACCTATTGCATTTTGGCCAATAGATCCAGTAGAACCAAAAATTGAAATTGTTTTTACAGACATATAAATTTATTCAATATCAAATTAAAATAAGAATTTTAAAAGATTTATATTTTTATGAAAATATATTTTGTTTATTATAGTCACTTAAAAAATCCCCCAATGGTCAAATAATACTATCATAGCAACTTTGGGTGCAACTGGGACTATGCCGTCCACTCTATCCATAATGCCTCCATGTCCAGGTAGTACATGTCCAGAATCCTTAACTCCAAATTTTCTTTTGAACCAGGATTCAACTAAATCTCCTATTTGTGCATAAATTCCTAATATAATGCTTAAGCCAATTAAGTATTTTGGATTGTTAGAGTGACAAGTGTTAGCAGTAATTATTCCTACAATAGCTGAAGCACAAACTCCTCCAACTAAACCTGACCAAGTTTTATTTGGACTAATGCTTGGTGCTATCTTCCATCCACCAATAATATTCCCTATGAAATATGCAAATATATCAGTTGCCCAAACAACTGATAATAACCAAAAAACTATTTCTCTTCCTTTAGCTTGGTCTCGAAGCCATATAAGCGATGCACAAGGTAGAGTTATATATATTAAGCCTATAAATTGCCAAATGACAAAAGTTTTACCTTGATTAGTAGAAGTAATTTTGTACCATTCAAAGGCCATTAATACTGCTATTGTCACTATTAGGGTAGTGAATAAAATATCACCTTTATAAACAAAAAAAATTATTATAGGGGCAACTAAGATAGTAGTCAAAACCCTCATCAATAAGTTTTTATTTAAAAAATTTGTTTTAACGTTTTCCATATCTACGTTTCCTTAATTGATAAGCATTTATAGCGTCATTTAAATCATTCTCATTAAAATCTGGCCATAGGGTTTGTGTAAAAAAAAGTTCCGCATATGCAGCCTGCCAGAGCAAAAAATTACTAATTCTTTGTTCTCCACTTGTCCTTATTAGTAAATCAGGATCAGGAATATTCTTAGTATAAAGATAATTGCTAAAAACTTCATCAGAAATTTCTTCAAGTTTTACTTTATTTGCTTTGAGGTCGTATGCAATATTTTTTGTTGCTTCAATTATCTCTTGTCTACTTCCATAACTGAAAGCAATATTTAAGTGAAGTCCTGAATTATTCGAAGTTAATTTTTCAGCTTTATCAATTTCTTCTTTTATGTCTGGAGCAAGTAAATTATGGTCGCCAATAATTTTTAATTTAATATTTTGTTTTTGTAAATTATTTATCTCCATACGAAGATAATATTTTAACAAACTCATTAAATCATTTATTTCATTTACAGGTCTCTGCCAATTTTCAGAGGAAAAAGCATATAATGTTAGGTATCTAATGCCTCTCTTAATAGCTGCGGTAATAGTTATTTTAGCAGCCTCTGCTCCTTTTTTATGACCCAATTTCAAAGGTAATGTTTTTGACCTTGCCCAACGTCCATTGCCATCCATAATAATTGCTATATGTAAGGGAATTTTCTGGTCGTCCATTAAATCTTAAGCCTATTGAAAATATTAATTTAATTTTTTAAAAGAAAAATTAACTATGGTAAAAAACTATAAATTATTTAGCTAAAAATGTAAATTTACTTTTTATAGTTAAAATTTATTTTAATGCCGTTTTTTTTAGAATTATTTGCGAATTAAAAAAGCTAAGAAAATTGTAAAATTATTTATTAAGGAAAAGCATTTTAAAATCTAATTAAACGCTGAATATTGAGAAGGTAATAAATTTTTTCTTATTTATTAAAATAAATTAAAAATCTAATTTTCTAAAATAAGTATCTTGTAGCAAAATATTATAAGTAAGGATAATTTGCCTCTAAAGATATATAATAAATTTTTAGAGGCAATTATAAATTATGAAGAGCTAGATTCAGTTATTTTATCTAATTCAACTGGTGTTTCATCTTCGGAAGTTGGATATTCTTTTAACATATATCCGCGTCCCCAAACTGTTTCAATATAATTTGTGCCTTCATTATCTGGGCCTGATCTAGACGCCTCATAAAGCTTTTTACGTAATTTACATACGAACACATCAATAATTTTAAGTTCAGGTTCGTCAATTCCGCCATATAAATGGTTAAGGAACATTTCTTTTGTAAGCACTGTGCCTTTTCTCATTGCAAGCAATTCAAGTATAGCATATTCCTTGCTTGTTAAATGAACAGCTTGTCCATCTACTTCAACAGTTCTTGTATCAAGATTAACTGAAACTTTATCAAAGCGTAATACAGACTCTGAATGGCCTTTTGAACGTCTTACAATTGCTTGAATACGAGCTATTAATTCGCCTCTGTTGAATGGTTTAGTTAAATAATCATCGGCACCGAATCCTAGGCCTTTAATTTTTTGGTCAGCTCCTGAAAGTCCTGACAAAATTAGAATAGGAATTTTAACTTTTGCAGATCTAAGTCTAAGTAACACTTCATACCCATCAATATCAGGTAATACTAGGTCAAGTATTATTATATCATAATCGTAGATTTTTCCAATTTCTAACCCTTCTTCTCCTAGCTCTGCTGTATCACATATAATGCCTTCCGAAGCAAGAGCAAGTTCAATTGATCTAGCAGTTGAAGTATCATCTTCTACCAAAAGTACACGCATATTGAGTTCCTCTTAAAAATTTTAAAAATTTAAATTAAATAGTAATTTAATTTAACCTGTATAGACAACAATAAATTAATTTTTAGTTAATATTACTAAGTAATTTTATTTAATGGGTAATTATTAACATACTTTTTTAAAAAATGAAACTGTTTTATGTATTTTAATAAAGATTAAATTAACTTTTTTCTACTCATAGTCGTGTATAACGTTAATCTAGTTAATTTTTTAACCTGGTATTACAGGTTTGTAAAATACTTGATTAGAGTTCGGTAATTTTCCATATAAATTACATTAGGATAATTTGATTTCATAGTGTCATTAAAATCACGTCCGTAAAATATTTGTTTGCAATTAGCATTATGCGCAGATTCCATGTCACCTTCAGTATCGCCTATATACCAGACATTTGCGCTTAGTTGAATGTTAGAATCGCTTAATGCATATTGAAAAGGGATAGGTGAGGGTTTATCTTCCGGTGCGTCGCCTGAACCAATTATTTTTGCAAAATATTCTTCAACTTTTAATAAGGCAACTTCTTCTTTAAGAATTTCTGAAGCTTTGTTACTTACTATTGCAGTATAAATATTATTATATTTTACCATATCTAAAAAATCTAATGCGTTTGGTAAAAATCTAAGTTCAGCTGCTCGATTTAAACGGTATGTTTTACGATATAGTTGCCCGGCTTCTTCCCATCTATTGCCGAAAATTTGAGGAAAAACGTCTTTCATTGATCTAAAACATCTTTCTTTCATTTCTTCTAATGTCCAAGTAGTCATTCCAAATATAATAAAAGTTTCGTTCATTGATTGAAGTAAGAGTGACCATGTATCTACTAATGTATTATCCCAATCAAAAATTATTGCTTCAGGTTTATTCATGTTATAAATACTCTAATAATAAATTCTTTAAATTTCCATATCTACTCATCATATTAGCTAATGGTAGAAATAAAGGGGTAGGTAATTTATCTATATCAAACCATTCCCATCCTTTGCACTTCTTGGGCTCACATAATTTTATTTCTCCATCTGTATATCTTACTATCATATGCAAAGTGATGTAATGTTTATTTTCAAATTGAAACAAATCATTACTCCAAGGACCAGATATAATATCTTTAATATCAAGAGAAGTTTCCTCTTTAACTTCTCTAATTATACAATTTTCAGGAGTTTCACCGAATTCTAAATGTCCTCCAGGAGGCGCCCAACAATTTTCACCATGAGAATTAATTCTTAATCCAAGCAATATTTCCCCGTTTTTAATAATAAGCGCGCCTACACCTACTTTAATCATTATTGTTAATCTTTTGTAAGGCTGCTTTTAATTGATTATTTTCTTCATATAAAGATTGGACCATTGCTTTTAACACTTCATGTTCCTCTCTGGAAACAAAATCCATATCGCTTATAAAGCTTTCTAATTTAGATTTAACCATATTATCCACTTCTTGCTTCATGTTATTTACTAAAGCAAAAATCCCACCCATAAATTTTTCCATTCTATATTCTAATTTTATTTGACAAATTACTATATTTATTACGTTAATAATTTATATTAAATAAAAAATATATAATGATTTATGAATTACGCAATATTATTTCCGCAAATTGATCCTGTGATACTAAATATAGCAGGTCCTTTCGCAATAAGATGGTATTCTTTAGCATATATTGCAGGAATTCTACTTGGACATTATTATCTTAAATTTATAAGTAAAAATTTTTTTGAACTCAGTAATAAAGCTCAGGATGAAATTATTACTTACAGTATCTTAGGAATAATTCTTGGTGGTAGGTTAGGTTATGTACTATTTTACGATTTTAAAAAATACTTATCAGAACCTCTAAGAATTTTAGCTACTTGGGAAGGAGGTATGTCATTTCATGGAGGGATACTGGGTTTTACTATTGCTGTTTACGTATTTACAGTAAGACATAAAATTGATTTATTAAGATTAGCTGATCTTTTATCCTGCGTTGCGCCTATAGGGATTTGCTTCGGAAGGATTGCAAATTTTATTAACGCGGAATTATATGGCAAAGTAACAAACATGCCGTGGGGGGTTATATTTCCTGGAGAATTATTTGCAAGACATCCTAGCCAATTGTACGAAGCTTTTAGTGAAGGTATTGTTTGTTTTATAATGCTTTCTATATTATTTTTTAAAACTAAGATTAAAGAGAGAAGAGGCGGACTTTTAGGATGTTTCCTTATAATATATTCGATAAGTAGAATAATAGTAGAAATGTATAGAGAGCCTGACGCTCATATTGGATATGTGATTGATAACATTACTACTGGCCAAATACTTTCATTCCCTATGCTCATACTAGGAATAATATTTATAATCAAAGCTTTTAAAAATGGATATAAGTTACCGAATTAAGAATCTTATTCGTAAAGAAAGCAATATTTCTATTGCAAGATTTATGGAAGAAGTAATCTCAAATGATCAATATGGATATTATAATAATAATGATACTATTGGTGAATTAGGAGATTTTATTACTTCACCTGAAATTAGTCAGTTGTTTGGGGAAATGATAGGATTATGGTGTGCGGATGTATGGTATAAATTGAATTGCCCGAAAGAATTTATATTAGTAGAGTTGGGGCCAGGAAAGGGAACTTTAATTGATGATTTGCTAAGATCTACAAAGAACATTCCTGGCTTCCATAATGCTATTCAGATTCACTTAGTGGAAATAAGTGCAAATTTAAGAGAAAGACAAGAGGAAATACTTAGTAAATACAATATTCCAAAATATTGGCATAAATCGATAAAAAATTTACCTGATAACTTACCATCTATTTATATAGCTAATGAATTTTTTGATGCTTTACCTATTAATCAATATATAAAATTAAAGGACGATTGGTTTGAAATTACTATCTCTTTAAATGAGATAGATGAAGAATTATGCTTTGTATATATGCCAGTTATGGATAAGGTAAAAACAGATCTCGAGAATGATTATGATCATCTAACACATAATTCAATTGTTGAAATATCGTCTAAATCAATAGAAATTATAAAAACTATAGGAGATAATATTGTAAAAAATAATGGTGCTGCATTAATAATAGATTATGGATATACTGATCCATATAGTGAAAGAAAGGCCACATCCTCAACTCTGCAGGCTATCAAAAACCATAAATTTCACCCTATTTTAAAAGATATAGGAAAAGCTGATATTAGTGCGCATGTTGATTTTTACACTTTAGCTGAAGCAGTTAAAGTAAAATCTATTAATCCTCAGATAACAACTCAAGGAAAATTTTTAACTGATATAGGAATAAATATTCGGGCAAATTTACTTTTAGAAAAAGCGGATATAATAAATAAGAAAAATATATACTTAGCTTTAGACCGGCTGACTTCTCCTAATAAAATGGGCAATTTGTTTAAAGTATTAAGCATGTTCTATAATAAGAACGCAAATCAAATAATTCTCTAAAAATTTTGTTACATTATATGGGTGTGTCTAAATAACGGTAAAGTCACTATTAAGCAATAATGTCAGGATAAATCTTGGACTCAATAAGATTAATCATATCCTTAATTTTAAGCTTTTGCTTTTTGAGTCTCTGGATTTCAAGCTGATTAAATGTATCTAATTCTATTAAAGTCTCAATCTTATCTGACAAGGTTTCATGTTCTTCTTTTAATATTGATAATTCTTTAAGTAATTTCTCTTTTTCCGAAATATGCATTATTTATACTAATGTGGTTGGTTATGTAAGTGATGCTTCATAGAATAACATATTTACCACAAATTTCCAAGTTTTCAGTTGTGTTTAAATATAAATTATCGAATTTGATTTCAATTACGGTTCGTTGTTTCTATACAAGTATAAACTTATAGGCAATTATAATTAATATATTGATTTTTTCTTTATAGTTGTTTATAAAGCGATTAGTACTTGTTAACTATTCTATTAAAGAGGAATAAATATGAAACAATTTTTAAGAACTTCTGCTTTAGTTGTTGCTGCATTTTCAATAAATTCAGCTGTAGCTTTAGCTCATGATACAGCATTTGATGTTGTAACAAAAGCTAGATTATTTGGAACTTTCCCTGATCAAACACAAAAATTTAATACTGCTCCATTAAACGCTAGCACTTCTGCTTCAAAAGATAAAGTTTTTGATCGTGGTTTTGGTGGTGAATTCAGTGGTACTTATTTCTATAATGCAAATGTTGCTTCAGAAATTGGTGTAGGGATTTATGGACAAAAATTTAAAAGCTTTAAAGGTGTAAGTGATCTTTATAGCTCAACTCCTGCTCCTAGCACAAAATCTAAACGTAGTTTCTTTGTGCCAGTAACTGCTACATTACAATTCCATGTTGATCCAGTAAAAGAATTCAGCCCATATTTTGGTGCTGGTTACCATTACACTTTTTCAACTCACTCTTCAAAAGTTGCAAAAGTTTCTAACCAACATGGTGCTGTAGTACAAGTTGGTGCGGATATCTTCAGTAAAGATAATTATGGATTTAACTTGGATGTTAAAAAATATTGGAGCAAAGGACATATTAAATATAAAGCTCCTGTTACTAGCATGCCAGTTAAAGCAAAATATAAAGCTGATCCAACAGTTGTAGGTTTCGGTATTACTTGGCGTATGTAATTGCCAGTATTTAGAGTATGGTTTTAACCATACTCTAAAACTTTTCTGAATTGATTTCTTTACTGGTTCAACGTTATTTTTCTTCAAGTCTTTAAATTCTTTATCTTATTAAAAGGATTATTCTTACAAAGATTTTATAATTAAGTTAAATTAGTTTTTAAAATTTTATCGTCGAGCTTTTTTAAAAAACGGTAGTTTTAAATATACTTCATTACTTTAATAATATATGCCTATAATTTTTTATAAATCTCCTTGGCATTGCACAATAACTATATATTGAATTGAGGTAATATGGGTACAAAAACGACTTTTTCCGAAAAAGTATTACAATTTTATGATGAACTTTCACATGCGTCATTTGACTTACCTGCTAAATTCAAAATTATTAATCCATTTAACGGAAACAACAAAGATTTAGTCAAAAAAATAATGACTCAATTTTATCAAAAATACTATAATGATGTCCACCCTCGTCGTCTAATAATCGGAAGTTCACCTTCACGTCGAGCATCAGGTGTAATAGGAATCCCTTTTGAAGATACCAAGCATCTTAGTGAAGCGGGAATTTTTATTGACAAATTTTATGTAACTAAGTCTTCTTCGGGATTTCTATATGATGTTATGAGGGAATATGGAGGTTGTGAAAAATTTTATACTGACTTCTATATGAATTTTGCTTGCCCTCTCAGTATAGTTAAAATTACTTCCAATGGGAATGAATTGAATTTCAATTACTACGAAAACCAAGAATTACAAGCGATTTTGTATCCTTTTATTATAAGCACACTAAGAGCTCAAATAGATTTTGGAATTGATACTTCCGTGTGCTACTGTATTGGAAGTGGAGGAAACTACAGTTTTTTATCAAGCATCAATGAAAAACATCATTTTTTTGATAAAATTATACCGTTGGAACATCCACGCTTTATTATGCAATATCATTCAAAGGACAAAGTTATGTTTATGGACAAATATCTTAACGCCTTACACAAATACACAAAAATAATATAACTAACTTTAGTAAAAATAAAAAGGGAAAACAATATTCTAGTTACAAAAAATAAAGTGCTGATTCATTTTAATACAAATGATATTACTGTATACAGTTTAAAAAATAATACGTTAAAAGTGGTAAGGGAAGAACGTATTACTTTTTGAGAGAGTTTCGATATTGAAACATCATTAGAAAAAATCAGCGAATTTTGCTAATTCCATTTGCAAATGATTTATGCCTGTTTTTTCACGTGAGCTAGTGGCTATAATTTCTGGATGTAAAGCAGGATGATTCAGCATAGTAGCTTCAATTAATTTAATAGAATTTTCAAGTTCTTCTTTGGATATTTTATCAGTTTTAGTAAGAATGATTTGATATATTACTGCTACTTCATCTAAGAGTTTCATCAGCAATTCATCGCTTTCCTTAATCCCCCTTCGTGAGTCAATTAATAGGCAAACTCTTTTCAAGTTGGGTCTGCCTTTTAAATAATCCATAATAAGTTTTGACCATCCTAAAAGTTCTTTTTTAGAGACTTTTGCATATCCATGCCCGGGTAAATCAACTAGCATTATTTTATTTCCTAAAGAAAAAAAATTTATTTGCTTTGTAGCGCCTGGTGTATGAGATACTCTAGCTAAGCTATTTCTATTTGTAAGACTATTAATCAAACTAGATTTACCAACATTTGAGCGTCCAGCAAATGCAATTTCAGGTAAGTCTAATTTAGGTATGGCTGGGACATTAGCTGCCCCTGCTACAAATTGACATTCTTGAGCAAATAACCATTTGGCAAATTGTTCTTCTTCCATCATTTTTTTACTGGTTGGGCATCAAGTGATCTATTTATTATCCATTGTTGAATAATTGATAGTAAATTATTCCATGCCCAATATATAATTAAACCGGCAGGGAAATTACTAAACATGAAAATAAATATGAGAGGTAAGAATTTCATTACTTGAGCTTGAATAGGATCTGCTGGCTCTGGATTCATCTTCTGTTGGAAATACATAGTGATTCCCATAAGTATTGGCCAAATTCCTATAGCTAAGAAAGAGGGAGGATCCCAAGGCAATAATCCAAACATGTTAAATAAACTTGTAGGATCAGGAGCTGATAAATCTTTTATCCATCCAAAAAATGGTGCATGACGCATTTCGATTGTTACAAACAATACTTTGTATAATGAGAAAAACACCGGTATTTGTACAATAAGAGGTAAGCATCCTGACAGGGGATTCACATTATGTTTTTTATATAATTCAATCATTTCTTTATTAATACGAAGCTTGTCATCGCCATAAAGCTCTTTCAATTTAGAAAATTCAGGCTGAAGCTTTTTCATTTTACTCATAGATTTATAAGATCTATTAGCAAGTGGGAACATAATTAATTTTATAGAAATAGTAAGTATTAAAATTGCAATTCCAAAATTGCCAAAAACTTTATAAAAATATTGAAGTGCATTGAACATAGGTTTCGTAAGAAAATAGAACCATCCAAAGTCTACTGCATGGTCAAATAATTTCAATCCATATTTAGCTTCATATTGATCAAGAAGTTTTAGTTCTTTTGCTCCTGTAAATACTAAATGAGTAAACTCCAATTCTTGTCCTGGGGCTACTTGATTCATGTTACCAAGAAAATCTGTTTGATACAAATGATGGTTGCCTTTAACTAAGTGAGTAAAGTTTGTATTAAAATTAATTTTACTAGAAGGAATTAATGCTGTTAGCCAGTATTTATCAGTAATACCTAACCAATCTCCTGAGCTGTTAATTTCAAAATTTTCTTTATTCTTTTTTTTCAAATCTTCATATGTGCGTTCTACCAGTTTTCCTTTAAATACCCCAATTGGTCCTTCATGAAGGATAGTGTAACTTTTATGTGTATCTGTAAGAAGTTTGTTTATTAAGCCAAAAGGAGCAAGATTTATAGGGTGATTTGAATTATTTTTAACTGTTTGTTTGATTGAAAACATATAATTGTTATCTAACGAAACTGTAGTTTTGAAATTCAAATTCTGACTATTAGTCCAATGAAAATCAATTGAATCGTTAGGTTTTAAAATTTCTTTATCAGCTTGCCAAACAGTATGGGAGTTAGGTAATTCAATATTGTTACCAACCCAACCTGTTTCAATAAAATAGCTATTCTTAGTATTTGAAGGCGAAAGAAGGACTACATTCCCATCTTCTGCAGTAGGTGAATTTTTATAATTAGTAAGGGATAAATCATCAAATCTCATTCCTTCTAAATTTATAGATCCTGTAAGCTTATCTGATATAATTTTAACTCTTTTTGTTTCTTTAATTACAGTTTTAGGATCTAACAAAGAAGCATATGAATCAAGGCTTGCTTTAGAATTAGCAGAATTTTCCTTGTGTAGCTTAGCTTTGGCTACGGATTGTTCAATTTTAGGATTTTCATAAAAATATTGCCAACCTACTAATATTAAGGTTGATAATAAAACTGTAATAATAAGATTTTTAAAATCTGACATAATTATAACACATTAAATATATTTAAAATTTTTGTTTATTTGTTTGGTTGTGATTTACTGGATCATACCCGTATTGACCAAAAGGATGACAGCGTATTATTCTTTTAAAAGTAAGCCAACTTCCTATGATTACTCCATGTTTACTATAAGCCTCAATTGAATAATTTGAACATGTTGGTAAAAAACGACATCTACGAGGAAGTATAGGGGAGATAATATATTGATAACATTTTAGTATGATATGAAAAGGTAATATTAACAATTTATTGAAAGTTTTTTTCATTATATCCTTAATTTTTACAAACACAAATTGCATTAATTAATGATTTTGTTTATTTATAGCTTAAAAATTTATTTTATTCTTATAAAGGCTTACGTAAATTTGCTTTTAATAAAGCATAATTAAGTTCTTTTATAATTTCTATAAAATCGCTTTTAAGGACATTTTTTCTGGCAATTATTACAAAATCGTAAAATGGAGCAGAGTGTATTGTGATGCTTAAATTTACAGCTGCTTTAAGCCTTCTTTTTGCTCTATTCCTTTCTACAGCATTTCCTATTTTCTTGCTTGCCACAAAACCTAGTCTTACATAAGAATTATTAGTTTCATGTAAGCAATCATTGCTTGCCTTATAAAGAAGAATTAAATTATTGAGAACAACTTTTTGTCCATTCCTGGATAAATCAACGAACTCTCTTCTTTTTTTTAATTTCCTAATTTCCAAGGCTAGGTTTTGTATAATCTAAGCGCAAAGTCTTTTACGGCCTTGAGCACGACGTCTGCTTAAAACTTTTCGACCACCTACAGTGCTCATTCTGCTGCGGAAGCCGTGTCTGCGCTTTCTTACCAGCTTACTTGGTTGGTATGTGCGTTTCACTATCTACTCCTGTATAATTATATTTTACTAAATAAGGGTAATTCTATATACTAGCAACACTAAAATAAGTCAAGTAACTTGAAGAAATAAAATAAATTTTTAATTAATGCTGTGAAATAGGGGATTTAATAAGTGTTAGGCAAAGACATTGGGATTGTAAATATAGTAGAATCAATATTTAAAACTTTTGCTAATATCTGGAATTATACAATTTATACTACTACAGATAAACAGCCTATTACGTTAGCCAATATGATAGTTGGGGTAATATTGTTTATATTAGGTTTGAGATTAGCCAGATATTTAAGTGTCATTCTTAGAGTGAAAATTTTAAATATACTTAAACTTGAGCCTACCGTAAAAAATTCTTTAGAAAAACTTTCGCACTATCTTTTTATTGTGCTTATTACCTTAATAGTATTGGATATATCGCATGTTCCTTTAACTGTATTTACATTAATTGGAGGGGCTCTAGCAATCAGTATAGGTTTGGGAAGTCAGAATATACTAAATAATTTTATTAGTGGCCTTATAATAATGGTTGAGCAACCTATAAGAGTAGGAGACCTTGTAGAAATCAACAATAACATAGGGGAAATTATAACCATCGGCGCACGCTGCGTGCATATTAGAACATCAAGTAATATCGATATACTTGTTCCAAATAGTTTAATGTTACAAAATACTGTAATTAACTGGACATTGAGTGACAACACTATTAGAGTAAATTCTTTTATACTAATTAATGCCAATATAGATAGTGTTTTTGTACAAAATTTAATGCTCGAGGCAATCAAAACAGTAGATCATGTATTAAAGGATCCGTTGCCGCAAGTTTATTTTATTGCATTTGATTCAGGAGCGCTTAAATTTGAATTACAATTTTGGGTTTATTTGAAAAATAGTTCCGAAAGAAAAGTGATTGCAAGCCATGTAAATCATTCAATAAGAGAAATGCTAGCAAAAAATAATATTCAACTTGCAGGATATTATATAGATAATATTATAAGATCATAAATAATTAATTGAATATCTGTATTGAATGTTATATATTTTTTTAATAAGTTAAAATGCAAAAAATAAATAGTATCAAAATGTTATATATTGAGGCATATTCCGTAGTAAAAAATTTATAAGTTTAAGTTGAAATAAATTAAAGGTAAAAGCTATTACTAATCAAATTTAGAATGTAATTAAACTATTTAAAGATTTTTTATGTATTAAAAGAAATTTGATAAGAGTTACATTAGGAATAAAACAGGAAATTGTTGAAGTTTAATAGCGTGTATTAAACTCATTAATTTCTCAGTTATTAGAATTCAAAGTGTTTTAAAAGTTATAATTAAATATGTACTAAAAGAATAAATATTTTGTCCTATTATAATATAATCATTACTAATTAAAAGAGAATAAATTGTTGCCACAAAATCAATCTGATAATCCACTTACTGAAATTATACCAATCGCAATTGAAGATGAAATGAAAAAAAGCTACTTAGATTATGCTATGAGCGTAATTGTAAGTAGGGCTCTTCCTGATGTTCGAGATGGACTTAAACCCGTGCATCGTCGGATACTTTATGCAATGTATATCTCTGGCTGTGACTATAATAAGCCTTTTCGTAAGTCTGCGCGTATAGTAGGGGATGTAATGGGTAAATATCACCCGCATGGTGATTCTGCAATTTATGATGCGCTCGTGCGTATGGCTCAGGTTTTTTCACTAAGAATTACTCTTGTTGATGGGCAAGGAAATTTTGGATCTATGGATGGAGATTCACCTGCGGCAATGCGTTATACTGAATCTCGTTTAGCTAAAATTGCACATAGCTTACTTGAAGATATAGATCGAAATACAGTTGATTTCCACGAAAATTATGATGGATCAGAAATAGAACCCGATGTGCTGCCGTCGAGATTTCCTAATATACTTATAAATGGTGCAGGCGGTATTGCCGTTGGTATGGCAACTAATATACCTCCTCATAATTTAGGAGAAGTGATAGAAGCGTGCTGCATGTATATAGATAATAATGATGTTAGTTTTGAAGAGTTGGCAACAATTGTCCAAGGACCAGATTTTCCTACAGGTGGAATTATACTTGGAAAAACAGGTATATTATCGGCTATTAAAACTGGTAGAGGTTCAATAATAATTAGAGGCAAAGCTGAAATCGAGCAACTGAGAGAGAATAGGCAAGCGATAATTATTACTGAAATACCATACCAGGTTAATAAAGCACGCATGGTTGAGAAGATAGCAGAGTTAGTACGTGAGAAGCGTATCGAAGGTATTTCAGATTTGAGAGATGAGTCGGATAAATCAGGTATTAGAGTGGTTGTTGAACTTAAGCGTGATGCAGTTGCTGATGTTGTTCTTAATCAGTTGTATATTTACACTCCTCTTCAAGTGTCATTTGGAATAAACACGCTTGCACTGGATAATGGACGTCCGAAAGTAATGAATCTAAGAGATGTTATTAGTGCATTTATTAGCTTCAGAGAAATGGTTATTACTCGGAGAACAATATTTCTTTTAAATAAGGCTAAAGATAGGGCTCATATATTAGTAGGATTATTAATTGCTACTTCAAATATTGATGAAATAATTATTTTAATTAAAACTTCTCCTGATCCAACAATAGCTAAAGAAAGATTGATGGAAAGAAAATGGCCTTCAAAAGAAGTGAAAGATTTTATACATTTAATAGAAGGGACTGAGTTTGAAACAGATTCAGATGAGTATTATCTGACTGAAATCCAAGCAAAAGCTATTCTTGATATGAGATTACATAGGCTTACTGGTTTGGAACACTCGAAACTTACAGAAGAATTAAGTAATCTAGCAATCGAGATTAAAGAATATTTAGAAATATTATCTTCAAGATCTAAGCTTATGCAGTTACTTAAAGATGAGTTAATTGCAATTAAGGACGAATTTTCTACTCCACGTCGTACTCAAATTGAAATTAATGAATGGGAGCATGACATTGAAGATTTAATTCAAAAAGAAGATATGGTGGTTACTGTAACTTCTGGAGGATATATCAAAAGGTCTGCGCTATCTACGTATAAATCTCAAAAAAGAGGTGGCAAAGGTAGATCTGGTATAAAAATGCGAGAAGAAGATATTACTACTGAAGTGTTTGTAGCAAATACTCACGCGCCAGTGTTGTTCTTCTCAAATATAGGTAAAGTATATAAATTAAAAGTTTATAAATTGCCTATAGGCACAATGCAATCCAAAGGAAAAGCATTAGTAAATATTTTTCCTTTAGCTGAAGGTGAATTCATTAATAATGTTATGCCACTCCCTGAAGATGAAAATTTATGGGTAGGTCTAAATATAATGTTTGCAACTGCAAAAGGTGGTATTAGACGAAATGATTTGTCAGACTTCCATAGCATACAATCAAATGGAAAAATAGCTATTAGGCTTGATAATGATGATAAGCTTATAGGGGTAAAAGTTTGTAAAGAAACGGATCATGTTCTTCTTGCAAGTAGAGATGGTAAATGCGTAAGATTCCCAGTAACTGCTATTAGAGTATTTAAGAGCCGTACTTCCGATGGGGTTAGAGGAATGAATTTGTCAGAAAATGATAAAGTAATTTCAATGACTATTCTCCATGGGACAGAAATAGATAGTCTTACAAAAGAAAATTACTTAAAAATTTCAATTGAAGTACGCAGATCTGTAGCTAAATGTGAAACTTTAGAAGAAGCTTTAGAATTGATGAATTTGATTGAAACCGAGATTGAGAAAGAGCAAATTTATAAGCTTGCTAGGGAAGAAGAATTTATTTTAACTGTTACAGAAAATGGATTTGGTAAAAGAAGTTCTGCTTATGATTACCGTGTAACCAATCGTGGTGGGAAAGGTATCATAAATATTATAACTTCAGAACGTAACGGGCATGTAATTGGAAGTTTCCCAGTTAACGATACTGATGATATAATGCTTATGAGCGATAAGGGAACAATTATACGTTGTCCGGTAAAAGATATAAGAGCTGCAGGACGTAATACTCAAGGGGTAATGTTATTTAGAACGGCTAAGGATGAGGTAGTTGTGTCTATTGCAAGAATTGACGAACCTGAGGGCGAAGAAATGTCTGAAGATTCAGATATCGAAGATAATGGGATCGCTGAAGATAATGGAACTATAGATGATAATATCTCTGACTCAGAATAGGTAATGACTATTGAAATTGATCATAAAGTAAATAGAAATATAGCAAAGTTTTTACATAATCTTAATTCTAAAAAAAAAGCTAATGTTGCAACGTTGCCAGTAAAAATCTTGCGTGAAAACTACGAAAGATTTGCTTTAACTAATGGGGGCCCTTTAATTTCACTAGCAAAAATTGAAGATTTAGACATTGATTTTGATGATTACACTTTGCCTGTGAGAATTTATACACCGGAAATTAATGTTAAACTACCTGTAATTATCTATTTTCACGGAGGTTCTTGGCATTTTGGAAGCCTAACGAGTCATGATGTAATATGTAGACATTTAGCTAAAGAATCTAACTCAATTATCATAGCTGTTGATTGGAGGCTTGCTCCAGAATATCATTTTCCTGCACCAATTGAAGATTGTATAAATATTTATAATTGGGTGCAAAAAAATATAGATCAAATATCAGGCGATAAAGATAAAATAATTTTTGGAGGAGACAGCGCAGGAGCCAATATTATTGTAGCAAGTATGATAAGGCTTCAAAATCAAAAAGTAAAAATGCCGTATGCACATATTTTATTTTACCCAGCGTTAAATCTTAATTTTGACAGTGAAAGTTTTATAAAATATGCTCATGGATATTTCATTGATATTGATTCTAATAAAATTTTTGTTAATCATTATGCGCCTAAAGCTAATTTAAACCACCCAGAATTATCACCGCTTAAAGTTGAAAATTTCAATCATTTTCCTAAAGCACTTATTATAGCTGCTGAATTCGATCCTCTTGTGGATGATGGGATAGAATATAGGGATAAACTTAATGCTGCAAATATAAATGTTGAATATAAAATGTATCCTGGCATGATTCATGATTTTCTACATTTTATTAGCTTAGCTTCTGAAATAACACCTATAATAAAAGAAATAGGAAGCAAGATAAAAAAATTATACATTGAAATAAATTAACTGAACCTATTTTTTAAATTTTCGTAGAGATTGCTTAATAACTTCCTAGTATTACATTCAACTTAATTTAAAAATTTATAAAAAATTTTAATAACCTAGAAATAAATTTTTAACTTTATTATATTATATATGGCAGTTTATTTTGATTAAAATAATACATACTAAAATAAAAAGGGATTACTATTATGACTAATACCAAAATAGCTGTTTATCCAGGAACTTTTGATCCTATTACATTTGGCCATCTAGACATTATTATTAGATCACTGAATTTTGTTGATCACCTAATTATTGCAGTTGCTGTAGATACTTCAAAAAATACAAGTTTTACTGTGGAAGAAAGGGTAGAAATGGCTCAAGCAGAAGTTAGATTATTAAATAATTCTGATAAAAAAGTGGAAGTAAAAGCCTTTAATGGATTACTAGTTGATTTTGTAAAACAACAAAATTCTAATGTTATTTTAAGAGGGCTTAGAGCTATATCTGACTTTGAATATGAATTTCAAATGTCTTGCATGAATTCAAAACTAGCTCCCAAAATTGAAACCATATTTTTGCCTGCCTCGGAAAAGACTCATTTTATTGCTTCAAGGTTAGTTAAAGAAGTTATCAGATTAAAAGGTGATATATCAGGTTTTGTATCAGAGAATATCAAGCAGAAGCTAATTGATAAATTCAATACATAAAGAATTTTGACATTAGCGTTTTTAATTAAGCATATTTTAGAATATTGCTTTAATCACTATTTCTTCCAATAATGATTAAATTCTTGCATATATTGCATTTTAGCTTTATTTTCATCGTTTAAAATAATCAGTATTATATAAAATTAGAGTTTATGCAATTTTTAGATGAAGTAAAAATATACTTAAAGAGTGGCGATGGTGGGCCAGGATGCGTCAGTTTCAGACGCGAAAAAAATATACCTCATGGCGGACCGAACGGAGGAGATGGTGGTAGAGGCGGTGATGTAATATTTGAATGTGTTGCGGGCTTAAATACTTTAATTGATTTTAGATATAAGCAGCATTTTAAGGCAAAAAATGGAGAGCATGGAAAGGGGAAAAACAGGCATGGCGAATCACGCGATGCGCTTATAATAAAAGTACCTGTTGGCACCCAAATCATAGCTGAAGATGGTGAGACTTTAATTGCAGATATGATGAATGAAGGTGATATTAAAATCTTACTCAAAGGTGGGGATGGAGGTTTTGGCAATGCTCATTATAAAAGCTCTACTAATCAAGCTCCTACAAAATTCACTCCAGGTTGGCCTGGAGAAGAATTATGGGTTTGGCTTAGGCTTAAATTAATTTCCGATGCAGGCCTTGTAGGGTTACCTAATGCTGGAAAATCAACATTTTTAGCTCGTACAACTAGCGCAAAGCCAAAAATAGCTGATTATCCTTTTACAACTTTAAAACCACAGCTTGGTGTTGTGTATATTGATGATACTGAGTTTGTACTTGCGGATATCCCCGGACTTATTGAAAATGCACATTTAGGCGCAGGATTAGGAGATAAATTTTTAAAGCATTTAGAAAGATGTAGAGTTCTTCTGCACTTAATAGATGGTACAAGCGAAGATGTTGTACAAAATTATAAAACCATACGTAATGAATTAAAAGAATATGGCACTGAGCTTAAAAAAAAGAAACAGATACTCGCTTTGAACAAATGTGATGCTTTAAGCGATGAAGAAATTGAAGAGAAAAAACATAAGCTAGAAAAAATATCCAAGAATGAAGTTTTTGCAATATCGGCAGCCTCAGGCGATAATGTAACTACTATTCTTAGAAAATTAAAAGAGACAATTGATTCAGATAAACAAGAAGAGCTAACAAAGGAAGGAGATATAAGTGAATAGTTTCTTAAGAGAGTTTAAAGACAGGGGTTTCTTTCATCAATGTACTAATTTTGACGGCTTAACAGAAGAAATGAATAAATCTCCTATAGTTGCTTATGGAGGATTCGACTGTACCGCTGCTTCTCTTCATGTGGGTAACCTCATTCTTATTATGATTCTAAGGCTTCTTCAGAAGCATG
>JBKBYG010000017.1:0-34644 GCA_046313435.1 Alphaproteobacteria bacterium
AGAAATAGGTATCTAGATCTTGCTAAAGGAGAGGATATGGCTGGCGATGTTGTTGCTGCTCAAAGATTTTATCAATATGCTGAACATTACGCCCGTATAATAAGTGCAGCAAGAGACTCCTCTATACCAAATACAGCTTCCCTGAATGAAGAAACAAAAGCACCTGTTAAAAAGAAAATTTCATATTTTAAGCGCAAACCATTCGCTCAGCAAAACACTACCGAACAGAGCAAAACTGAATAAGATTTTAATTGCACTCCGTTTAATGACAGAAGACTATGAATAGCTTAAGTAAGCCTTAGCATTGTATAAATTGATTAAAATCTAATTTCTCTGCAGCGTCTTATAGATAACTCATTATTACTATTATTTTAAAATAGCTAATTCTTGCGCTTAAGGCATTTATTATTTCTTTTGACTGCTAAAAACACTAAACATTTTTAATAATTTTCCTTTCTTAAATGAAAATATACATAACTCCCTTAATCACAATCAATCTAAAGCTCTCTAAACACACATTGACAAAGACAAAATTAGAATATATAGATAGGTTAATTAATTTACTTACTTAAGGTTAAAAAAATGGAAGATATAGAATCTGAGGATTTTGTTAAAGGAAAAGAAAATTTTGGACTAGGGAAATATCAGGAAGCATTAATTTGCTTTAACCAAGCTTTGAAAGAAGTAGAAAAATATAAAAACATTCCTCCAATTGAAATTTATGCTTCATGTAAAGCTAGTATTTATTATTATATTGGTAAATCACATTTATATTTAAAACAATATGATGAAGCAGCAATAGCTTTTTATAAAAAAACAGAATGGACGCCTGAATGCTATGATAGTTTTGATAGTTTGGGCTTAGCCTATCAAAATATTGGTCATATTGTTAAAGCGGAAGAATGTCACATTATTGCATTAGAAATTAACCCAAATTTTTCCAGCGCTTTGCATAATTTGGGTTTACTTAAATTTAAGCAAGGAAAATACAGCGAGTCTTCTTCACTATTATTTAAAGCATATTCAATCGATAAAGAAAATCCTTATATTTTACATAGTCTAGCTAATTTACTAGATAAAATTGGACAAAGTAAGGAATCTCTTCAATATTATGAAGCTGGGTTGAAATTCGTTTCTAAAGATAACACGGAGCTTTTCAATGCTTTGAAACAAGATTATTCAGAAGCATTAAATCAAGTAGGTCATGAACTATATCAAGATAATAAATTTGATGAGGCATCAAAATATTATAGTAAAGCTTTATACCATAATCCTAAAAATATAATTACCTTAAATCAATTAGGAATGTGTGCTTCAGAGCAGGGAAACCCCAGCAAAGCACTTGAATATTTTAACCAGATAATTAAAATTTCCGAAGGAAAAGATGCTGATGCATGGTTAAATAGAGCTTACTGCTTGATGAAACAAAATAAATTAATTTTAGCTAAAGGTGCAATAAATATATCTTTAGATTTAAACCCAGATGATGAAACTGCTATTGAAACATACCAGGAAATAATGACTAAAAGAACTATAACTAAATGGAAGGATTTTGTTAAAAATCAAAAATCTGATAGAAATGAAATCCTAAGGTAAAAAATAATTATTAAATAAAAGAAATTGAAAAAATTGTCAAAATTTGAGTTTTTAGCCTTTTAAAGAATAATAATCATTTTATCAATTTTCTTGTTGGCAATAATATAAATTTCTGTTATTTATGTAAAATCTTTTTGGAGAGATGGCCGAGCGGCTTAAGGCAGCGGTTTGCTAAACCGTCGTACAGTGTTTAATTGTACCGAGGGTTCGAATCCCTCTCTCTCCGCCACATAGATGTCCAAACACATACTTGCAAATCCTGCTATCTTTAATATACTCACTTCTTTAAATAATAATTGGTACTGATCGTTTTATAGTTATATGATGGAAAGTTGGTTCATTGTTACTCGTCACTATTTGTAAGCCCCTTTCCTAGTTCTTTGCACCAAATTTAACTTAAACAATTATAGCAAAATATTTATTATACAAATCAGTGTCTAAGCTGCTTTAATACAAAGCTTTCAAGTGAATTAACAGCAGGATTATCAGACCGATGTTTTAAAAGCGATACATGTGTATCTTCAAGTTTTGGCATAATTAAATCTTCCATACGCTCAAGCTCGTTTGGTATCATAGTGTGAGGCATAACTGTTATACCCATACCAGCCTTAACAGCAGCAACGGTTCCTGCATAACTGGGGCTGGAAAATACCATTCTCCATGCACGGCCTGCACTTTCCAAAGATTTTATTGCGGATGCTCGATATACGCATGGTTGAGGTGAAAGTACTAACGGAAGAGGCTTTATTGGATCAATGAGAGTTGAATTGCCAACCCATTTGAGTGGCTCAGACCACACATCAAGCCCGTTTGGAAAATCTTCAGGTCTGTTCATCTTCACAAGGACCAAATCAAATTCTTCTTGTTTAAATCGATCAAACAGATTAAGAGTTAAATCACATTCAATCCTAAGTAAAATTCGAGGATGGATTCTAAGGAAATCGGCTAAAACATCAGATAAAAAAACACTAGCAAAATTTTCTGGAAGTCCAAAACGCACTTCTCCCTCTAATTCAGGTTCTTTGAAACGATCCATCGCTTCACAATGCAATGCAAAAATTTGCCTCGCATACCCCAAGAATACCTCTCCTTCAGGAGTTAGTGAAAAAGCTTTACCCCTAACAAATAAGGGCTTGCAAAGAAGATTCTCAAGTTTTGCCATTTGCTGACTAATTGCCGACTGCGATCGACCTACACGCTCTGCTGCCTTAGTAAAACTGCCTGTTTCAGCAACTCCCAGAAAACATTGTAAGGTGATTGTGTCAATACTCATTAGAAATCCTAATAATTAGTATAAGAATTACGAACTTGTCTAATATTAGCATAACTTATAAGATTACGCAATAAGGCCAGAATATCTAATAATGAAAGGTTAACTTATGATAAAAAATTTTTTTAATATGGATTTACTTGCCATGTCAATAATTATACTAGTAGTTTTAATTGGAGTTACTGTTGGCAATTTTGCTTCTCGTTACATGAAAGGAGATAACCAATACTGCTCTTTTTTTATCTTTTTAACATTATTAATTGCTGCAGTAACGATTATGGTATCTGCAGACAATATGGTGATGTTTTTTGGCGTCCTTGCAATAAGTAATGCATTACTAACAAGGCTAATGGTTCACAAAGCAAACTGGAAGGCAGCAAAAGCTTCAGGAGTTCTTACTGCTAAAATCTATTTATTTGGAGTATTATCGATCGCCATTGCTTTTTTGTTGCTTTATAACGCAACAGGACTTGTATCAATTCAGGCTGTAATTCAGACAAAAAAGAATTCTCCTTTTATCACATTTGCATTGATATTATTGATCCTTGGTGCTATGGCGCAATCTGCTATTTGGCCTTTTCATAAGTGGCTTATAAGCTCACTTAATTCTCCTACACCAGTATCAGCTATAATGCATGCTGGTATAGTAAATGGTGGTGGTTTTTTACTTGTAAGGTTTGCACCTCTTTATTTAAGAGATCCAGGATTACTTACTATTATTTTTATAATTGGGTTAACAACAGCCACATTAGGTACGTTTTGGAAACTTATGCAAAATGATGTAAAAAGAATGCTTGCTTGTTCAACAATGGGTCAAATGGGCTTCATGATAGTTCAATGTGGTCTTGGTCTATTCCCTGCAGCTGTAGCACATCTTATTTTTCATGGGATGTTTAAAGCCTATTTATTTCTTGCTTCAGGAAACGCTGTGAAAGAACAAAGGCTTGATCTTGGTTATCCACCTACACTACTTTCTTTCGTTTGCTCATTGCTTTGTGGTATAGCTGGTAGTTATGGTTTTGCAGTTGCCAGCAATAAATTGTTATTTGCACAAGATACTAATATTGTACTAATAGCAATTTCGTTTATTGCAGGATGTCAATTTGCTTTAGCAATTTTAAAGATTAATAGCTTGATAAAACTTCCTGTGGCAGTAATAGCCACTTTGATTATCGGCTTGATCTATGGAACCAGTATTCATTTAATTGAAAGTTTTCTTGCCCCATTAAACCTTATGCAGCCACAGACCCTAAACTTCTTCCATATTATAGGTATATTTATTTTTATTGGATGTTGGCTTGGTATGTTATTTTATCATTACCTTGCAAATATTAGTTGGATGGATAAATGGATAAGAAAACTTTATGTTAAAGGCTTGAACAGCAGCCAACCCCATCCTACTACCATTACCTATAATCGTAACCAATATAAATATCTATGAGGATAATTAATGAAAAATGCACAAATCTCTCAAGTATTGAATATGGAACATTACGAATTAAATCCTGAAACACTAATTTTAAGGGATGAGGTGCAAAAAAGTTGGGAGGTAATTGCACCATTTTGGCCACTTAAAAATATTATTGCAGTCAATCCATTGCAAGGTTTAGAGCATTTACCAATCGAAGAATCTTTTATACAAGGTGCTGCTTACTTTGAGCAAGAAGATTTACCAGAGCCTATGGCAAAAATAAATCGCCTAACCATCAAATGGCTGCAAGCATTTTTTGATAATGGTCAAGCAACAATAACTATGCCTTTACGAAAAAAAGGGCTTTACAGCGCATGGCGTCAACTTGCTCTCTTTGACGAGCAGTTACATGAACATAATTTAGAAAAAAAGGAATGGCTTAAGTTTCTTTCTGATTCTTCAGAACAGGTAATTGCAGAGTGTTTATTGCGCTTAAGTATTAAAAAAGAAGATCGTCAAAAGTTTATGACTTTGATACTTACTACTCTACCCGGATGGGCGTCATATATTAAATATTGTACTGAGTGGAATGAAATAGATCCTGCAAAACCAGTAAGTCAATCAGATTATTTGGCAGTTAGATTAATAATTACAGCTATGACTTGGCCCGAGGCAAAAGACTTGCTTGAATGGTATGAACAGGTACTCTCTAAAATATCGCAGCAAAGAAGTCCTTTGACGCAAATACTAGAATCGGAGAAAAAATACCGTCTGCCCCTTTTACAGCAAATAGTATCACAGCCTTTGCAGAGGCATCGTACACATAAAGCACAGTTTGTATTTTGCATTGATGTACGCTCTGAACCTTTTCGTCGTGCTATAGAAACAGTTGGTGATTATGAAACTTTTGGGTTTGCAGGATTTTTTGGTATTCCGGTGCAAATAGAGAATGAATTAACTGGAGAAAATTACGCTTCTTGCCCTGTATTAGTTAAGCCAAAACATATAGTAAAGGAATTTCTAAGCTGTTTGCATAATTTGCGTATAAGAGATAAAGAAGGATGTGGAAAACTTAACAACATCAAGGGTTTTTATCAGTCACTAAAATATACTTTTGCTACACCTTTTGCCTTAGTTGAAACTCTTGGAGTATGGAGCGGCGCTTGGATGATCTTAAAAAGTTTTTATCCCTATTTCGCTCATAAGTTAAAAAGTCGTATTGCAAATTCTATACGTCCAATTCATCAGTTAACGCTAGATCTTGAAGATATATGCTTTTTGGATAGATGTTCTTATGCAGAATCAATACTGAAGATTATAGGACTCACTAAAAATTTTTCACCACTCGTAGTATTATGTGGGCATGGAAGCACTACACTTAATAACGCTTTTGCAACTGCGCTTGATTGTGGAGCCTGCGGTGGCCGGCATGGAGCAAGCAATGCACGTATTATGGCAGAAATACTTAATGATCATAAAGTACGAGCTTCATTAGAAGCAAAAAATATTATAATTCCAAATAACACAAAATTTATTGCAGCTGAGCATAACACTACTACAGATGAGGTAATATTCTTTAATAAAAATAATGTTGAAGGAGTGGATCAACTAAAACACGATCTCCAGATTTCTCGCCATATAAACAATATGTGGAGATGCAATAATATGAGGGTTAATGAGAGAAATCCTTCTACTCACGCCTTGCTTCGCAGTATTGACTGGGCGCAAGTACGTCCAGAATGGGGATTAGCACGTAATGCTTCATTCATTATTGCTCCACGTAACTTAACTAAGAATATTAATCTTCAAGGGAGATCATTTCTTCATTCATATGACTATACTCAAGATCTTAAAGGTGAATCACTTACTGCTATCTTAACCGCCCCTATGGTGGTTGCGCAATGGATTAACTCTCAATATTTATTTTCTACCCTTAATAATGCAGCCTATGGAGCAGGAAGTAAAATCACTAAAAATATTATTGGCAAATTTGGTATTATGCAAGGAAATGCTAGTGATTTGATGACAGGCTTACCGCTTCAATCAGTATATGAATCCGATACACAAAGTTACCATGAGCTACAAAGACTTATGACAATTGTGTTTGCTACGCGTTCAAAACTTGACAAAATTATTGCTGAGCAGAAAATATTGCAAAAGCTCTTTGGCAATGGATGGGTAACTCTTACTTGCGTAGAGCCAGATGAAAATCAAACTTATTTCTTGCAACGAGATCTTACATGGATTTTGTATGATAAAACATGACAGAATTTATACTTCTCATTTAGGAGTATACGCATTAATAACTAATAATAACAAAATTTTACTTATCAAAAAAAATAGAGGCCCTTATGAAGGCCTTCTGGACTTACCTGGGGGAAGCTTAGAAAAACACGAGTCTATTGAAGAAGCATTAATGAGAGAAATAAAAGAAGAGATAGGCACAGATATTTTGAGTTACACGCAATTATCTGCGTTTAGTACTTTCTTTAATTATCATCAAAATAATAAACCCCATACATTAAGACATATCGCAATCCTGTATAAGGTTATAATAAATAACGACAAGGTAAAATATGACCATGAAGGAGAAGATTCAGATGGTTGTGTTTGGTTAAATAAAAATAACATTAATGCTGAGATTGTATCTCCAATTGTTTCTGAAGCGCTAAAGTTTAGTATCTTTTAATATTATTCAATAAAACACTTATCAATTATGTTATCAATAGCTTCATAATTTGCTCCTAAGATTTTTACTATATCTGGAGAAGAGCTTTGTGAATCTTCAGCCGTTTCTGCAAGAAATAATTCTTGTACCAATGGCTTCATTCTTTCTTCAATATCACTATTTGGCCCAATATATATCTTATGGTTGAGAACATCTGTAATTTCTATGAGAGATTTTTGGGATTCATTTAAATGAACATTAATTTTAGCTATTTCCTGAATATCTTCTGAAGATTGCTCAGTATGGCTATTAATTTCCTTTCTTTTTGTTAAATCCTCCATTATATCTTCAAACAATTTGAATTTCTTTTTAATTAAATCCTTATAAAGTTGCTTATTTGACATATAGAATCCCTTAATTATATGTTAATAACATAAATTTGTTTTTAACATTTTTTAAGCATCCTGTAAACAAATATCTAAAATAAATTAACAAAGCAATTGTTAATTTTATTGCTTATTGTTACATATTAAATTTAGCTTTACATCAATATTATTTCTTGTAGCATTCGAATACGGACATATTTTATGCGCTTCGTGCATTAACCTTTCGACAATTTCATCAGAAAGTTCAGGAATATTTACATTGAGTTTAACAGTAAGTTTAAATCCTTCTTCTTCACAATCAAATAGACCTACACTAGCCGTTACATTACTCTCAGTAAATTGAATTTTAATTTTTTTAGCCACATGACTCAAAGCACTATTGAAACAGGCAGCGTAAGCAGCAGCAAAAAGCTGTTCAGGGTTAGTATATCCTTCTTTTCCCCCAAGAGCTGCCGGTCTTGATAATTCTAAATCTAATGAATTATCATCTGATTTAACCCAACCTGTCCGGCCACCCGAAGAAGTTACATTAGTTTCATATACAAGCTTCATTTAACACTCCTGTGATTTTAATTAAATTAATGCTTTATAAATTAGCTAGCCTATATTAATATAATATTAATAATTGTTATAAACAAAAAAGGAATTTTTTATACTCATGCTAAAAAAACAATTTGACTTTCTAATATTCATTGGCCGATTACAGCCTTTTCATTTGGGACATTATAAAATTGTTCAAAAAGCATTAGAATTAGCTGATAATGTAGTGATTTTATGTGGCTCAGCAAATAGTCCTCGTACCATACGTAATCCTTGGACTGTTGAAGAAAGAGAAGAAATGATTCGCAGATGCTTTACTCTTTTTGATAATAATAGAATTATTATTAAAGGCTTAGATGATGTGCTATATAATGATAAATTATGGATAGAAATTACTGTTAAAAAAGTCAAATCAATTATAGATTCATTTTCAGAAAATAATGAGTTTAAAATTGGTTTGATTGGCCATGAAAAGGATCATTCTTCATATTACTTAAAACTTTTCCCAGATTGGCAATATATTGCTATCGAAAATGAAAAAAATATTTCTTCAACCCCAATTAGAGAAGAGTTTTTAAATAATCAAAACTTATCAACTAGCTCAATAGAAAAATTGCACGAATCTGTGTATAGTTATTTATTAGAATTTTCTTCTTTACCCTATTATAAATCATTAGTAGAAGAAGCAGAATTTGTAAATCAATACAAGCAAGCATGGGATAAGGCGCCGTATTTACCTATATTTATTACTGTAGCTGCAGCTATAGTAAAACACGACCATGTTTTATTCATTAGACGTCAAAATATTCCAGGAAAAGGGTTAATTGAATTACCCGGAGATTTTGTAAACTCAAATGAAAAACTTTTTGAAGAATGTATAAGAATATTAAAAGAAAAAGCAAACTTGGATTTGTCTTCTAATAAATTAAAGGATTACGTGAGATCAGCTAGGATTTTTGATGAGCCTCAGCGTTCAAGTCTTGGGAGAGTAATTACATATGTTTTTTACTTTGAATTACCTAATGATCCAGACTCAAATCATTTCATAAACAACAATGCCGGGAAAGAGATATCCTGGTATCCTTTGAATAAACTTAATCCTACTGAAATATATGATGATCATTATCATATAATTAGAAATATACTCAAGATTTTATAGCATGAATAGTTTTTTAATGACCTCATTAATTGCTGGTATAGGTATAGCCTTATGCGCAAGTGTACTTGGATGTTTTATGTTATGGCAAAGAATGTCTTACTTTGGTGATTCTTTGTCGCATTCAATCTTACTAGGTATAATTATAGGGATTTCATTCAACATTTCTCCTATAGTTGCTGGATTAATATTTGCAATTCTTATTGCATTTATTTTAAACTTACTTGATAGCAAACATACTAATGATTCCTTACTTGGAATTTTAGCTCAGAGCTGCTTAGCGATTAGTATAATAGTTAATTCTTATTCGAATAAATTGAAAATTGATTTGAATTACTATTTATTTGGTGACATTTTAGCAGTCGCAGAATTAGAAATTTTTGAAATTTATATTATTTTAGTTTTAATTTATATATGGCTTAAATTAAGATGGGCTAGTATAATCACAATAATTATTTCTAAAGAATTAGCCTATGCAGATAAATTACCAGTTAAACGCATTAAATTAGAACTAATTTTTCTGATTGCTATTACTATAACTATATCAATTAAAATCGTGGGGATTTTACTTATTACTTCCATGCTTATAATACCCGCTGCAACATCTAAAATTATCAGCTCTTCCCCTAAGCAAATGATCATTTGTGCGAGTATAATTTCTGTAATTGCGAGCATTATAGGCGTGTTTCTTTCACAAGAAATTAATGCTCCTACAGGACCATTAATTGTTGTGACAAATCTAATAATTTTTATAATCCTACATTTAAAAAATTCAATATACAAATATAAGATAAAATGAAAAAACTTATTATATTAGTTACTATAATATTTTTTAGCCAAGGATCATATGCAAAAAATATTGCTATTTTCCTTTATACTTCAGAAGAATGTGGAGATAAAATTTATGAGCAATTTACAAAAAGCTATGGATTTGAGAGAAAGTTTAATTTTAATCATAAGAACTTTGAATATCATGTTACTTTAGGATTTATAGAAAATGTTGAAGACAGTGATATTAAAGAATTAAAAACGGAAATAAAAAATCTGCTAAAATTTCATATCAAAGATGAAATGTATTTTCAATTTGGAGTACTCAGCATGCTTGGTAAAGGAACACCTTACATAGTAGCTTTACCAAAAAATGGAATTGATTTTATCAAACTTAATAATGAAATTAATAATTTTGTATCGAGCTATAAAAATAGCAAATATAAAATGAGTGATTTTACTCAAAAGGATAACTATATTCCTCATTTATCACTTAATGCTAAACTCCATAAAAACATCAAAGCTCAAGCTTTATATGAGACATTTACGAATTTAAATCATACTATTGATGGCTATAGTCTTCCTTTGTCAAAACTTGTAATTAAGTCTGAAAAATAAAAAGAGAGCTTAGAATTCTAAGCTCTCTTTAAAGCAATTCTTCGGCTGAGTTTTTAGTCCTGCTTTCTATCTCCAAAAAATCTAAGTAATTGCATAAACAGGTTAATAAAATCTAAATAGAGGGTAAATGCTCCGACTAATGCGGCTTTACTTGTAGCTTCTCCATTAGATCCAACTTCATAATATACTTGCTTCAAGCGTTGAGTATCATAAGCCGTAAAACCAGTGAAAATTAAAGTACTTAAGATCGAAACAGCAAATTGAACACCATTACTTTTCAAAAATATATTTACTACAGAAGCCATTATAATTCCGAATAATCCCATAATTAAAAAGGATCCAAAAGCTGTTAAATCTCTTTTTGTTGTATAACCATAAAGACTCATCCCCCCAAATACTGATGCTGTAATAAAGAATACTCTAGCAATACTAGTACCTGTATACATTAAGAAAATTGAGCTAAGTGATAATCCCATAGTCGCAGCATACACCCAGAATAGTGTTTTAGCATTCTCTACACTCATTCTTGCCATACCAAAGCTAAAGAATAAAGCTATTGCTAAAGGAGCAAACATAATTAAATATCCTAGTCCTGATACACCAACGGCTCTACCATTCTGCATGACATATTGCATAGACATAAAACTTTCTGATGATGCAGCTATTATTGCTAATAATCCTGTTAAGGCAAGAGCTCCTGCCATATAGTTATAAACCTGCAACATAAAGCTACGTAAGCCCTGATCAATATTAATTGTTTCAGTCTTTGAAGTTGCAAAATTATATTTTGTGTAATCCATATATTATAAACTCCATATTAATCTTATAATTTTATATAAGTATAATGTCTTTAAAGCTATTTATCAAGTAGACTTATAATAAAATTTAAACCAGTTTTTATTTCATTAAGTTGTTTATTTATTACAAAGTAAAATTTTTCATAGATAATTTTTTTATATTTTTTATCGTAAAACTATATATAGATTTAATTATTTTATGTCTAATTATAAAAGATAATTCAAAAATTAAAAACTTAATAGCAAAAAATTCGTTTTGATATGAACTATTTAACCCTTTTTTAGTTATTCTAGTTTATACAAATAGTTATACGGATAATAATAATAGAGGACAAGAATATGACACATACAATACTTGCTATAGATGATGAAGAAATTTGCTTAGAAGTAATTGAATTATTCTTACAGGCAAATGGATATGAAGTTGTACCTGCCCTGGGGGGAGATAAGGGAATTGATATGTTAAAATCTGGTCAGAAAAAGATCGATGTCATAATGCTTGATTTGATGATGCCTGGAATTGGAGGCCTAGACGTTTTAAAGAAGATAAAATCTGATCCAAATCTTAGCCAGATACCTGTAATTCTTCAAACTGGCAGTTCAAATGATATAGAGTTAGAAAAGGCAAGCGATATAGGTATAGCTGGGTATGTAAGAAAGCCTTACGATTGCGAAGACTTACTCAATGCTGTAGCTTCTGCAATGAAAACTACTGAACTACAAAAAATATATCAATAATATCTTGCACTTTATCAATTAAGCTTTTAGCATATATTTTAAAAAAGATTTTATTATATATGTTAAAAGTTTTATCTATTGAATCTACTTGCGACGAAACTGCTGTTGCAATTATAAATGAAAACAAACAAATCCTTTCACACATAGTCTTATCACAGCTAGACGAACATCGTCCTTACGGAGGAGTAGTACCTGAAATTGCCGCAAGGTCACATATGAAATATCTTTCTAAATTAGTGGAAGAAGCCCTAGCAAAATCTGAACTAAATTTTAATGATATTGACGCTATTGCTGTTACTGGCGGACCTGGTCTAATTGGAGGAGTTATAGTTGGAGTAATGTTTGCTAAATCTATGGCTTTCGCACTTAACAAACCGTTTATCGCAATTAATCACCTTGAAGGTCATGCACTTACTGCAAGACTTACTTCTGATGTTGAATATCCTTTTTTACTTTTACTTATATCAGGGGGTCATTGTCAATTCATTATTGTTGAGAGTTTAAGCAAATACCATTTACTCGGATCAACTATAGATGACGCTGTGGGTGAAGCTTTTGATAAAGTTGCTAAAATGCTTGGACTTGATTATCCAGGAGGACCAATAATTGAAAAAACTGCACAATATGGAAATAAATTAAGATTTAAGTTTCCTAAATCAATTATCGGTAAAGATGGCTGTAATATGTCATTTTCAGGCCTTAAATCTGCAGTACGAAGAGAAATTGAAAAATCTGCTGGTACTGATCAAGATAAAGCTGATATAGCAGCATCATTTCAATATATAGTTGGAGAAATTTTGAAAAATCGGCTAAAAAATGCAATTGAAATTTACAATAAATCTTACTTCAATAAAGCTTTGGTCATTGCCGGCGGAGTAGCGGCAAATCAATATTTACGCACTGAACTTTCAATTCTTGCAAAAGAGCATGGTTTCACATTAATTACTCCTCCAGTTAATTTATGTACAGATAATGCAGCTATGATAGGGTGGGCCGCTATAGAGCGTTTAAAGGCGGGATACAAAACTGATTTTAACTTTGCTCCTAAAGACCGCTGGCCTTTGACAGAAATTTAGAATTTTAACCTCTTATTAAATTTGCGCTGTTAATGTTCCTATAAAATAAATATATTTTAGGAGAAATTATGCCTGGTTCAAATAATAATTTAGAAAAAAAATTAAAAATCCAACAAGAAAGAGAAGCTACGGATAAAATATTTCAAACAAAATTAACTGATGAAGAAATTTTAAGGGCCTACAATTATTTTCTAATGAACGACGAGGGAAGAAGCTTTGAAACATTAGGGGTTGAAACTGAAGAGCAGCTTATAAGTAAATATACTGAAACTTATAATGAATATAAGAATACAAACAATATTGATACACTCTATGGTTCAATGCTTGTTACAACTTTGATGAGTTATAAGGGTGTTAATACTGCTGCCGGTAAAGCTTTATCAAAAAAAGACTATGAAGCTTTTAGTCAGAATTTACAATATTGTGACCAAAATGATATTAAAAGCGGCATTGACCTTATTATTGCTAAAAATGATGATGTGAAAGCAATAGAAATAATATCCTCATTTGACAAAAACCTGGCAACCATATCTCAAACTTACATTGTGCATGGTGCAACTAAAGTTCTAAGTTATATTGCTGAGCATAATAGGGACAATTATGAGGAAAACAAGAATTTTATTGAACAAATTGTCAAGGATATTAAGCGAACTAAAAATACAATTCCTGTTGAAACTATAAAAGAAATTGTTGATATTACTTTAGGATGTTGTAAATCTGATTTAAAGAAAGATGAGTTTTTAAAAAAATCTAGCCTGGCATTACTTAACGATCCTAAGCTAGACATAAATATGAGCTCATTAAGTATTATTGAAAAGTTAGAAACTCTTAAGCAGTCAACTGAAGATAATAGATTCAAAACTCTTGCAAATATTTATATTGATGGATTTAAAAAATTAGATTTTATACTTTCTCCAGAACAATATGAGGAAGCAGCACGTTACAAAATATTTTGTGAAAAAGTTTCTAAAGAATCTTTTAACGATTTAGATTTCAAATATAAAAATGAAATTACTATTTCAATCTCAGATATACTTATTGAAAATCAAGAACTATATAAATCTTTTAAGGAAAAAAGAGAGTTTTTTAATGAAGGACTTTTAATTGCTGAAATTAAAACAGCATTTAAGCCACAGCAAGAATTGCTTAATAAAAAAGAATCCTTAAAAGACCAAGTAAACCAGTTCAGTAATTTATCATTTAAATCAATACTTGAACTTGGTCTACTAAAAACGTTATTCCTTGCAATCGATAAATTTTTAAAGAAAGATCAAAAATTGCATAAAGAATTAAAGGAAGTAAAAGATACAATTCAACAATTCAAAAAAGAATTTCCTAATACAGTTACCCAAAGTATTTCCAAAGCTGGCAAATCTGGACCAATGATTTAACCATTTGTTAACCAAATTATGTTTTTCATAAATATTATACTTCAAATGAGGGAATTATGAAAAACAAATTTGATCACTTACAATATACTGTAAATAAGTTAAAGTATGGGCTTGAAATCTCATATCATTATAATTTAGCAAATAGATATAATTTAATTTTACATAACCAGATTGCAAATAAATTTAACGAGCCTGCTTTAGAAAAATTTAACCTACATAAAAATTTAGCAGATAATTTAGCTAAAATTTGGGATTTTAATTACACCCATCCTACTTTAATTGATTCAGACTTGATTTATTCATTCTTTGACCCAGTTGATACTGAAGTATCAAGTGATCTTTATTATATATATGATAAGGCTAGTTTTATATTGGATATGCTTAAATTAAAAAATAAAGCTATTGATGAAATACATATTGCAGAACAATCCTCTAGCATGATTGAAAAATATAGGCATTTATCATCTGCACATGATTACAATACCGAAGCATTGGATAAAGCTGAGGCTGTTTTCTATAATTTCACACAGCCTACTTATGTCGATTCAGTTATGGGAGAAGCAATTCAAGAAGTAAGAAATAATTTTGATGACGCAGTACAAATTTCAGGACAAATTGAAACTGAAATATTTAATATAGTTCATTTTGATTACGCCCGTTAAATTAGTCGACAAAAGTTAGATTTTTTAAAGTCTTGCCTTTATTTAAAGAAGCAATTGCATCTTGAGCCATGTCTTGTGCAACACTATATTGCTGTGATTTATTATTTACTTTAATCATTAAATCACTTTTTCTTCTCTGGGAATTTAAATTAGCATATTTACCATATTTCCTATTACTTGCAGCATATGAGGCGTGTTTATCCTGATATTTATTTGATGCGTATTGTCTATGTGATCTTGAATTAACATTATTGACTAGTTTTAAATTAGTGCCATGCCATTCATTAATAACTTTATATGCATATGGATGACCTTTTTCTGGAGTTTCTGAATGATATGCTGCTACTGCATTTTTCCAGTTTTGATGCCTTTCATAATTATTCTTTAAGAATGACGCTCCATAAGAAATATTATTTCTAGGCTCGAATGCTTCTTCTAAATTTTTAAAGGCTTTTGGATGATAATGTAGATTAATTTGCATGCAGCCCACATCTATTGATTTCTGCCCTGCTTCAAGCATTTTTTTTACTTCTCTTATTGCTTCTTGCTTTGAATTAAAATAGTAAGCTTTGCCTTGAGAATTTACTGCCCAAGGCCAAGGAAGATAAGTTTTTGAATTATCATGCCATCTTTTTGTTTCAATGATCGAAACAGCTTTAAGTAGGTCTTGAGGAATATTATGTGTTCTTTCAAAATAAGAAAAATATCTTAGACATTTATTTGAATCTCTCAGTATAATATCTTCTTCAGCGATTGCTATACGAGAAATCATTAATATAGTAAAATAAATAAATAGCTTCAAAACCAACCTTTCGTATATATTATTGTAATTTATTGAGAATAAGCTTTATTTATTAAATTAATATTAAATGCAAGAAATATACTTATCTTTTCCTTGCAGGCTCATGGCTTCTTTTAAGTAATCTATCTATGTCTCCAAAAGCTAATGCTTCCATTTTATCACCTATTCTCATAACCCAGCTTTCTTTTGTCCTAGAAACTTCAGGTTGTTGTGGAGTATCAGTTGCAACTTCAGTTTGATCGCTTATTTCAATTTTAACTTGATCATTCGTTGCGCTAGCTCTCACAGAATTTGTAGCACGTATTAAATTAGAAATAGTTCTTCTATTTAAATAATGTGTAAATAATTTATGTAAAAATGGGTTTGACAATATTTCAAGAAGGAATGGCTTTCTATTTTTTTCTTCTTTGATCTTATCTACAATAACTTTGTTATATATATCTTGAAATTCAGGACTAGATAAAGTTCGATTTATTTCTCTAACTGCATAAAAAGTTTTAACTTTTGATATAATAAATTCAGAATAGATGCTGTCTTTTGCAATTTTACTGCATAATAATATTATGAATTTTCCGAACATATCTATGGATAACTCATTTTTGTTAAATTTCTCTACTTGCCTTGCAAATGCTTGTTTGTATTTACTAATTGTCTCACCACTCGTGTATTTTTTATATAAGCCATTTTGAGGTAAATATTCATCAAAATCTTTTTGCTGTTTAAGCATTTTGGTTAAGATAGTTTTATTTTCCCTGTAATATTCAGATCTAACTTTAGAGTCAGCGCGCTTACGTGCATTTTTTAGATCTATAAATTTATAATATTCACTAAAAGCTTCCTGACGCATGAAGTATGATTTTATGACAGTTTTAATAGGTGCTTTTGCAACAAAATTTTCTTCTGCTTCTTTTTGCGTATCATAAATGTAATACTCAGGTTCAGCACCATATTCAATTAAAAGCTGCATTATTTCTTTAGCATCCCTCAGTTTAGTAACACTTTCATTATTTCCAGCTTCTATTTCCTTACGGCTAGAATTTACTTCACGAATAGCTAATTCATAAAGTGTAGGATATTCTTTATTACTTACATTTGCACCATATTCAAGTAATAATTTTACTATTTCCACATTTATTTTATATATTGCATGAGTTAGAGGATCATTATGATCAATATTAGGATCAGCGTCCTGTTCAAGTAATAATTTAACAGTTGCTGCGTCATTAAGGTGCGTAGCTTGTGCTAAGCATGAAGAATTTCCCACTAAAACATCAGGATTAGCCCCATGTTTTAAAAGTAGCTCAGTAATTCTTATATTTGTTTCACCACAGATATTCCTAAACAAAGCTGTATGTTTATTTTCGTCTTGAACATTAAGCCATGGTTCTTCATCCAAAATTTTACCTTCTATTCCTTCTATAGTATGATTTTTACGCAGAAAACTTATAAAATTTAATCCTTTTTGTTTTTCTTGGCCTATGAAATCAGCAATTTTATTAATTGCTTCATTATCATCTTTATTTTGTTTAACTATAAATTCTAAATATTCTGAACCAAAAAATTTTAAATTAGGTAAAATATCAGGATTATTATGTTCTATAGCATAATTCAAAAGAATTTTATGATCTTCATAATTAAACTTAACGCTTCTACTTACTGTTTCTTGAATTAAACTTAAACCATTAGATCTCTTCCATAATTCCATCCCAATTTCTTTTGTAATTACAGCTTTATGCTGAATAAGCAAGCTCATTATCTTTAATGCATTTTCTTTCGAACTATAGCTTGAAAATTGTATTAAAGCTTCCTCAATTAATGAAGTTCTTTTTATAGTGACAGGAGAAATTCTGGGCCCTGCTGGATCATTAGGATTAGCTCCAAGATTAAGCAACATTTCAACTAATGCAGGACTCAAAATTTCCACAGCTTTAGCAATTGGCGTCATCCCATTGACTTTAGCATTTAACAATGCTTTATTATTTTCTATAATCATTTTGATAATCTGCGGGATTGATTCTGCATCAATATTATCTGAAGGAATTTCTAACATACTCATTAAATAATGAATAATATTGTAACCTAATCTTTCATCAATTAAATCAGTTTTTGCACCTAACTTTATAAGTTGGTCTATTATTTCAAGCTTTTGATCAGTTTCTAAATTTGAGTTATTAGTTATTTTAATTATCAAACTATCATCAAGTTTGGTTTCAATTTCCTGTATGTTTGATTTAACATCTTCATTTTCTAATATTTTTTTAACTTCAGCATAATCTTCAGTTTCAAGCCTATTTAGCTCTGTTCTAATATCATCCAAATTTACTTGGTTTAAATTTTCTTCTAGCATTTTTTATTCATTATTTTTATATATTTTGTCTTTCTATTAATAACATTTTTTACATTATTAGTAAACTATTATTAAGGAATAGAGTAAATTTATATATTTGATTAAATAGCGGCTTAAATTTAAACCGCTATTTATATATAGTGTTTATCTATGGTAACTGGAAGTGTTTTTCCTTACATTTTCAGGTGAAATAGGATTTTTTACCACCTCAAAACTATCTACAAGTTTTTCTCCACTAGTTCTAAGTGGATTACGCTTACTTTCCCTTTCCATAAAACTATCGCTTGGTTTAAAAAGATTTATTTTTATTGGAGGTCTAGAATTACTCACAGATTCAACAAAACTTTCGGAAGGTTTAGACAACGTAATATTTTGTTGCATTTGCAACAAAATTTCCTTTATATTTTGAATTTCCTCTTTCTGGTTTTCAATTTCATTTTTCTGCGTGTTTATTGTTTTAGCAAAAATAATACCTGTATTTTTAGACATTTCACATTCTCTTTCTAAATAAGTAATAACATTTTCTTGCTTTTTAAATTTATCCTCAAATTCTTGCTGAGCTTTTTCGAGTCCTGCAATTTGCGTAGCTTGCCCTTCAATAGTTTTATCCTGCTCTTCTTTATCTTTTTCAAGGTTAGCAATCTTTGTAGCTTGTGCTTCAATAATCTTAGCTTGATCTATTTTCGCTTTCTTAAGAGTAGCAATATCAGTAGCCTGAATTTTGTTAGCCTTATCAAGTATAGCAATATTAATAGCCTGCGTTCCATTATTTTTTTTAAGATCTTTAACCTCAGTCTCTAACTCTCCTTTAGCCCTAGTAAGATTAGTAATCTTAGTATCTTGCTCTCCTTTAGCTTCTTTAAGGTTTATAATCTCTTTAGCTTTTTCTTCATCAGCCTTAGTGAGAATAGCAATCTCAGTAGCCTGATCTACTTTTGCTTTCTTAAGAGTAGCAATATCAGTAGCCTGAATTTTGTTAGCCTTATCAAGTATAGCAATATTAATAGCCTGCGTTCCATTAGTTTTTTTAAGATCTTTAACCTTAGTCTCTAACTTTCCTTTAGCCTTAGTAAGTTTATCAATCTCATCAGCTTGCTCTCCTTTAGCATCTTTAAGATTTTTGATGTCTTTAGCTTGTCCTTCGATAGTTTTAGCTTGCTCTTTCTTAGACTTTTTAAGGCTTGTTATCTCTTCTCCCTGCTTTTTATTCTTAGTTGAATCAGATTCTTGGCCTTTTATAATTTTAATAGCTTTTCCATTAATTGCAACTGTTGCAATTCCAAATAATACACCAGTGCCAATAACTAACTCACGCGGAGCACTTTGTAACGCTGCTCCTACCCATGCAGAACTTGTTTCAACAAGTTGTTCAGCTATCCATTTAGCCTGATATGATGCAGTAACACCCCCAATTGCACCAACTATGCCGCCAACCTTTTCTGCCGCAGGCTCTAGTATTTGCTTTACTGCCCATGTTATTCCAGTATCAGTATTTTCTTTTTGATCTTTGTTTTGTTCTACATTAGCTTGCATTTTTAGCCTCATTTTTTAAGTTTTAAAAAATTTATAAGCGTAAGCTTATATATTAACCTACTCTACCTAAAGTGGCAAATTAACATTTACCATTAGTATAATCGATTTTAATATATTGCAACAAGAAATTGCCTAATTTTTTAAATGATTTTAACGATTAACAAATGTTACATATAGCATAAATAAGGAGGTAAAAGACTTTCTTAAAAATTATTCTCGTTAAAAATAATAAATTAGTTAATGCTAAATTAATTGTAATTAATAAGTTTTTTTAAATTAAAATATTAATTTAATCACAATCAAGGGATGTATATTTATAAAGTATAAGCTTATTGTTTTTTAGAAAAATAGATATTGCAGATTAACCCTATCCAAATTGCAGATAGAAACCAGCTTTGCCAAATTCCGAAACTGATGGAAGCAAAAATAATCGATATAGTAAGTGAGCCAAGCAATGCTTCTTTCAAAGATGTGCGCGATATTGAATAATAAATTGGCACTAAAGCCAGCAAAACTATATTTACCCCTACTAAGCCTAACTCTAACCAAATTTGAAGGAAAAAATTATGTGGATGTAATGGTATTATAGGATCAATTACTGAGGAGGAATTAACCCCCCAACCTACTAATGATTTTTCTTTTATAAGCTCAATGCTTCTTTGCCAAATTTTTATACGGTGCGCCCAGGAAGCTTGTAATTTTGGCAAAATATTTTGCGCAACTGAACTATCAATTATATATTCCATAAGCCAAGGACAAGTTAACAAAATTATCCCTAAGACAAAGAAATAAATTTTTAAAAATAAATCACTTATTATTTTATAAAGCAAAATTACAAGCCACCCTCCAAAAAAAGCAAGAGTAGCGGCATTCATCGGGTGAAGTATATAGCTGATACAAGTGATGATAATAAGGAGCAAATATAGAAAATTTTTTCTATATAGATTCATATATAAATAAGGTGACAATATCGTAAATAATACTGTTACACGGTCTATTGGCTGTGCTATTTGAGCATTAAATCCCAGTAAATTTCTCAAATATCTTGTCACAGGATAATACGAAACATGCTCTATTATTAAAATTAAATTATATACTATAAGAGCATAAATAATTTTATTTGAATTATTATCAACTTTTTCTCCAATGTTTTTTGCAGTTTTTAGTGATAAATATCCAATTGATGAAATGAGAGCGAATTTAATTACAGTAACAAAACTTTTAGCAGGTGATATTGAGAAGAAAATACTATTTCCTAGCATCCATACTATTAGGACAAGTAATATTCTAAGATATATATCAAAAGTAATTTTAGATTTAAATATACTGAAATTATCCTTTTTTATAAGGTAGAAAAAAAGAACCCATAAAAAAGCTGATATGAATTGCCCCGAAAAAATTGATATATAATTTAAAGATAAAACTAAGTTCAGCATTTAATATATCACATTTGTTAAATACAATCCGCAAGCAGGGGCTGTAGGGCCTGCGATACTACGATCACAAGCCTTAAGTATATGCTCTACATATTCAGGCGTCCATTTACCGTTGCCTACGAACTTTAATGTGCCAACTATATTTCTTACCATATGATGTAAGAAAGACGGAGCTTTTAAATAAATATTTATATATTCATCCACTCTTTCAATTTTGATTTCATTTATAGTTCTAATAGGGGATTTTGCTTGACACATTATCGTGCGAAAAGATGTAAAATCATGTTTACCTAATAAGAAATTTGCTGCCTTTTGCATAAGCTCTATATCCAATTCATCACGCAAATGCCAAGCACGGTTTTGCATTAATGCTAGATGTGCATTGCGGTTAATTATAATATATTTATACCATCTTTCTTTTGCAGAAAATCTTGCATGAAAATCGTTATCTACTTCTTCACATTTTATTATTGAAATATGCGGCTTAACAAAATGATTTAGCGCTCTTTCAATTATATACGTATCCCATTTTCTACTTAACTCAAAATGAGCAACTTGGCCTGTCGCATGTACACCAGCATCTGTTCTTCCTGCTGCATAAATTGTAACCTGCTCTTTGCTAAAAGAATATATTGCTTCCTCAATATTACTTTGCACTGAACATGCATTTATCTGTTTTTGCCAACCTGCAAAATTTGAGCCATCATATTCGATTGTAATTTTATAGCGATGCATTAAAGTTTAAAAGTAAATCCTCTTAAAAAATCTTCTATTTTCATAGCTTTTTTCCCAGGCCTTTGAAGGGTCTTAGGGAATAATAAACCACCTTTACAAGCAATAGTGAATTTATTATCAATAATACTACTAGGAGTATTATTATGAGAAATTTCTTCAAATTCTGCTTCAAAAATTTTGATTCTTTCACCATTATATTCGAAATATGCTCCAGGTGGGTTTAGCGCCCTAATCTTTCTGTCTATTTGTAATATATCATCTTCTTGAAAATTAATTAAAGCTTCTTCTTTTAGAATTTTATTTGCGTATGTTGCTCCATCTGAAGGCTGCTCTAATAGCTTTATATTATCTATGTTTTTAAGCGCATCTATTAACATCTTAGCGCCAAGAACCCCTAGTCTATCATGTAACTCTGGAAAATTCTCTTTTCCAGTTAATTCTATTTCCTTCTTTGAAATTACAGGACCAGTATCAAGACCTGCATCCATTTTCATTATACATACACCTGTGGTTTTATCTCCAGCAAGCATCATTCTTTGAATAGGAGCAGCTCCTCTCCATCGTGGAAGGAGAGAAGGATGGATATTTATGCAGCCATATTTAGTAGCATTTAGTATTTCATTTGGAAGTATCATACCATATGCCGAAACAATCGCTACATCGGCGTTAAGTTCCTTAAACTCAGCCTGGGCAGCAGGATTTCTTAAAGATTTAGGCGTTCTAACTAGTATATTATATTCCTTAGCAAGTTGATGAACTTTCGAATATTGCTCCCTGTAACCCCTGCCCTGTTCTTTTGGCGGCTGGGTATAAACACAAATAATATTAAATTTTTCATCCATTAAAGCTTTAAGAGCATAGCAGGCAAAATCAGGAGTGCCCATAAAAACTATTTTCATTCTTTATTTTGCTCTATAATTTTTTTAATTTTCAAAGCACGCTTCATAGCCATCTCTCTCTTAAGCTTCGAAGCATGGTCAGGAGTTGTAATGCCATTTAAATGATCTAGCTCATGGAGTACAGCTCTTGCCATCCAATCATCTGCCTCAAGTTTTTGCTTATTACCGTCATAATCTAAAAACTCTACTGTCAAATAGCTAGGTCGTTCAATTTCTATACGCTGTCCTGGGAAAGAAAGACATCCTTCATTTTTAATGCAGGTCTCTTCAGAGAGAAAAGTAATTTCAGGATTTACAAAAAATATAGGATTTTTACGTTTTATCTCCTCAATATCAATAACCATAATTCTTTTAAGCACACCCACCTGTACTGCAGCAAGACCAGCACCCTCTTCATGATACATAGTCTCAAGCATATCATCCATGAATTTCTGCAAATCTTTATCTATTTTATCTACAGCTACTGATACTTGCTTAAGCCTTGGATCAGGAGCTATAACGAGCGGTAATTTAGCCATGTATTTATTCTTTCTATTGTAACTTTTTTTCCTAAAATTTTGATAATTTTAAATATGCCAGGTGCAGATTTAGAACCAGTTAATACAACACGAAGTGCCTGTCCCAAATCACTAAATTTCATTTCATGCTCTTCCACAAAATTTTTAATTTTTTGCTCAATATTTTCAGCATTCCATACATCTATAGAAGAAATTATCTCAACAGCAATTTTTAAATAATAATCAACGGATTGGTTTACAGATAATCTTAATTCTTCAGTAACTGGTATTTCTTTTATATAAAAAATTGCAGAATTCGCAAGTTCCGTAATAGTTTTTACTCTAGGTTTAAGATCCTCTATACCCTCTTCTAAAATAGAAATCTGGCTTTCTGTAAGCTGCTCAAAACCAACCTCTTTCTCAATTAAAGGCTGAATTAGCCTCGCTAATTTTTTATTATCAGAAATCTTTATATAATGCGCATTAACATTTTCTAATTTTTTGAAATCTATTCTTGAAGGTGATTTGCCCACAGATTCTAAATTGAACCATTCTATTGCTTGCTTGTGAGAAATTATTTCATCATCACCGTGGCTCCACCCAAGTCTAAGCAAATAGTTGTTCAATGCCTCAGGTAAATATCCCATATCTTTATAAGCTTCAATACCTAGCGCCCCGTGCCGTTTAGACAGTTTTGCACCGTCTGAACCATGAATAAGAGGTATATGAGCAAATTCTGGAATTTTCCATCCCATAGCTTCATAAATTTGTATCTGTCTTGCGGCATTAGTTAAATGATCGTCGCCTCTAATAATATGAGTAATATTCATATCATGATCGTCCACTACTACAGCAAGCATATAAGTTGGAGTACCATCTGACCTAAGCAATACCATGTCGTCAATCTGAGAGTTAGGGAAGGATATTTCACCTTGTACAAGATCTTTTAATATTGTGTTTCCCTCATAATTTGCTTTAAGTCTAATAGTAGGTTTGACGTTAGCTGGAGGAGTGATGGAAGTATTACGCCATTTTCTATCATATTGATATTGCTTTCCTTCAGCTTTAGCTTTTTCCCTGGCTGCTTCAGTTTCTTCCTGAGTTTGATAGCAATAATAAGCTTTACCCATATTTACCAAATGTTCAGCTACTTCTTTATGCCTTGCAGCACGAGAAAATTGATATATCTCTTCACCATCCCAATTTAACTCTAACCATTTCAAGCCATTTACTAATGCATCAATTGCTTCTTTTGTAGAGCGCGCTCTGTCTGTATCTTCAATTCTGAGTAAAAATTTACCATTGTGATGTTTTGCAAACAAGTAATTGAAAATTGCTGTACGAGCGCTACCTATATGCAAATATCCAGTTGGTGAGGGTGCAAAACGAGTAATGACTTCCATAGTATTATATTTGAGTATCTGATTCTTTTTTTTCAGCAATATTTCCAAGTATTTTCATTTGATTTAGAAAATTATCAAGCTCAATTTGACTACATAGTCCAAGTAAAACTGGGTCACGTGGTCTAATATGAGAAATATTCCAATGTGACTTTGCTTTAATTGTAGCTATAGTATTTTTAGTAGTACCAATTAACTTAGCAATTTGAGCCTCATTAGCCTCAGGGCAATTTTTTAACAGCCACGCAATAGCGTCTGGCTTATCTTGTCTACGTGCGATAGGGATATATTTTGTTGGTTTTTTCTTTTTTGCCTCAAGATGCTTTCTAGCGCCTATACTTAATTCAAGTCTTCTTTTTGGATTTTCTTCAGATCTTTTAATTTCATCTATTGTTAATTGTCCTGCAACTACTGGATCTTGACCCAAAATTCCTTGTGCTACCTCACCGTCTGCAATACCTTTTACTTCAAGAGGATGCATACCACAAAATTCTGCTATTTGATCAAATGTTAGCGTGGTATTATCTATTAGCCATACTGCTGTTGCTTTTGGCATTAATGGTAAACTCATGTTTTTTATTATCCCTTTAATTAAATTTAATTGTATCTAATATTACTAATCTAGTATATTTATGCAGATATTTAAAGGATAAATTTGTACTTTACTTTATGAAATCTCTATAAAAGGATTTATTTTAAACATTTATAAGTTAAAATTTTCTTAAAAACTTTCTTAAAAAATATAAAACATATTAATTACTTGCAATAGTGTTTAAATTTTTAAAATAATTTTACCTATATGTCTACCAGCTTTCATATATTCTAACGCTTCTTGCGCTTTTTCAAAGGCAAAGATTTTATTGATCACAGGTTTAACTACACCTGAAACTACCAAGGGCCAAATTTCTGTTTCAATTCTAGCCTTTAGGGAGGATTTATATTCTAGTGATTGGGAGCGAAGAGTAGAATTATAAATAGTAATATTTTTAACTAGTGCTGGTCCTAAATTTGCATTAACATACTGCCCTTTTAGCAAAGCTATTATAAGTAACTTACCTCCATATTTTAATAATTTTATATTATGATTAAAGAATTCGCCTCCTAAACAATCCAAAATTATATCTAGTTTATTATTATCTGTAGCTTCTAGAATTTCTGAAATAAAATTACTATTATTATAATTAAAAGCGTAATCACTTCCTAACTCAATACATGATTTTATTTTTTCATCATTTGAAGCAGTAGAAATCACTTTAAGACCTAAGGCTTTTGCTATTTGAATTCCAATAGTGCCTATACCACTTGCAGCCGCATGAATTAATAAGGCTTGGCCCTTTAATGCATGAGCTTTTTCAACTAAATTCATAAATACTGTAAATATTGCCTCTGGAAGCGCTGCTGCCTGTTCAAAATTTAAATTATTTGGAACAAGAAAAGTAAGGGCTTCTTCTGCAGCAACTTGCTCTGCATAACCTCCTGAAGCAAGAAGAGCGCAAACTTTATCACCTAATTTAAAGGAAGATACATTATTTCCAATTGCAATTACAGTACCAGCAACTTCTAATCCTGGAATTGAATTAGGATCTTGGCCACTGTAACTTCCTTCTACTTCATATAAATCAGCTCTATTTAAACCAATTGAATCAGTTTTTATAAGTATTTCTGTATCTTTAATTGTAGGGGTAGGTAGCTTACACAATAAAAGTTTTCTATTAGAATTCGACTTTTCAATTTGGTAAGCTAACACTTAATTTAAATATTTTGTTTAAGATAATTTAAGGCAGATAATTCGTCGTGAAGATAATTAGTATTTTCTACTTCAGTAACATCTTCTAAAGTTGAATATATTTCTGCTATTCTCTCTTCTAACTCATGTTTTTGTATATTTTTTATATCTACTGCCTGTTCAGCAAGTACTATACAATTATGACTATTAATCTCAGCAAATCCTCCTGCTACAAAAACTTTTTTAACAATTATGCCGTCTTTATATATATTTATTATCCCAGGCTTGATAATTGAAATAAAAGGAATATGTCCAGCAAGCACGCCAAATTCTCCTTCAATTCCGGGAATTACTACCATTTCAGCTTCTTCAGAAAAAATGGTTTTTTCAGGAGTAATAATATTGATATGTAGCATGTTTTCTACAATATTACTCATTTTATACTTCCTCACTAGCCATTTTATGCGCCCTTGCAATAGCTTCTTCTATATTACCTACCATGTAAAAAGCTGCTTCTGGTAAGTGATCATATTCACCTTCCACTAGTTTTTTAAATCCGCTTATAGTATCTTCAAGCGACACTAGCTTTCCAGGGGATCCTGTAAATACTTCTGCTACATGAAAAGGCTGAGAAAAGAATCGTTGTATTTTTCTTGCGCGCGAAACTATGAGTTTATCCTCTTCAGATAATTCATCCATTCCCAATATTGCAATTATATCTTGTAAAGATTTATAGGTTTGTAAAATTTTTTGCACTTCCCGAGCAGTATTATAATGTTCTTCACCTATTATACTTGGGCTGAGCATTTGAGAAGTACTATCAAGCGGATCTACGGCAGGATATATTCCAAGCTCAGCAATTTGGCGACTAAGAACAGTAGTTGCATCCAAATGCGCAAAAGAAGTTGCAGGAGCTGGATCCGTTAAATCATCAGCAGGAACGTAAATTGCTTGGACGGAAGTAATTGAACCTTTGTTAGTTGAAGTAATTCTTTCTTGCATCGCTCCCATATCAGTAGCTAAAGTCGGTTGATAACCTACAGCAGAAGGAATCCGGCCTAACAATGCTGACACTTCAGAGCCTGCTTGAGTAAAACGGAATACATTATCTACAAAAAATAATACGTCTTGTCCTTCTTGGTCACGAAAATATTCTGCAAGTGTTAATCCCGTTAAAGCAACTCTAGCTCTTGCTCCTGGTGGCTCATTCATTTGTCCATAAACTAATGCAGCTTTTGATTTACTTGGATCATTTAAATTAATTACCCCAGAATCTATCATTTCGTGATAGAGATCATTCCCCTCACGTGTACGTTCACCTACGCCAGCAAAAACTGAATATCCCCCATGAGCTTTAGCAATATTATTTATAAGCTCCATTATGAGTACCGTTTTGCCTACACCAGCACCTCCAAACAATCCAACCTTTCCACCTTTAGCATATGGAGCAAGTAAATCAATGACCTTAATACCTGTTACTAAAATTTCTGCATCAGTAGATTGGTCAACAAAGCTTGGTGCAGCTGCATGAATAGGCGCTTTCTGTTTTGAATTAAGCTCTCCTCTTTCATCTATAGGCTCGCCTATTACATTCATAATTCTACCAAGAGTTTCAGGACCTACCGGGACTGATATCGGAGCACCTGTATCAAAAACCTGTATACCTTTTGTTAGCCCATCAGTAGAATCCATAGCAATAGTTCTGACAGTAGACTCACCTAAATGCTGGGCAACTTCTAGTACCAGCTTTTTGCCATTATTTTCACAGGTTAGGGCATTTAAAATTGCAGGCATTTCATCTTCAAATTGCACATCTACAACTGCTGAAATAATTTGAGTAATTTTACCTATATTTGCCATTTTTTATTTAACTCCAGTATATAATATATGAAAACTTACAGAATATTCTTATAAGTTTAAATTCAAAATCATTTTAAAATTTAAACTTATAAAAACTTACATTTATAGAATTTTTAAGATATAATTGTGAAAAGGTTAATGTTTTATTAATTCTCTATTTTATTTTCTCTCAACAGAAAATATTATGTTATTTTAATAAGTTATATATCGTAACTTTAACAAAATGTCTATAGTCTCCGTATAACAAATTTGAAATTTTGAATAATTTGATAAAATTAGTATATGTGTATAAAATTATACTTATAAGCTTCAATATAATTACGATGAATATTTATTATCTTAATTAATTTTATCTGCAATGATAATTATTTCCTTTAGATTTTTTTAAAGAACTATCATGAAAATTTAAAACTTGTGGATTTGGCGGTCTTTTTGGAGAATCTTTAGAATTTAATAGGCTTTGAAAGCTATTTTCTCTGTTGTATTTAGAGGTAAGTCTAATATTGCTTGAAAAATTTGTTTGTCTGTTAGTATTTTGGTTCTTATCCGCAAGTAATTCAGAAAGTAATATTTTTAAAGTTTTACTTTGATACTCGTTATCAACTTCATCTTGAATAACTATTGCACTATTACCAATGTTTAAAATTTTATTTTCTAATTCTGGACTAATATTAAAAATCCTTGAATTTTGATAATTAGCGTATATTGCTTTTAAATGATCTTCTCTTAGTATTATGTATTTATTTTCTGAGTTATCTTTAAAATAAAAGCCTTTCATTATGTTCTTGCAATATTCACCGCTATGATATTGTTGAAAAAGTTTTTGTAAATTGTCAAATATTTCAAAGTAATTTTCAGTCCCTTGACATATAATTGCTGAAAGATTTTCAGTGTTTTTAATCCCATATAGATTTTCTGGTAGTAAGTATCTTATAACAAAAGATATATCATTAGCTTTAATTTTAATGTTTTTATATTTAACATGGTTATTTACTTCTTGAGTTACTATTCTACGAATTAAATAAATGAAATCAGTATTAAGTCCATTTGATAAAATAAAAGTAGCATATTTAGAATAATTATTTAAAGCCTCAGGCAGTATATATGTCGTATCATATATTTTCCTAAATAAATTTTCCCGGATAAATAAGTAATAAATCCCGCTAGATTTAATGCTAGAACTAATATTAATTTTATAAGCAATTCTATGCTCTTTACATCTAATATTAATATTACGCATCACCTTATTTAAAACTTCTTTATTTTCAAGTACTAGTACAGATATTTTCTCACTATTTTTAATTCCATGAAAATTCTCAGGTAGCAGGTATCTTTGAAGTTTCATTACATAAATTTTAGTATGGTGTGAATCAACTCTTTTCATATTAACTACCTAAGATAATTTTAATTACAAAATGTTAATTTAATATAGTTAATAAACTGTAAAATATATTATTAACTATATTAAAGTTGAGTATATGCTTAAATTATCGCTTTTAGTTAAAATCAAAATGGGCTGAGTTATTTTTTAGAAAAATTATCGTAAAATTTTTATTATGCTAATAGTCAGTATAAATATTGGTAATGTTACAAAGATTTCTTAAACTTCACACTCTCTTTTGATGCTTTCTCGATTTCTTTCTCTAAAAATGTTAATAAATTATTTTGACCTTGGTTCTTAACTAAATTTTTATCGCTTTCAACAAAATTAACCCATGAGCCTTTAAAAACTGCGTTACTAGGAGAACTATCTATTTCCGGTTCTGTATCCATTGAATCCTCATCAATAACAACATTTGAAGTAGTCTCTTTTACCAACGATGAATTATTAGTATAGCTACTGAAACAATTATCATTTTTCGTATCTATAGGATCATCATTAGTTAAAAAACCCAATGACATTTTTTTTACAGAACTACTAGATGTTTGCTCATTAAGTGCTTCTTGTTTACGTTTTTTTTCATGCTTTATCTCTTTTGTAGATAAGGTGTTAGTTAATTCATCCGATGCTAAATTTTGTATTTCATCCTTTAAAAAGCTTGATTTTGCCATAAAATGATCCGAAGGCTTACTAATCTCAAGTTCATTTACAATTTTCTTATACAGTATTTCATTTTCTTCTATCTTTTTAAAATTCTTTAAGACTTCTTTCCTTTCTTGCGAAATAAGTCCTTTTAACAAATTTTCATTCAATATAATAAGCCTGGTATTATTAACCACATTTCTAAATTTTTTTAAGAAATCATCATACTTGAATTTTGGATTTTTTATATAGTTCTTTTCATTAAATCTTTTATAATCCTCTCGAAACATTCTTATATATTTATCATAAATTTTTTTATACTCATCTTGTGCTTCACATTGTATAATAGAAATTTGATCAATATTTGGTATATTTAAAACTGAATTAGAAAGTATATAACGAGTATGATTAAGCTTCTCCCCAGTACTAGTAACAGATCTCTTTCTTTCAGTATTATTAATTTTATTTTCTGGCAATATTTCAAATATTAAATCTTTTAAGCCTTTACCTTTTATTGATAAATTTTTTGTGATACAGTTTTCAATATCAATATATAAATTTTTTTCACTTTTTAATGGTACTGGTTCTTTGTATGTGCCATAAACTTCCTTCAGTACATCTTCCTTAATAAGTAGATAAAATCTGTTTTCTGAAAGGTTGAAAACATGAATATCACCTGTTCTTTGTTTACCTGTTTTTTGATTGATTGCTTTACGTATCGCGGCACTAGTATTATTTCGACCTTCTACCTTATCAAAAACAAATATTGAAATTTTTTCTGAATTCTCAATATTACAAAAATTTTGAGGCAAACTATACCTCACTCTTTCCATTACTCCTACCATAACTTTTTCTCCATATCAAATACCTTAATAAATAACAAAATTAAATTAATAAAAATTAATATAATTTATATTTAAATAAGTTACAATATCAAATTTTATTTTAATAAGTGTAGTAGAATATAGTTAAAATGTTTTATAATTTGTTAAATATTTTACCAAAAATTTGTAATTGCAGAAGGAGCACCAGCAGTTCCTGCAACAGCAACGCCAGTTTGATAAGCACCTGTCAAATGGACTTCATAGTCAATACCAGGTACTATGCCAACAGGTGCAGAACCACTTGCCCATTTACCAGTTGTACCAGTACTCGCATATCCTTGAACTGCCATTGAATAATGGTCGAAAATATTTTTAGCAGACATTTCGATTAATGCTTGGTTATTAGGTAAAGCAGTTATAGTTGCTAAAGCAGTTTGTGCATTTGTAAATAGAGTTGCAAGAGTAGCTGCATTCCCTATATTATTATTTACAGAAGTAATATTTGGTATAGTACTATTTCCAGATAAAGTTGTAGGCTCAAGTAATTTTGATAAATATATTTTGGCAGTAGTAAAATTTGTTAGTGTAGTAGTAGCATTATATGAGGTAGTGACATTTCCTGTTCCTACTGAAGCATTTACATTAATTGAATCAGTAGTGGCATATATTCTATTTTCAAATGATTTGAGAGAATTTAAGCTAGTATTTATCGTAGTAAGTGCTGAATTATATGATGGAGTTAAAGTGCTTATTTGGCTAATAAAATCTGAATCTTGGATTGATGTTAGTGTATTTAATATTGTAGTTATATTATTACTCACAAGGGTTTTAGTACTATTAAATTTAGTATTATATAATTCTGCCTTAACTAGTGGCAACAGGGCTGTTCTTGCTTCTTGACTAATAAATTGTACGAATGCTTTATTTGTTTTACCAGCTAAAGTAGAGGTAGGCATCGAAGCAATAAAAGTTGCAAGCGTTCCTGAACCTGTTGGAGAAAACCAATCATACGCAGTTGCTGCTGTAGTAACACCAGAAACTGATACGTTACTTCCAGTACAAGTTGGAGTAAAACTAGTTGTAAATGCTGTAAAAGCCATGATAAAACTCTTGCAATTAATATATCAAACTAAATAAAAATACTAAGTCTCAGGCAAATGACATTATGAGTACTAAGTTCTGAGACTTAATATTTATCAATAAGATTTTTAATGAAGATATGGAGATCCATATCTTCATAAAGTCTAATTCTACCAGAAAGCAGTAACAGCTGAAGGCGCACCAGCAGTACCTGCAGCAGCAACACCAGTTTGGTAAGCACCAGTTAAATGAACCTCGTAATCGATACCAGGAACTATACCAACAGGAGCAGAACCAGTAGCCCATTTACCAGTTGTCCCAGCGCTTGAATATCCTTGAATATCAATAGCATAATTATCAAAAATATTTTTAGCTGACATTTCAACTAATGCATTCAAGTTAGCAATTACAGTAGCACCAGTTAAAGCTGTAGCAGCTGTAGTATAAATTCCTGCAAGTGTTGAAGCATTTGCAAAAGTAGTTGCAGTTAATCCAGGAATCGCAGTACCACTATTACCTAAAACTGCTGGATCAAACATAGAAGATAAATATGTTTTAGTACCAGTGAAGTTAGTTAAGTTTGCAGTTGCAGGGTAAGCTGTAGCAATGTTACCAGTACCTGTTGAAGCAGGAGCATCAATTGAATCACCAACTAAATAAATCTTGTTTTCAAGCGTTTTAATTCGGTTTAACATTGCTGTAATAGTCGCAACTTCTGCGTTATATGCTGTAGCAAGTGCAGTTTTAGTTGCAGTATCAATACCTGATAATTGAATTGATGCAAGTGCATTACTTGCAGAGTCAATAGAATTACCGATAGCGGTTTTAGGATCGGCTATTGCAGTAGCAAATAATTCCGCTTTAACTAATGGTAAAAGAGCAGTTTTAGCTAATTGTGCTATAGATTGAACAAAGGCTTTATTTTGTATACCAGCAGCAGTTGAAGTCGACATAGCTGCAATTGAAGTAGCAAGAGCTCCAGACCCAGTTGGTGCAAACCAATCATAAGCAGTAGCAGCTGTAGTAACACCAGTAGCTGCAACAGTACCACCAGTAGTAACTGGAGTGAAGGAAGTAGTAAACGCGGTTATAGGCATTAAGTTTCTCCTTAAAGTTATTCTTAATTATTATACTAGCCGGCCATAAACTCCTTTTCATTAAATAATTAACTCTTTATGCAATTGTTTATTAAAAAAGAATTTTATTCCAACTAGTTTCTACTAACTAATTTACAGATTTAAGATTAAGAAACAGTTAAAAGAATTACTATTTTTATAATTTAGTATTTATTTTTAAACTAAATTAAAACATCTTTAATTAAGTGTCTAAAAGTTGGAATTTATTACTGCTATGAATTTATTTAGATAATGAAGAAATAATTTGGATATAAAATGGTCGAAATAAGGAATTCATATTGATTTATAAATTCCTTATTTGATCTACTATAGGATATAGGGTTTTTTAAACAATAATTAAACTAGCTCGTCTTCAATAACACCTAAAAGTTCAATTTCTAATTGCTTTGCAGAATCAATAGCTAACTCAAGTTCGGCTTTTTTATTATTAATTATTGGATATACCATAGTATCAATAAATGTTTTATCTTTAAAACCGTTAGATAAATAATAGTTCAGTTCTTGAAATTCACTATAATAGTTATGTGCTACCTCTAAAGAAGTATTTTTACTTGATACATTATCTTCATTATTAGCTTTAGTAATTTCTTCAAGTATCTGGTCTGCTTTATTTAATAAAGCTAAGATACATTTTGCTTTATTGATGGTGAAAGCTAGCTCTGTTTTAAGACCTACATTAGATTTATCGCTAATTAAATTTTTAACCGAATTATCTAATATTGTTGGCAAAATATATTCATTTTCCCAATAATATTTTAAACTCTCATAGGCATTACTAAAACTTTCTGCAGATTTTGCCAAATCCTCCTCTAAAGAAATCAATATTTCCGGGTTATTTATGGCAGCAAAAACCAAACTATCAATGTTTTCTAAAATAAAATTTGAATATATTTGTGACCATTTATCATGCATTTCCTCCATTAAAATAAATTTATCTTCCTTAGAGTACATTATATCATTACGAATTGAGTCAATTACGTTATCTTTTAATATCTGTTACGGTTAAGCTTTTTTAACGTCAGAAGGTTTTATTTCTTCTTCTTGATTTTTTGTAGATAATAACTGTGCCTGTGCATCTTTTACTCCAAGAATCGCACCAAGAAATCTATCTTCATTTTTAGAAGCAATTTCAAATGCTTGCTTTGCTTTCAGGTAAAGTCTAATTGCTGTGAGCATAGGAGTAATAAATAAGCGGTCGGAGCTGCATGGACTGACCCGTTTCTCGGCTTGTTAACTGTAGGAGGAGTCGGAACTCTCGTAGATAGTCGT
>JBKBYG010000018.1:0-11016 GCA_046313435.1 Alphaproteobacteria bacterium
CACCTCAGCGTCAATACCTGTCCAGTTAGTCGCCTTCGCCACTGGTGTTCTTCCGAATATCTACGAATTTCACCTCTACACTCGGAATTCCACTAACCTCTCCAGGATTCTAGCAATCTAGTTTCAAAGGCAGTTCCGGGGTTGAGCCCCGGGCTTTCACCTCTGACTTAAATCGCCGCCTACGTGCGCTTTACGCCCAGTAATTCCGAACAACGCTAGCTCCCTTCGTATTACCGCGGCTGCTGGCACGGAGTTAGCCGGAGCTTATTCTCCAGGTACTGTCATTATCATCCCTGGTAAAAGAGCTTTACAACCCTAAGGCCTTCATCACTCACGCGGCATTGCTGGATCAGGCTTTCGCCCATTGTCCAATATTCCCCACTGCTGCCTCCCGTAGGAGTCTGGGCCGTGTCTCAGTCCCAGTGTGGCTGATCATCCTCTCAGACCAGCTATAGATCGTAGGCTTGGTAGGCCTTTACCCCACCAACTACCTAATCTAACGCGGGCTCATCTGATAGCGATAAATCTTTCCCCCTCAGGGAATATACGGTATTAGCAATTGTTTCCAATTGTTATTCCGTACTATCAGGCAGATTCCCACGCGTTACTCACCCGTCTGCCACTAACAGAATTCCTTAGCAAGCTAAGGCTCTTATTCGTTCGACTTGCATGTGTTAAGCATGCCGCCAGCGTTCGTTCTGAGCCAGGATCAAACTCTCAAGTTTTGTCCTGTATCAATTAAAATTGACAGGTTGATATTACTGCTATAAGCAGTTTAATTTTCTCAACACGTCACTACCTTTACGTTTTTTCTATATACTTATTTAAACAGCTATGTTATCGTCTTCAAACTCGTTGTTTGCGTCTGATGAATGATCTTATACGATGAGTTTTTTATGAAGTCAACAGGTTTTTTTCAAAAAAAACACTTTTTTTTATATTTTTTTTATTTTTTTCTTTTTTTTTCCGAAAAATTAAGTAATTATAAAGCATTAAGAAGCTACATTATTTAATTCCAAATCTAAGCGAGGGCCTTACATGCAACGTCAATATAATTTACATCCTACTTTAAAGAGTTTTATAATATATATTGCTGTTAGTTTATTTGTAATCATATCCTCCTTTTTAATTTCTCAATATAATCAGAATATTCTCCCTTTTAACTTTGGTTCTTTTTTAAATCTAAATAATATAAATAATGAATCTAATGTTTTGAAAAAAATTTCTCAAAAGGAAATAGTAGAAATTAAAATTAAAAGTGGCGATACTTTAAGATCTATATTAAATTATACTTTATTAAGTAATAATGAAATTCATCAACTTATTGGTAGCCTTAAAAATTTTTACGATCCAAAAAAACTTTTCGTTGGACAAAAATTCATTTATCATTTTGTTAAAGACCCGACTTCAGGATTGTTAGTTTTTAATTCTTTAACTTTTAAAACTTCCATTGACAAAGAAATCTCCATTAATAGAAATTTGGATGGAAGCTTTCAAGCCAAGGAAACTACAATAAATTTTGTTAAAAATATAATTAGGGTTACTGGGAAAATTGAAAATAGCTTTTTATCAACAGCCCATAATTTAAAAATACCCAATGATTCACTAAGAGAGCTTATCAAAGCATATAGTTATGATGTAGATTTCCAACGCGATTTACAAGCTGGAGATGAGCTAGATGTAATTTTTGAAAAATATTATAACGAGCAAGGCGAATTCTCACATAACGGTAATATTATTTATGCATCATTATTATTAAGCGATAGAAGGCTAAACTTATATCAGTACAAAAACCAATCTGGTGTAAATGAGTTCTATAATGAAGAAGGAAATAGCATTAGAAAAGAATTACTTAGAACTCCTATCAATATAGTAAAGATTTCTTCAGGTTTTGGATTAAGAAAACATCCTATTCTGGGATACGGAAAAATGCATAAAGGCGTTGATTTTGCAGCTCCAATAGGAACCCCCATTATAGCCGCCGGCAATGGAAGGATTAAAGAGATTGGACGCAAAGGATCATATGGTAATTATATTAGCATTGATCATCTAAATGGATACTGTACTGCTTATGCTCATGCGAGTTCTTTTAATAAAAGTCTCAGAAAAGGTAGCTTAGTAAAACAAGGCGATGTAATTGCTTATGTAGGAACCACTGGTATGTCTTCTGGACCGCATCTACATTACGAAGTTCTTCAAAATAATAAGCAAATTAATCCTATGAAACTTAAAATGAGCTCAGGTATTAAACTTGCTGGAGACGAACTAAACTCTTTCAAAAAACAAAAATCAAAGATTTCCAAATTATTAAATAATATGGATAACCAAACCGAATTAGCTTATGAAGGTGCATTTTAATTTTAAATAAGTTATAATTTTAATTAGTCTATAATTTAGAGAGCTTACTTATGCTTTAGTAAATTATTCTAAATTTATATTAAAATTTGCAAACATCTTACTATATATTTTTAGTTTTTTTAAAATTATCAAGTTTTTTGAAGATAAATCTAGAATATATCTAAAAATTTTATATAGTTATTATCAACTAAAATATTTTCTAATTTAATTATTAAAGAAAGTTTTAAATATGTCAAAACAAAGTAATCTTGTAACCGATCAAGAAGCATTAGATTTTCATTCAGAAAACAAACCTGGCAAACTAGGGATAGAAGCAACAAAGAAACTAGATACTCAACGCGATTTATCGCTTGCTTATTCTCCGGGAGTTGCGGTTCCATGTTTAGAAATACAAAAAGATCCTTCTAAAGCATATGACTATACTGCAAAAGGAAATTTTGTTGCTGTCATTTCAAATGGAACAGCAGTATTAGGACTTGGAGATTTGGGAGCTCTAGCGTCAAAACCAGTAATGGAAGGTAAAGCAGTATTATTTAAAAGATTTGCTGATATAGATGCTATTGACCTTGAGGTTGAGACTAAAGACCCTGAGGAATTTATTAACGCAGTGCGTTTCCTTGGACCCAGCTGGGGAGGAATTAATCTAGAAGATATTAAAGCACCAGAATGTTTCATTATTGAAGATAAATTGCGTGAAATTATGGATATACCTGTTTTTCATGATGATCAACATGGGACAGCTATAATTACACTTGCCGGATTAATTAATGCTGCATATTTAACTAATAGAGATTTCAAAAATCTTAAAGTTGTCGTAAACGGCGCAGGCGCTGCAGGAATAGCTTGCCTTGAACTCATTAAAGCAATGGGTGTTCAAGATGAAAATGTTATATTATGTGATACTCAAGGTGTGATATATAAAGGCAGAACCCAAGGGATGAATCAATGGAAATCAGCTCATGCTGTAGATACAGAAGCAAGGACTTTAGCTGAAGCAATAAAAGGAGCTGATGTATTTCTTGGTCTTTCTGTAAAAGGAGCGGTTACAAAAGACATGGTTCTAGCAATGGCAGATAAGCCTATAATCTTTGCAATGGCTAATCCTGACCCTGAAATAACACCTGAGGAAGTTAAGTCAATCCGTGATGATGCTATTATAGCAACAGGAAGATCTGATTATAATAACCAGGTAAATAATGTAATGGGTTTCCCATATATTTTTCGTGGCGCATTAGATGTTAGAGCAAGCACTATAAATGATGAAATGAAAATTGCTGCAGCACAAAGTTTAGCTGCTCTTGCTCGTGAGCATGTTCCTGAAGAAGTCTCTACTGCTTATTTAGGAAGAAAAATGCAATTTGGACCTGAATATATAATTCCCGTGCCTTTTGACCCAAGATTAATTACTACAGTTCCGCCAGCAGTTGCGCAAGCTGCCATGACAACTGGCGTAGCACGCAAACCTATTATTGACATGGCTACTTATAAGCGGGAACTTAGTGCAAGATTAAATCCAACTTCAAATAGTATGAATTTAATATTTGAAAGAGTTAGCGCAAATCCTAAAACTATTATTTTTTCAGAAGGAGAAGAAGAAGAAATTATACGCACAGCAATATTATGGCGTAATAATAATTTTGGAAAACCTATTTTAATAGGAAGAGAAAGAAGAATCCAGGAAACACTCGCACATATTGGAAGCGACATTAATCTTGATGGCATTGAAATACGTAATGCAACAATGAGCCCTAATTTAGAAAAATACATAGATTTTCTTTACAAAAAATTACAGCGCAAAGGATATCTATATAGAGATTGTGCAAGGCTTGTAAAAAATGACCGCAATATATTTGCAGCATGTATGCTTGCATGTGGTGATGGGGACGCTGTCATTACTGGACTTACCCGCGGATATATACCTACTCTTGAAGATATACTAAAAGTCATCGGTCCAAAAGAAAATTCTATTGTTTTTGGGGCTTCTATGATGATAGCTAAAGGGCAAACTATATTTATTTCAGATACAACAGTTCATGAAATGCCTTCTTCAAATGAGCTTGCAGATATTGCGGTACAAACTGCTGAAATTGCCCATAATATGGGGCATATTCCAAGAGTAGCATTCTTATCTTTTTCAAACTTTGGCAATCCAATGCGTGAAAAATCTGCGCGTATTCGCGATGCGGTACAAATTTTAGATACTAGGACTGTCAATTTTGAATATGATGGAGAAATGTCAGTTGATGTAGCACTTAATCCTGAGTTACTTAAGCTTTATCCATTTTGTCGTCTTTCTAAACCAGCAAATGTTTTAATAATGCCGGCACTTCATACTGCTAATGTTTCATCAAAACTACTCCAAGAACTTGGTGGGGGATCGCTTATAGGACCAATACTAATTGGCTTAAGTAAACCTGTACAAATTGTTCAGATGGGCGCTAATGTCTCGGAAATATTAAATCTTGCAGCGTTTGCAGCAATTGATGCAATACATAATGAAAATAAAAAATATTAATAAGAAAGCTAGTTGTTACGAACTTGTATAAAATGCTAATTACCCATTACTGGTTTTACACAAAGCGCTTGACATTATATTATAAATTAATTAATTATACGGTACAAAATATTAAATTAAAAGGTAAACATGGCTAATCATAAATCCTCAAAGAAATCAATTAGGAAAACTGTTAAAAGAACTTTAGTTAATAAAAGTCGTAAAACAAGAATTAGAACATACATAAGAAAGGTTGAAGAAGCAATTGCTGCAGGCAATAAGAGTTTAGCACAAGAAGCTTTACAGACAGTTCAACCTGAATTGATGATAGGTGTAAATAAAGGAATTTTAAAGCTAAATACTGCAGCTCGTAAAATGAGCCGTTTATCTAAAAAAATTAAAGATATGGCTGCATAAATCTTAGCTATTCCTACTAATTTATTAAAAAAGATGGCATTAACTTGCCATCTTTTTCTATTTATAATTATTATTTTTTAAATTGCCTCAATATAAAAATATAGTTTGTAATTTTATAATAAGCATATTGATCATCACAGCAACTTATTAATTACTTACTTCGCTCTCACTTTAGGTAATTTATCTTTAAATTTTTCAACAAAACTTGTATGTGCTTTTACAATATTATACTTAGGTTTCTCCTGAACTGAAGCCAGTGTTTCTATTCTTGTTTCTTCCATTGCTTTGATAATTGTTACTGCTTCTTGAAAGCTTAATTCATCTTTAACAGAGGAACTTTGATAAAGAATACTGGTTAACATATCTCTCTTTTTAACAAAATTTATAAAATCAGCTGGTTTAGAGTCATCAGCAACTTGCATATTATTGAAAGGATCTTTTGATACCTGCATAAAGTTAGATATTTCATTTATTAGTTTACGCACTGGTTTTAGCTTAGATATAGGCCAATTATGCTCCTTCACCAAGGAACTATATATGCTAACTAATGATTTAATCCCTTCTACATCATTAAGATAAGTTAAGATTAAATTCCTTAAATCTTTAGAACTATATCTTGTCTCACTTATACGTTCTAAAGATTTTTTTACAATATTAGAGATTGCACCTATATAGACTAAGCTGCATAAATATATAAAACAATCTATGTGACCATTTCTTATTGCACATATTACTGCATCATCATTATTTTCATGAATCATTTTATAGCACTTATTGGGATCCGGAGTCAGAGCAAGCAATTTATTTATTATATTTATATGACCTCCTGATGCTGCATAAATAAATGCACAATCATTATTTGCATGGATCATTGTTTCACGCTTATTATCATCAGGGGTTAAAGCAAGTAAATTATCCATTACATTTATATGGCCTTTTAATGCTAGCCACCAAAATGCGAAATCTTGTCCATCATGAATAATAGCATCATATTCTTCATTACTAACAATTGAAGCGGACTTATTTAGGATTTGATTTATTTTTTTTAAGTCTCCCTTCCAAACAGCATCATGAAAATCTTTTATTATTTTATAAATATTATACATTTTCTATTTTCTTATTATAATTCTTTAATATTCATAATATTCCCATAAAAAATTGATTACTTCAATGATTACTAATTTTATTTAATATCCTAAATAAATTTATAGTTGAAGAAAGAAACGGAGAATGATCAGTATCAATTGAAAATATCTCATTAAGATTTTGGCTTTTGATCATATATTTTTGGGCAGCTAACGGCACAATATTGTCATCAGTACATTTAATATAATATTTGGGCAGTTTATTGAAATTACCCTTATTCAAAGAAAGCTTGGTTTCAAAAATTTTGTATGGTTGTGGTTTTAGTAGTGTAGTAGCGTATTCGATATCTTTTTTATTGCATTTATTATAAAATAAATATTCAGCTTGCTCCTTTTTTATAGTGCATAATTTTGCATCGTCTGAAAATTCTAATTCAACGTTAGGGTTATAATATCTATTAGATATATCTAATATCGATTCTCCTTCATTTAATATGAAAGCTGTAAGATATACTAAAGACTTAATTTTATTTAGACTATTGCTTCCTAAGCAAGACAAAATTATTCCAGCCATACTATGGCCAACTATTATGGGTTCTGATTCCTGTAAATTTATAATATTTTCTATATAATTTACATAATCTTGTAGTTGTATTTTCTCAAGCGGAATATCTATATCATATAGATCAGGACAAATAACTTTATGGCCGTTAGATTCCAGTAAATCTTTAACTTTATTCCAGCACCAAGCACCATGCCAGGCGCCATGAATTAAAATATAATTGGCTATTTTAATCTCTAAAATTTATAAATTGTAAAGGCAAATCAAGTTTTTGTTGTTTAAGGAAATTGATTACTTCTTGGAGATCGTCCCGTTTTTTGCCCTCTACTCTAAGTTCTTCACCTCTAATAGAAGCTTGAACTTTGAATTTTTCAGCCTTAATATCTTTTACAATTTTTTTTGCAATTTCACTTTCGATACCTTGCTTTACTTTGACAACTTGCCTAATTGCATTCCCTGATGCTTTACTAGTTGTTTGAAAATCAAGCGACCTCGCATCTAAATTACGTTTCGTTACATGTACTTTGAGCATATCAGTAATTGCGGAAAGTTTATAATCATCATCAGCAATTATAGTAATTTCTTCTTCCTTTATATCAATACTCGAATTACTATTTTTGAAATCATAACGTTGTGTTATCTCACGTTTAACTGAATTAACTGCATTATCAATCTCTTGTAAATCAACTTTAGAAACTACATCAAAGCTTGGCATTCTTATATTCCTTAATTATTAACTTTGCTAATAAATTATATTTGTAATATATAAAATGCAAGAATAAAATTAATTTACATTTTAATTATTAAGTTGGTATATAAATTGCCTACCTACAAGTTACTGTAGGCAATCTTCCTTTAAGTTTTTCAACAAAACTTGTATGTGCTTTTACAATATTAGGTTTAGCATTATTGTTTGCCGAAGCCAATGTCTTTATTCTTGTTTCTTCCATTGTTTCAATAATTCTTACTGCTTCCTGAAAGCTTAATTTGTCTTTAACAGATGAGTCTTGATAAAGAATATTGATTAAAATATCTCTGTTTTTAGCAAAATTTACAAACTCATCTGGCTCGGATTCATCATGCGCTCGCATATTATTGAAAGGATTTTTTGATACTCGCATAAAGTTAGATATTTCGTTTACAAATATACGTATTGGTTTTAGCTTCGATATTGGCCAATTATGTTCCTTTATAAGCAAATTATATATGCTAACTAATGATTTAATCCCTTCTAAATCATTAAGATAGGTTAGCATTAAATTTTGCTTAGAACTCTGAATATTGAATATATTTATATTCTCTAAAACATCATTTAAAGATTTTTTCACTACTTTATCAATTTCCCCTACATCTATTAGGCTACATAAATATATAAAACAATCTATACGACCATTTTTTGCTGTCAATTTAAATGCATAATCATCGTCTGCATGGATCATTGCTTCACGTTTATCAAAATTAGGCGTTAGAACAAGTAATTTATCCATTACCTCTATATGACCATTTAATGCTGCTATAGCAAATGGAGAGTCATTTCCTGAATGGATCATTGTTTCACGTATGGCTGGATCAGGTGTTAAAGCAAGCAACTTATCGATTACATTTCTATGACCATTTAATACTGCTATAGCAAATGCATAGTCTCTCTCTACGTGAATTACATTATCATATTCTCTATTATTAGCAATTATTGCTTTATCTAATATTTCATTTATTTTTTCGAAATCTTCTCCATATAAAGCAGCAATAAAATCTTTCATTATTTTCTCAATATTTATCATTTACTTTTCCTATAGTATTATAATCTTTGTTTAAATAATTGAATTAGTAAAATACATATTAAGTTATTTACTAATGCTTGTAAATAACTGAAGGTGTGGTTTTAAACAGTTGTTTTTTAACTATATTTAATTATGACATTTTTTATTTAGATTATACTATACATCTAATTAATTATATTAGTTTTGAAATATAATTAACGGCTTCTTGATTTCTTTTTATTTTGGTATGGTAGGATTGACTGAGTTGCAGATTGGTCCGTTAAGCTAACTGCTGATGCAAATGCTGCAGTAATATCTTTATAAACATTCACTATAACCATAATCTTGATATCTTTTGCTACATCATTAATTGCTTTATTTCTATAAGTACCTTGTAAGATAAAAGAAAAAGACTGGAAAAAACTTCCGATAGCAGAAGTGAATTTTTCAATAAAACCTTGTTTTTCAGTTTCTTTTCTAATTTCCTTGGTTACTAGATCACTATATAAACCTTCAATTGCTTGATTTATCTTCTCCTTAAATTCTGGCTGTTCTGCATTTGCAAAAATATTTTCTTTAATTTGAGTATGGATTCTTTCTCTAAATTCATCTTCATCAGTGTAGAATTCAGCAAGCTCTTTAATATTTTTTATTAAGCGCATCAACTCTATACGTAGTAATTTACTTCTAAGCTTGATCAGTTTTATATCAAGTTTTTTATTTGCTATATCAGCTGTTACGAGATAGCGACCAGCTTTTTCTAACACGTCTTTATTTTTACTAGCTATTTCAAAAATATTTTTTCCTGATGAATCTTTGTCATTAATGTTTACACCAATCTGAAGTAAGGTTAAAACTATATCGCCAAAATTTTTTTTTGCAGCCCAAAAAATTGCATTATTACCAATATGGTTTTTATGATTAACATCAGCCTTATATTCAGCTAACTTTTTTAATGTTTCGGTATGATTATTATAAGCTGCCCATAATAAAGCAGTATTTCCATCTTGATCTGCATTATTTGGATTAGCCCCAGCCTCAAGAAGTGTAAGAACACATTCATTATGTCCGTTATACGCAGCCCACATTAAGGAAGTAGCACCATGCTTGTCTTTATTATCAACATCCCCATTCTGCTTTTTTACAAAAGTAATCAATTTAGATAAAATTCCGTAATATCCATATTCTGCTGCAAGCATTAAAGGAGTTTTATCATGATTATCTTTAATGTTAAAATCTGCATTACTATTAAGTAATCTTGAAGCTATTTCAACAAAACCTTTTTTTGCTGCCCATGCTAATCCAGTATAACCATCTTTATTTTGAATATTAACTGCAGCATTGTTATTTAAAAGTAATTCAACAATATGTACATGATTATTATACACCGCTTTAATAAGCGCAGAATTACCGTTTTGATCTTGTGAATTTGGATCCGCTAAATTATCAAGCAAAAATTTAACTACTTCAATATGTCCTGAACTAGAAGCAACCATTAAAGCAGTATAGCCAAAGCTTGTTTGTATATTGATATCAATTCCTAAATTTTTTAAGGACTCTAGAAAACTCTTACGTCCTTTTCCAGCTGCAAATGTAATAGCATTACTACCATCAGTATTTTCTTGAGTAAGTAAATATGGGTATTGCTTTATAAAACCTAAAAACAACTCATGTATGCTAGGCATGTCAATCATTAATGCATGTACAAGCAAGTTATTGTTTTTACTATCTAATTTTCGTAAAACTTCTTCTTTATAAGCGCCATGCTCAAGCCATCCTATCAATTCTAAAGGAGAACTCTGCGCAAGTCCAATAAGCTCATCAAATTTTTTTTGTGGATCAAATTCCATATATAATAGCAAATAAATTAATAAATATTTGCTTATTATTATACGGTCATAATATTAAAAATTATTTAAATTACTTTATCATATACGCATTAAATTAATATAACTATGAAATATGATTTAAGTTTTTTATAAAATGCGTCTAGATACAACTCTCATTTAAAGTGATTTTATAATGAGAGTTATTTAGAAATTAATTTTTATTGGTTAGCCAGTTTAAGTGAAATGATTTTATCCGGATTTGATACACTACCATTATTAGCAGAATTGCCTTTTTTGATTTTATCAACAAATTCCATACCGCTTGTAACTCTACCAAATACTGTATATTGATTATCTAAAAATGTAGAATCTTTAAGTACGATGAAAAATTGACTGTCTGCACTATTTGGGCTTGCAGCTCTTGCCATAGACACTATTCCTCGCACATGAGGTTCTTTTGAAAATTCTGCATCTAATTTTTTACCAGAACCGCCTGTGCCAGTCCCTGTAG
>JBKBYG010000018.1:11026-34643 GCA_046313435.1 Alphaproteobacteria bacterium
GTAGGATCACCCGTTTGAGCCATAAATCCATCAATCACACGGTGAAACACAATACCGTCGTAAAATTTTTCCTTGACCAATTCTTTGATACGAGCGACATGTTTTGGAGCAAGGTCAGGAAGCAATTCAATTTCCACTTTCCCATCTTTGAGCTCCATATATAACGTATTGTCTAAATCAGCTGAATTTGCATTTGTAGTCATAAGTAATACACCTAAAGAAAAAATTATTGAAATAAGTAATTTAAAGTAGTTTTTAAATTTTGTCATAATTACACCTTAAATTTAATTGATAAACATAGATTAATAAATAGGCTAATATATTTATTATCTAATGTCTAATATTATTAACTATAAAACAACTTTCAAGTAAATTATATGCATTAGAAAGACTTTTGATGACCGCAGGCCATAAGACTTGCGTCACGGTTAAAACAAGTTCAAGAGGACCATAAACCTTAAGTTATGCGTCAGGCGGAACTTGTTTGAGCATCTAAAATCTAATTCAGCAAATTCTTTTTAATTAAACTACTTTATTTATAATATCCTTAATCTTATCTATAGCCTGAGTAATATTTTCAATATTTACGCCTCCTGCTTGTGCAAGGTTTGGTTTACCACCCCCTCCACTACCACCGAGTATTAAAGATACTTCTTTAGCAATTATTGAAGCATTGAGCTTATCAGTTAAATCATCACCAACAGCAATAACAACCGAGATTTTTCCTTCATTAATAGTAAAGATAGCCGCAACTTGAAAGTTTTTACCCTTAATAATATTTTCGGCAATATTACGTAAATCCTTTGGGGGGATATCTTTAAGTTCTTTGTATGTAAACTCAATTGCTCCAATTTTTTCAGAATTACTTGCTCCAGATGAATCATTCATAGCATCTTTTGTGCGTAATAGAGCCAAATCTTTCTCAAGGTTCTTTTTATCTTTTATTAATGTTTCAATCTTTAAAACCATGTCAGCTTCGCTGGATTTAAAAATTTTACAAATACTCGAAATTAGTTCCTCATGTTTTTGGAAGTACTTCAAAGCTTCTAAACCAGTAACCGCTTCTATTCTACGAACTCCTGCAGCTACAGCCCCTTCACTGATAATTTTAAAACACCCTATGTCTCCAGTTCTTCTTACATGGGTGCCTCCGCAAAGCTCAGTTGAACAATGGTCTTTTTCAATATGGTGCCCCATAGAGACTACTCGCACTTCATCCTCATATTTTTCACCAAATAAAGCCATCGCTCCAGCTTCAATAGCTTGATTTGTAGGCATGAGTCTGGTTAAAACATCACTATTTTTAATGATCAATTCATTCACTAAATATTCTATTTTTTTCTGTTCTTCAACTGTAATAGCTGTAGAGTGACTAATATCAAATCGTAATTTGTCAGCAGTTACAAGCGAGCCTTTCTGAGTGACATGATTACCTATCACTTCTCTTAACACACTATGTAAAAGGTGAGTCGCAGAATGGTTCACTTTAATTCTATTTTTATTATCTGAATTAACTTTTAAAGTTACAAACTCGCCCTTTTTAATTATCCCTTTATTTAATATACAATAATGAATTATTAGGCTTGAGTGTTTTTTAGTGTCGATAACAGAAATATTTGCAGAATTATTATATATTTCTCCTATATCTCCAACTTGCCCTCCTGATTCTGCGTAAAAAGGAGTTTGATTAGTAATTAAGTTAAATTTTATCCCTACTTCACTAATTGACTCTACTTCTTTACTATCTATAATAATAGAATTTACTTGACCTTCAGCTGCTTCCGAATCATAACCTAAAAATTCTGTAGCACCGTATTTTTCATGTAAATCATACCATAAAATATCAGTCACTTTTTCTCCAGAACCCACCCAAGAAGCACGTGCTTGCTCTTTTTGCTTTTTCATAAGATCATTAAAGCCTATATCATCAACTTCTATTTGCTGTTGCTTAACTATATCCTTAGTCAGATATAATGGAAATCCATATGTATCATATAATTTAAATGCAATATCTCCAGATAATATACTGCCTGTTGATAATTTATCAGTCTCGGCTGAGAGAAGTTTTAATCCTTTATCAAGTGTGTATTTAAAACGCTCTTCTTCTTGACGTAAAGTTTCACTAATAAAACTCTCTGCACGAATGAGCTCAGGATAAGCTGAACCCATATTTTCAATAAGAGCAGGTAATAATTTATGCATTAATGGATCTTTTGAACCTAATTGATGTATATGCCTCATTGCACGGCGCATAATTCGTCTAAGTACATACCCTCTTCCTTCATTAGAAGGCATAACCCCATCAGCAATAAGGAAAGAACAAGAACGCAAATGATCAGCAATTATTCTATAAGATGCTATATTTTGAGTATTAATTTTATTATTTGTCAAATCGACAGCTGCATTAATAAGATTTTTAAATATATCTATATCGTAATTATTATGAACTTTCTGCATTACTGCTGAAATTCTCTCAAGACCCATACCTGTATCAATACTAGGCTTTGGAAGGGCGATCCTAGAATTTTCTAATTGTTCAAATTGCATAAATACTAGATTCCATATTTCTACAAATCTATCGCCGTCCTCATCCTTAGTTCCAGGCAAGCCTCCAAATATATGCTCGCCATGATCGTAGAAAATTTCCGAACATGGCCCACATGGTCCTGTATCACCCATAGACCAAAAATTATCATTAGTATTTATACGAATGATTTTACTTTCAGGAAAGTCTGTGAGTTTTTTCCATATATCAAAAGCTTCATTATCATTATGATAAACTGTTATATAAAGGCGTTCTTTATCTAATTTGAGTTCTTTTGTAATAAAATTCCATGCAAATTCAATAGCTTCATCTTTAAAATAATCTCCAAATGAAAAATTTCCTAGCATTTCAAAAAATGTATGATGACGAGCTGTATAACCTACATTATCTAAATCATTATGTTTACCCCCCGCTCTAACACATTTCTGGCTACTAACTGCTCTAGTATATGAAGCTTTTTCTATTCCAGTAAATAAATTTTTAAATTGCACCATTCCTGCAGTAGTAAACATTAATGTAGGATCATTACGTGGAACTAAAGGACTGGAAGAAATTATTTGATGATTATTTTGTCTAAAAAAACTTAAGAAACTTTCTCGAATCTCATTAACGCTTAACATATTAATTTAAATCCATTTTTTAATATAATATTAACCTAAAACCAGTTAAGATAACATTTTTGTTACAAATAAGATTTTATATTTTTAAAATTTTGAAAAACTAAGCCCTATATGGATAACTTATTTCATCTCAAAGTTTAGAAATAATACTTATTTGCGAAAGAATATTACTACTAGCTTTAAACAATATAACAGAATTTTAATAAAAATAAAATTTTATATAATGTAATACTATATATAAAACGAAAAACTTTATCTTTATCTATTTTATGAAAATACAAAAACTTAATTTTTCATCTATCTTGAAAATCAAAACATCGAAATTTATACTTACTGTTGGAGATGAAGGTGCAATTTTGATATTGGTTAAAGAAGGAAAGCTAGACGTGAGGTTATTTGCAACCTTAACTGCACAAGATGAAATAGAAAAGTTTAAAGAACTATTGGCAACAGAACCCGATATTCCAATTTCAATATTGGTTGATGTTTCAGATCAAACTTATTCCAGGCAAACATTTCCAGGGATAAATAGTTATACATTAAAAAAATTAGTCCAAAAAAAACTTTCAAGAGATCTAGCTTCAGTTGAATTAAAAAACAGTATTAATATAGGAAGATCAAAGAATGGGCGTAATGAGTGGAATGTAATATTTGTAGGTTGCCCTATTGTAACACCTTTAAAAGAATGGCTGAATTTTGTAGCTGAACAATCCAATCCTATAGGTGAAATTTGCATGCTACCCATAGAGGTTGCTTCTTTGGTGAGCAAAATTAATTCTTTAAATTTTGACAACCCAACTGAGGATTCAAAAAAAGCACCTAATGAAATTTCAAAATGGCAATTAATATTAACTCATAATAAAGTCGGTGGTTTTAGGCAGGTTGCTTTTTATGAAAATAAGGTTATTTTTAGTAGGTTAATTGCAATACAGTCTGATGAATCTGCTCATTATATAGCTGGCAATATTGAACAGGAATTACTTAATACAATCGAATATTTAAAAAGATTATCACTCCGGGAAAGTGATGGATTTGATCTCATAATTATAGTTTCGCAAGATATAAAAAATAGTTTACAAAAAGTTAAGTTTACTGCGCGTAATATTTTAATTATGACACCTTATGAAACTGCTTATAAAATAGGTTTAAAAAATGCTGCTGTAGAATCTGATAAGTATGCGGATATTATTACTTCAGTTAATTTTGCTACAAATAAATCAGTTCTAACATTCGCCGATGAATCACTTAAAAAAATAAAATTTTTTGAGATTTCTTCTAAAATTAGTAAACTGTTATTTTTTACAATCATAATAGTTTGTATTATACTTACTTTAATAAACTCATTCCAAATATATTCTAATAACAAGAATTCTGAAGTAAAAAATAAGGAACTTTCAAAACTTCAAGAAAATTTCACAGAAATTAAAAATAAGTTAGGAAACTTAGAAGAAGTGGAAAAAATTAGCAATATTGTGGCTTTATATAAAATACTCACTAATAACAATATTTCTCCTTTTGAAATTATTAAGAAGTTCTCAGATATAAAAGATACAAATTTACTTATAAAATCTATTAATTGGAAAGCTAAAGATCCTATTAAACAAGATGACAATAAGGCTATTAAAAATGATAATTATTTACAATCAGCTGTAACTTTTAGTTGCGAGTTTTATAATGAGAAAATGGGCTATCAAGAATTATTTGAAAGTTTTGACAAATTTATTAAGGTAATTGAAAATAGTTTCAAAGATTACACAATTGAATATTCTCGAAATACAGAAAAAATTAGCTTTGATAATTCTATTAAAAAGATTCCTTTACAAATCACTATTACGGGCCCTAACCTCAAGAATGACAAAGGTAATCCAAGTGCATAATAAAAAATTAAATATTGTTAAGACTAATTTTATAAAATCTTCAATCATACATCTTATTATAACAACCTTTGTTCTAATTATATTATTAAGTTCATTATTTTTTAAAAATAATTATTTCTCAAAAAGTGAAAAATTAAAAAATGATATTGAAGCAATTAAGAATAATATTGCAGAAACTAACAAGAAACAAATCGAAGCAACAGAAGCATTATCTCTTTGGAAAAAGGTTAATGAAAGTTATAAAAAGAGAGAAGGACTAGCTATAGATAAATCAAAACTTATTTTGGATAATTTAAGCAAAGCGTATTATTTATCTAAAAATTTGGAGATAAATTTATCTACTCCTATAGAGCTTAGCGATATTTATAAAACAGATACTACCGTAATTATGTCTAGTGAAGTTAACATACGACTCGGCGCACTAACGGATGAATATGTATTAAAATTTTTTGATTCTATAAAAAAGAATTTTCCCGGCTTTATAAATTTTAAGCAATTTTCTATCACCAGAAGGATCGATTTATCTCCTGATATAATTAACCAAATTTCTGTTAAAAACTTTCCTGAAATTGTAGATGCTCAATTAATTTTTGAATGGCGAGATTTTAAAGACATAGTTAAGCTAAATTATAAAGACTCAAAACAATAACATGAATCAAAAGGTTTAATTGTGCATCAATTATGTAAATATAATATAATTTTTATAATATTAATTTTAAGCTTAACGGGGTTTAAATCCGTTAAGAGCATGGAAAATATTGATGAGTTAGTACCTAAGGATTCAGATTCTATTCTTAATCCAAATATAATTAAAGAAATCAACCCACAAGATGTAGCCCCCCTAGTTCCCCAAACTCAATCTGAGTCTAGTGAACAACCTGATAATATAAATAAGGAAGCCTCGCAAATTCAAAATCAAGCCGTAGAGAATTCCCCTTCTACTTCAAACAAAGAGGCTGTTACTGATGTTTCAAAAGAAGCAATTGTTAATATAAGTAAAACTAAAGACACTTCTACACAGCCAGTAGAAGAACAAACTGTTACTGAGATCGGCAAGAGCTCAGATTCACCCCCTTCAAGTGATTTCTATAACAATAAATCTTATATAATGTCTGATTGGTCAAGCTCATTAATGTTTTCAAATGAAGAATTAGCTAATATTAATGAAACCCTTATTAACTCCAGTTCTGAAAAAAAACTTATTCCTAATTCAAACAGTAATGATCCTACTGCTAACAACAACTCTCCTTTTGATATAAACTTCAAAGCTCCAGAATATTCCCCTACCTTTTATCTTAACTCAATTATATATAGATCACCTACTGATTGGGTAATATGGATTAATAAAAATGAAATAAGGGCTAATTCTTTAGGAAAATCAATAGAATTAGATAAAGATATGAGTATTGAAATACTAAAAGTCTATGAAAAATACATCGTAATAAAATGGAAAACTTATTTTTTAGATAGTTTTTGCCCTGAATGGAAAAATATATTGAATAAAGGTGTCAATTCAGAATATTATTCGGATAATAATAATAATAATATAATAGTTGATGAAGATTCTAAATTTATTGTATTTAAATTAAAAGTTAACCAGACTTTTAATGTTAATCAAATCTCAATAAATGAGGGATACATTGCACCTACGAAAATTGAGGCAAAAGTAATTGATAAAGCGATCACTTCAATTTCGGATAGTATCAATAAGTAATAAACATAGGATTTATAATGGCAGACGAAATTCCTTTAGCAATTAGAAATATAGATAAAAATTTCAACTCTGTTGAGATTTTAAAAGATATAAATTTTAATATTAAACAAGGTGAAATTTTTGGTCTAGTTGGCCTTAATGGAGTGGGAAAAACCACTTTAATTAAAATAATTTTAGATCTTTTAACTCCTGATAAAGGAGAAGTAGAATTTTATGGACAAAAACATAATATCCCTGAAAGTCGTGTTAATATAGCTTACTTACCAGAAAAATTTTACCCTTCCCAATTTTTAAAAGGGGAAGAGTTTATATCATTAGCTTTATCGTATTATAAAAAAGAATATGAATTTGATAAGGTAGAAGATATTGTAAATAAGCTTGATTTAGATCCAAAAGTTTTAAAATACAAGGTTAATAAATATTCAAAGGGTATGAGTCAAAAGCTTGGACTATCTTCAATTTTTCTTTCAGAGGCTCCTTTATTAATTCTTGATGAACCAATGAGCGGTCTTGACCCGAAAGCTAGGATCCAATTAAAAAAATTGTTAATTGACTATACTAAAACTGATAAAACGATATTTTTTACTTCCCATATATTATCTGATATAGATGAAATATGTAATCGAATTGCAGTACTAGATCATGGAAATATTATATTTATAGGCACTCCAGAAGAGTTTCGTGCGCAGCAAGGCGAAACTAATTTAGAGAAAGCCTTTCTAAAATCTATTCATATAGATTAAAATAAGGGCTTATAGAATGTAAGCCTTTAATAATTAGACCTCTCATCCAAGTGGGGGTTCTATAAGAGGTTTACTATAATTCTTAATAGATTAAAGATTCAGTGCAAGGGATTTCGCCAACATGTTCAATTGCATGATCATAATCTTTATGGCCCCAATTTTCATATGTATCATGAAGCTTTTCTGTTAAAGGTATATAAATATCCTCATAAAATGGAGTTGCTAAGTATTCTGACCACCATGCCCCACCTTTAGAATTTACAAACCATACTAAACTAACTTTTGATGCAAGTGCTACTACAGGGTTCCATTTTGTACCATATGTAGGTAAATGAAAATACTCTAATGCAGTTAATAATGCAAAGTTGATAAAATCACCTGTAGATTTATCTACAACTAATGCCTGTCCAGTCTTTGTAGATAAGTCAGTAAAATATTTCTCATTTGAATGAGGATGTTTTTGATTTTGAGCAGTGAGTAATTCTTCTAATCTTTCTAAACGTTCTAAAATTAAATCTTCTTTTGTTGTCATGATTATTTATTGATCCTTAACATAAGTTAATTGAAACTAAGCTATACATTATTTAAAAAAATATTTCAATATAAATATTGTAAAATTTAACAAATTTTTGTTAAATAAATTAAAATATGTTAGTATATTTTAATATTAGGGTTGTGTAACAATAGGTCTGAGTAATTTTCACCCATATATTCTAAAGGCTTATAATAGTCATTAATTTTTAAAGAAATCTCATCTTTAATCTCATGTGCAGAAATATAGAGCTCCTTAGCAACACTATTTGCCTCTTCTTTGATAGGATCATAAATATATTCATGGATAGGAGTAGCAATATATTCGGCAAGTCCCGGAGCTATTATTCCTTTAACCATCCAAGCTAAACCTAACTTAAACGCAAAACCTTTGAGATAAGCTGATGTAAGACCTGCTTTCCAGTCTCCCCCACTAAAATATAATTGTACGGCCTCAAATAATGTCTTATCCATGACTGACCATTGTATCATCAGCTTAATTACATCATTATAATATTTGACTGTATCATTATGTAGCTTGTTAGACGAATAAGATGATTTTAATGACCTATCTAAATTGTCAACTTTTCGTGTAAGAGCTCGTATTTCTTCTAATATTAAATCTTCTTTTGTTTTCATAACTATTAATAATTTTCTATAGGGCGCAAGGATAAGTCATATTTCTTATTCATTATTTCAATAATTGATTCATGTATCTCATTAATTTCTTTTGCACCATTAAGTATTATACATCTTTCTATATTATGTTTAGCTATTTCTCTAAATCCGTTTTGCAAATTTTTATGGAAAGTTAAATCCATCTTTTCATATCGATCCTCTAAGCCGTTTCTAGATGCTGCACGCATTAAACCAACTTCAATTTCTGCGTCTAATATAAAAGTAACATCCGGGTAAAACTCACCAATAAGTAATCCATATATTTTTTTAATAGTCTCTATATCAATTTTATGCCCATATCCTTGATAAGCGATTGTAGAGTCTATAAATCTATCGCAAATTACAAACTGACCTTTATTCAAAGCTGGCTTAATTACTTTTAAAACATGCTCATTACGAGCTGCCATTACTAGTAATAACTCTGTAATTTTATCCAGACTTCCAGGTTCGCCTTTAACTAAAATATCTCGTATTAATTCAGCTTCTTTTGTTCCTCCAGGCTCTCTCGTATGTATGAAATCAATATTAGAATTTCTAAGACTACCAGCTAAAAGCTTACTTTGAGTAGTTTTTCCACTACCTTCAACACCTTCAAATGTTATAAAAAGAGATTTGTTCATGAGCACCATAAAAGGACATTAATATATAGATTAAGATTTAAAGGTAAAGTGAATTTTTCTAGCACAGGAAATTTATTTGTGTTATACGTTAATTTAAATAAATAAATTCCACTTTTTAATTTCAATTTATTAAAATCATAAAATTTTCGGTAGTAAAGAACAAAAATGGAAAAAGAAGTAAAGAAAAAGCTATTTATAAAATCTTACGGATGTCAAATGAATGTATATGATTCGCTTAAAATGTCCGAATTATTGCAGCCATTTGGGTATGAGACATCTGACAGCCCTGATGATGCAGACATGGTTGTATTAAACACATGTCATATTCGAGAAAAAGCAGCAGAAAAGGTATATTCAGAGCTAGGAAGAATGAAAGCTCATAAAGAAGCAAAAAAAGCCAGTGGAAGCGATATGATTATTGCGGTCGCTGGATGTGTAGGTCAGGCTGAAGGCGAAGAAATATTTAAACGAGCTTCATGCGTTGATATTGTAGTAGGTCCTCAATCATATCATAATTTACCTACATTAATTACTGAAGCTGCTCGCAAAAAAGGAAAGGTAATAAATCTTGATTTTGCCCCAGAGCCAAAATTTGATTCATTAATGCAAGATACTGCTTCACAAGGAGTGAGTGCATTTTTATCCATTCAGGAAGGCTGCAATGAATTTTGTAAATTTTGTGTAGTTCCTTATACTAGAGGAGCAGAATTTTCAAGGCCGGTTCATGAGATTTACCGAGAAACAACAAAATTAGTTTCACTTGGTGCTATTGAAATCACATTGCTTGGACAAAATGTTAATGGTTATAATGGCGCGGGGCTTGAAGGTGAAGCTTCATCACTTGGTCAGCTAGTTAAATATTTAGCGAAGATTGATCAAATTAAGCGCATACGCTATATGACCTCCCATCCAAGAAGCATGTTTGATGATTTAATTGAAGCTCATGGTTCTGAAGAAAAATTAATGCCTTTCTTGCACTTACCAATTCAGTCTGGCTCAGATAAGATCCTTAAGTCCATGAACAGAAAACACACCGTAAGTGAATATATGCACACTATTGAAAAATTGCTGAAAGTAAGGCCTGATATGGCATTTTCCTCTGATTTTATAGTAGGTTATCCAGGTGAAACTGATGAAGACTTCAAGCAAACAGTAAAAATTGTTGAAGATATAGGTTATGCTCAGTGCTATTCATTCAAATATAGTCCAAGACCGGGAACTCCTGCTTCAATTATGGAAAACCAAGTAGATGAAAAAATTAAGTCAGAAAGACTTGCCATATTACAAGAAGTTATAACCAGTCATCAAGAAAAATTTAATAGAAGTTCTATAGGCAAAACTATGGAAGTATTATTTGACCGCACAGGCAAATTTGAAGGCCAATTACTTGGAAAAAGCCCTTATATGCAATCAGTATATATAAATGATTCAAGCAAATATCATGGGCAATTAGTAAAAGTGGAAATTACTCAAGCTTTTCAAAATAGCTTGTCTGGTATAGTAATTGATGATGAGCTTAGTAAAGTAGCATAATTTTGATGAATGGAACTGTAAATAGAGCAAATATTTTAGGTGTAAGCTGGATGATTAATGCAGCTTTTACCTTAAGTGTTATGATTTTGATAGTTAATCATTTAGCTAATGTTCATAGTTTCATTATTTTTGCTACTAGCTCACTAATTGCTGCAATCTGTTCTGCATGTTATATAATTTTTACTAAAAAATCATTTAAAGTTAAAAGAATTTATGGCTATTTATTAAGGGCTCTTTTTGGGTCTGTAAGTATGGTAATGTGGTTTCATACAGTGAAATCAATTCCAGTTACTGAAGCAACTTCAATAAGTTTTCTAACACCCCTACTCAATTCTTTATGCGCAATATTAATTCTAAAAGAAAGTTTTTCTTACAAAAATTTTCTTTCTCTTATTGTAGGGTTTATTGGCGCTATTATTATGCTGCAACCTATGTTTGTAAATTTTAATTATGGATATTTCTTAGCATTAGTGACTGTAATAATATGGGTAATTACTGATTTACTGACCAAAATTCAGGCCAGAACTGATGAAACAATTATCCAATGTTTTTACATAAGCTTGTTTACATTTTTATTCTGCCTTCCCTTTGCCATTTCAGTATGGCAGAACTTAAATGCAAATGAAATTAAATGGCTTATAATTTTAGGCCTATTTCAATTCTTCAATTTATACTCTCTTTTTAAAGCTTATTCCTATGCTAACCTAAGCCTTATAGTTCCATTTGATTTTACTCGCCTTATATTTACTGCAATATTTGCATATTTTATTTTAGGCGAAACAGTTTCTTTAAATTCCTATTTTGGCGCTATTATAATTTTAATAAGCGTTATATATTTAGGGAGAAACTCTATTAAAAGTTAAAAATTTTACTATAAGTTCTACTTTTAATTATTAGTTAATATATTTACTCTATTATAAATTATAGTTAAATAAATTATAAAAGTTAAATGGAGTAGACAATGTCTAAGAACAAATCCTCAACTCAACCACAAAATATTGATCAACTTTATGTTAGGGAGATATTTAAAGGGAAACTAAATCTTCCAAATTTGAAGTTAAACGATATATATGCTGAATGGCAAAAAGTAACTACTGTAAAAGATGTAGCTTCTACTGATGCAAATTATAATAAAATAATTGAAGAATTTCTCAGGGATACTAAACTTAGAAAAGATAATATAAAAATTGATTTTAAAAATACTCGTAAAAAGATAGATAAAATTAAAAATAAGGAAAAATTTGGTGAAGCATACGCAGATTTTTTAAAAGATGAAAGAGACGCAGAATCAACATGGTTACAATTCAATACTAATGTTTTAAGAAACATACTAAAGCTACAAAAAAGTGAACTACATTTGGAACTATCAGATGAATCAAAAGTTTTAATATCAAAGTTCATTATTGATAATAATTTAAAAGAAGCTGATTTAGGATTTTCAATTCTTGATTCATATCATTTACTTAATAAACGATACAAAGAAAAATTTAAGAAAAAATACTACGAGCCAGAATTCAAGAAAGAGTTAGATGATAGCGAATTACCTGAATTGATAAAAGATCAAGAAGATTTGAACTCTATATCCAGGTTTTACCAAACTCAAACAAGAGGTAAAACTGAAAACGAAATTTCTTTAATTACTCAATTGACGCAAGAAAAAATTACAGACTACGTTGATAGCGCAATTTTAAGAAACCAAAAAAATGAGCTTAAATTAATACTTGAAAACGTCAAGCCTGTTTTATTGAATCCCATCCAGCTTTTAAAATTATCTGATAAAGCTAAAGCTAAAAATTTGAATGCAATGGCTGATATGTTACAAGATGCTTCAATGGAATTTAATACAAAAAAATTTGTCAATGAAATAACCTCAAGAACATCAGTTAAGCATCCAGTAGCAAGTTTTGAAAAAATAAACAATTATTATAAGAATGCTTCAAAACTGCTTAAAGGAAATTTTGATAAAGAGACAGAATTTTGTACTGAAGAAGTTTCAAAAGTCTTAAATGCTGTTATCGCAAAAGCAGACATGGCCTTGGTTAAACATATATTAAAAAGCATTCATCCTGATATTTTCCCTCATGAGTCAAAAATTGAAGCTTTAAATCTTGCTGCAAAAAATGGTTCTTTAGATATTGCTGATTTAATACTTAATAATAGTAGATCTTTAGTTAAACCTAGCTTAATTGCAGATAAAGAGCTTAACATGGAAGCTCGCATGTTGCTTATAACTAAAGGTGCTGATCCTAAAGATTTAAAACCTATAAAAGGAAAATTATCAAAAGAAGAAATTTCTAAATTAAAAGAATTTAAGAAGGAAGTTGATAAATTTGAGAAAGGACTATATAGGGAAGACAAATTACAAGCATTAGTTGAAATTTCAGGTATTGTAGAACAAGTTGAAACAATGTTATTTTCTTCTTTAGGAAAAATAAAAGTTAAAGATTTTGAGGTTGCAAGCTTAAAATCGGATCTTATGAAAGATAAAGACTTAAGTAAAGATTTTAAAAATTACTCTGATAAAGCTGTTGATTTGTTTATAAAGATTGCTGTAAAGAAGCATAATAAGGAAATTACTCCTAGAAATATGCTTGAAAAAATGGTTGATTTAGTAAATGAAAATTTCAAATCTTTAAAAGATTTATTTCAAGATTCTAAAGGTAAAAAAGAAATTACAGTTGCTAAAAAATCTATTATTGATGGTGCATCTAAAGAAGATAAAAAAGCTTTCGATGAAGCGTTAGGTAAAATGCTAAAAACTGGCATGAAAAAAGCAGAGCGTGACGAGACAGTTAAAGAAACTTTCAAATCTAAACTTGAAGAAAAATCTGCTAGTAAAACTGTAAATCCAGGACGTAAGAAATAATTTATTTCTAATCTGTCAACTTTAAAACTTAAGGCTCTTGATTCAATATTTGAATCAAGAGCCTTTCTCATATGACTAGTCTAAGACTTAAATTTTAAAAAAATTAATCTTCAATTCTACTTTTAATTATTAGTTAATATATTTACTCTATTATAAATTATAGTTAAATAAATTATAAAAGTTCAATGGAGTAGACAATGTCTAAGAAAAAGCAAATTGATTTAGTGAGAGAACAATTATCCGATGCAATTACGGAAAACAAACAACAATATATTAACGATTATATTGGAGTAATAAATGGATTAAGAAAAGCATTTAAAAAAGACAAGGTTAAAAATCATGCTTCAAAGATTAAAGAGCTTGATGAAATGGTCGAATCACTTTTAAGCGACTCAATAGAAAATGGCAAGCAATCTATTGCGCATGAATTACTTAAATATGAATATTTTCCAGCTAAAGACTTAGCTAAATTATACGAGCAAGCAATTAGTAAGAATAAAAAAAGTGCTATAGGCAATGAGATCCTTGATTATATGAAGTATAAATTGGATAAAAGCCAAAAGAAAGAATTTAATTCTGAAATGTACAGCATAATTGAGAAAACTATTGAAAAATCAGTAAGTGATGCATTTTCTAAAATAGTTGTTACAGGTGCTCCTACGATACCAGCTAAAACTAAAAAAGGCTCAAAATCCATACCAGAAAAAAAGATTAAAAACTCAAATTATCTTAAACAAAATCATAATACATTTGCAAGCTTAATTACACATTATGAAAGTTATGAAAAAGAAACAGGCGAAATATCCAAATTGATACAAAAATTAGTTTCTGAAAATATAAAAGCGTGTGTTAAGTTAAACCAAACTTTTAAACTTGAATATTTATTAAACAATATAAAACCTATATATATTGATCCTTTACATGTAATTAAATTATTTAATGATATTGCTAAAGAAGCCGCTAAAAATAATCAAGAAATTAATCAGCAAAAATATTCTGAATCTGCAAAAATTATACTTAAACACTTGATAAAATCTGAAAAATTTTCATTAAATAGTTTAATGGATAACATCAATGATGAAGCTGTAAAATATCTTGTAGAATACTATAATGGTGCAGCAAAAATGAAAGAATTAACGCCTTCTAACAGAGCAAGGTTAATACAAGTAATTCAACAAAATTTATTAGAAAATGTTGCTAGTGTCAGTTTTGACAGCAGAAAAATTGATCGAGAATTAAATTCTTTATATCCTAATAAGATAAAAGATGTAAAAGGGATTAAGGAAGAGAAACAAGACTTAAGCAAATTTTTTGATAATATAAATAATTCTTATGAAAAAGATAAAAAAACTTATAAAGGTTTTTCTAATTTTATTGCTCCTAAATACTCGAATGAAGTTGATAAAATTTTAGCGTATGCTCTTAACAAAAAAGATAAATTTACAGTTGAGCATATATTAAAAGATATTCATCCTGATATTTTTCCTCACGAATCAAAGATTCAAGCTTTAAATCTTGCTGCAAAAAATGGTTCTTTAGATATTGCAGATTTGATACTTAATAATAGCAGATCTTTAGTTAAACCTAGCTTAATTGCAGATAAAGATCTTAATATTGAAGCTCGTATGTTGCTTATAACTAAAGGTGCGGATCCTAAAGATTTAAAACCTATTAAAGGAATATTATCAAAAGAAGAAATTTCTAAATTAAAAGAATTTAAGAAGGAAGTTGATAAATTTGAAAAAGGACTTTATAGGAAAGAGAAGAAAGCTGCTCTAGAAATTGTTAAAGAATTTAAATATCAACAAACTCATCATTTTGGCCAAGAACCTAATAAGGATAGGATCATAAAAGATCAACTTGACAGCCAGGAAGGAAAAAAAGGATTTTCTTATGAACAGTTATCAGAGTTATATGATATATCTAAGAAAACTAATTCAAAAGATATTGTTTCGACGTCAATTTTAAGAAAAGTTGCTGATTTTGTTACTGAAATTTTTAAATCTGGTAAAGATTTATTCAAGAACTCAGAACATAAAAAAGAAATAAGAACTCTTAATAGAGAATTATCAAATGGCATAAAAGGTAAAAAAATAGGATTTATTGAAGAACAAGCTCTTTTACCTTCAATGTCTAAAGAAGATAAAAAAGTTCTTAAAGAAACATTAGATACAATGCTAAAAACTGGTATGAAAAAAGCAGAGCGTGACGAGACAGTTAAAGAAACTTTCAAATCTAAACTTGAAGAAAAATCTGCTAGTAAAACTGTAAATCCGGGACGTAAGAAATAATTTATTTCTAATCTGTCAACTTTAAAACTTAAGGCTCTTGATTCAATATTTGAATCAAGAGCCTTTTTTATATAGATAACTATTAGAGTTTTAAAAAAAGAACTATAAATATTTCTGCATAATGTATTTTACATTTAAATATTCTTTAATACCCAAATATGAACCTTCCCTGCCGAATCCTGAATGTTTAATCCCGCCAAATGGTGCAACTTCCGTTGAGATTGCCCATTCATTTACTCCGATCATACCATATTCTAATTGTCTTGTGAGGCGCTCAATCCTAATATTGTCTTGAGTATATAAATAAGAAGCAAGTCCAAAGTTACTATTATTTGCAATATTTACTACTTCTTCTTCTCGGCTAAATTTAGTTAAAACTAAAATTGGTCCAAATATTTCTTCTTTTAAAATATCCATATCATCATTAATTTTTGCTAATAAAATCGTTGGCTCAAAAAACGATCCTTTACCTTCATTTTTTGCTCCACCATATTTTAATTCAGCACCTGATGTAATAGCTCTCCTGAGAAGATTTTCTAGCCTTATAATCGGCTTCTCAGATATTAACGGCCCAAGATCAACATTATCTAAACCGTTCCCTATAGTAAGCTTCTTTACTTCTTTGATCAGTTTTTCTTCATATTGCTTAAATACAGATTCTTCAATAAATACACGGTTTGCACAAATACATGTTTGGCCATTATTGCGAAACTTACATGCTATTATATCTTTCACTGTTTTATCAATATCTGAATCAGCAAATACTATAAAAGGTGCACTACCACCAAGCTCCATTGACATTCTCTTTACTGTAGAGGCTGCTTGTTTTATAAGTAATTTGCCAACATTTGTAGAGCCTGTAAAACTAAGCTTTTTTACATCTGTATTTATACTTAATTCCTCGCCAATTATTTTCGAATTACCTGTAACTATATTAATTACCCCTTTTGGTATGCCTGCTTCACTAGCAAGAATAGCTAATGCTAATGCTGAAAAAGGCGTAGATTCAGAAGGCTTAATTACAATTGTACAACCTGAAGCAAGCGCTGCTCCTGCTTTTCTGGCTATCATACTTGATGGAAAATTCCACGGTGTAATAGCAGCAACTACGCCTATTGGTTCATATTCAACAAAAATCTTTTGGTTTTCTTGGGGCGCAGGAATTATTGAACCATATATTCTTCTAGCTTCTTCACTAAACCATTCAATATAATTTGCACTAAGTTCAATTTCCTTTAAAGATTCTTTTAAAGGCTTCCCCTGCTCTATGGTCATAATCTTTGCTAGATCATCTTTATGATCTATAATAAGATTTGCCCATTTTTTAAGTAAACTTGCTCTTGTTGAAGCTGTTTCTTCTTTCCAAAAACTTCCTGCTTTTTTAGCAGCTACAATTGCAATTTTAATTTCATCAGAACTTAGTTTCGGAACAGTGCCAATTTTTTCATTATTTGCTGGATTGAAAACTTCTATTATTTCTTTATTATCTAGATCAGTAAATTCGCCGTCAATAAAAGCTTTCTGGTTGAATAGATTTTTATTTAACAAAGTTTCAACTATATTCATTTAATATATTTGTTAATTTAGATTTGTTTTTCTCGGAGATTTTTATTGTAAGCAATGTATAATCATCAAACTCTTCTTTATCCTTAATTTGCGCATTATCATATACCCAACCTAATAACTTACCATTATCGTTATTGATCTTAATGATCTCAGTTAAATCTTCTTTTGATAGAAACTCATCTATATAATTGAGTAACAAATTCATATTTTCTCCTGTTTTAGCAGAGATGAAAATATTATTGTGATTACTAGCGTTAAGTTCTAATTTTTCTTCAAGTAAATCTATTTTATTTTTAACAAGAATTATGTTATCCGCATCTCTTTCAATACCAAGCATTGATAAAACTTTTTCTACATCTTGTTTTTGCTTATCAGTTTGCAAATGTGAAATATCCATTACATGGAGAATAATATCTGCTTCAATAACTTCCTCCAAAGTTGCACTAAAAGCTGCTACTAGTTCAGTTGGAAGATCAGAAATGAAACCTACCGTATCCGAAATTATAATCTTCTTTTTAGATGGCAAGCTAATTTGCCTCATTGTTGGATCAAGAGTAGCAAATAGTTTATCTTCAGCATATTGTTTTTCTGATGCTAGCAAATTAAATAAGGTTGTTTTCCCAGAGTTAGTGTATCCTACTAATGCTACAATTGGATAAGGAACTGCTTCTCTAGATTTCCTATGAAGCTTTCTCATTTTTTTTACTGAATCAAGCTCATCCCTAATTTTCCTTATTTGGTTACGTATTGCTCTTCTGTCTGATTCTATTTGTTTTTCACCAGGACCACCCATGAAACCAAAGCCACCACGCTGACGCTCTAAGTGAGTCCAAGATCTTACAAGTCTACTTTTTTGATATTCAAGTGCTGCTAAATCAACTTGTAGTTTACCTTCTCTTGTTCTTGCACGGTTAGCAAATATTTCTATAATCAAAGCAGTACGATCTATTACCTTACAGTTCCAGGCCTTTTCAAGGTTTCTTTGTTGAATAGGAGAAATTTGTGTATCAATAATTACTAAGCCAATTTCATTCTCAGAAATAATATCTTTATATTCTTCGATTTTTCCAGTTCCTATGTAAGTTCCAGGTATAATTTTATTTAAAGTTAAAATATTTGCCTGAATTACTGGAAGATCAATAGCCCCAGCAAGGCCTTTAGCTTCTTCTAGTTTATAATCAATATCTAAATTAAAATCTTTTTTGAGAATCGGATGTATTATTAATGTATTAGCATTGCTAATATCTTTATTTTCATTATGCATAAACTTCCTTTTAAAGAGAAAATATAGGAGATATTAAAATTAATTTAATAGCCCCTATATTTTTAATTACATTTCGGAATTACGCTTGCGCATTACTTTACGTGATCTACGAAGTGATTCTGCTTTTTTACGAACCTTTGCTTCTGAAGGCTTTTCATAATGACGTCCCATTTTCATTTCACGGAACACATTTTCACGTTGCATTTTCTTTTTAAGAGCGCGCAAAGCTTGTTCGATATTATTTGAGTGTACAAGAACCTGAATCAGTTTAACTTACCCCTTTCACAAGATAACAAAATTTTAATAACAAATTATTTTACAATTACTTTATAAAATAATAAAATACATATTATCTTATTATAATGATTTATTACTAAGTATGCAAGAATTAAAACACAAACAATCCATTTTAAATGAAACTCTCAGTCTTATTCCCTGGGAAGGATGTAATGATAAATCTATGCGTACCGCCTGCAAAAACTTAGGCCTAGATGAAGAATACGGATTTATAATCTTCCCGAATGGGATTATTGATTTAATCAGTGATTTCAATCAAATGATAGATATTAAAATGAATGAAAAACTTTCAACTCTTCCGTTAAATAGTATGAAGATTAGAGACAAAATATTTGAAGCAATTAAAATACGACTTGCTGAATATAATGCATATAAGCTTGCAGTAAAAAAAATCCTAGCTTTTTATGCTTTTCCCGGGAATAATTTTGAAGGATTGAAATCATTATACAAAACGACTGATAATATATGGTATAGTATTGGCGACAATTCCACGGATTTTAATTTTTATACAAAACGTGCTTCATTAGCTGTTTTATATTTAAATAGCGTAATTTATTGGAGCAGTGATGATTCTATTAACAACGAAAACAGTTTAAGATTTGTTCAAAAGCAGATTGATTTACTTCTAAAATTTAATCCTAAAAAGATATTGAGCACAGCTTTTAATAATATTCCTTTTCTAAGGCTGATAAATAGATAGAGTATATACTCTATCTATTTCTTTTGCAAATTAGGCTATTTCTATAGAATCATAATCATTAGAATGACCTGTAAGCGTAACATAATCATTATGAGGATGAGTATACTCATGTATTTCACTTGTAATAGCAGGAACTATAATATTTCCTGCTAAAATTGTACCTATGCCTGAAACTATTCCTGTACCCCATGTCTTTGCTATCATATTAGACAAACCTAGCTGAGCTAGTACATCATGAGGAGTAAGCAAAATTCCTGTTGCAGCTAAAATTCCTGTTCCAATTAGCATACTTCCTGCTATATTTGATGTCAATGTATGAACATATTGTGCTTGATCATAAAATTCATCTGATCCAAAATAAGCAGTTGCGCCTAAAACACCTGTTCCTATACCCACTACATCTGAGCAATAAGTTGCATATCCGATATAGCTTGCAGCTAAATATTTTCCAGTTCCTAATTTAGACATATCAGTATTTCCTTATATTAATTAATTAATTTTTGTAAAATTTTATATTACATACCACTCTCAAATTGTCAACCTCTACATTTAAAAAATTTTAATATTTATATTAACAAGAATTTATGTCCATCTTTTCCAGATCTATATAGATGTTTTAACAATAACTACTATTTTAAGGCTGGTAAATAGATAAACCCATTTCGTATCTATTTATGAAATAAATTACGCTACTGCTAAATTATCAAAATCATTTGAATTACCAACAAGCACAATATGATCGTCATGAGGATGAGTATATTCATGAAGGGCATTTGTTATCGTCGGAATAACAATACTACTCACAGTAATTTCGCATATACCACCTATTACATATCCTAACGAATTTATACCCAAAATCGGAGTCAATACAGCACCGCCTACAATGTATGCACCACCCATTATATTTGAAGTAAATTTATGAACGTGCTCTGCTTGACTGTAAAATTCATCTGATCCCATAACTGCAGTAATTGCTAATATTGCAGCACTAACTTGAAAGCTACTATAGGATGCAATTGCTGAAGCTAATCCTACATATTTTGCATTCGACTGATCATCTACTGTTAATTTCGACATTTTAATATTTCCTCTATATTAAATAATTAATTTTTTTAGGTTTTCATATTATATATATTCCTTAAATTGTCCATACTTATATTTAAGGATTTTTAACGTTTAAATTAAAATATTTGTTAACATTTATAAATATATCTTAATAAATATTCCTTTTTAAGACTTGTAAATGGATAATAACTTATTAATAATTTTACAAAGACATATCAAAATCGTTCGAATGGCCTGTAAAAATGATTTGGTCATCATACGAACCAAAATATTCATGAATTTCATTAGTTATTACAGGAACTATAACCGCATTACCTATGAGCTTTTTTATACCGCATCCTATAAGGTCTATTCCCATTGCCAATCCGTCTTGTGGTTTTAGCGCTATTGAAATAACACCTGCTACAATTCCCATTCCTCCTATAAATGTAGAAACAGCAGTATGAATAGATTCAGTCTTAGCATAAAATTCATCTGATGCAACAGCTGCTGTTGCCCCCAAAATACCTGTACTTACAGTTAAATTTTTTATACCAGTTCCTAACCCCCAGAGCTCTAAACTTGCTGTAGTTAATCCGATAAATGTAGCAGCTAAACTTTTTTGAAAACCTAAATTTGTCATTGCATCTGTTCCTTTCTGTAAATAGTAATTTAACTTATATATTACATAATATAGAAATTAGTTAATATGTCAATATTTTTTTAATGATTGTAATATTTATGCTCATAAGATATTAAAATTTATTTTCATTTGCATCTTAAGCCATATTTCAATAATTATTAAAAACATCACTTATTTAATATAATTTTATTTTTTAAAGGTCCTAGATTTATGTTCCTAACTCCTGATCAAAAAACACTTTTATCAACTCTCACTATTACTTATTATAATTTAAATGAAATAGAAAATAATTATATAAGTTTATCAACCCTTAGCGATCAGCAAATTTCACAACTATATGATATTGCGGGATTCTTAAAAAATTCTAATAATGAAGTTCTTGAGCTACCTGATAATATTCAAAATATTCACTATAAATCTTTGTTAAATGCTTTCCAAATTCTTGAATCAATTGGTAATATTAAAAAACCATATAGTTATTTATTAGAAATTAAAGAAATTGCAGAAAATTTTTCTGAGGTCTTAGACTTTGCTGAGGTTGAAAAATATATATCTTTTTATATCAAGAAGCACAAAATCCAAGGAAAAAACGAGAATCTATTTGATCTATATAATAAATTAGGAATATTAGCATATAAAAAACGTGAGTTTTTATTTGCAGAAAACTATTTTTATTTAGCAAGAAGTTATACTAATATTGAGGAAAGATTTGCAGAAGCTTCTTTATGTTTATTCAATAATGTAAATAGCGTAAACATTATAAAGTTATATCATTTATCAGGTAATAAAAATGGTTCTAACGGAATAAATTACTTACAAATGAGTGAAAATCTTAAAATTGCAAAAATTTATTTCAATGATTTTATTAATACAACTGCCTCACATAGTCTAATAACCCAAGATATATCAAAAGTTATCCTACAAAATTTTGAGAATTTTATTAAAAAACTAGAAAATAGGTTACCTTGTAATAAAGACCTTCTATTAAACGATATTAGAGATTACACTATCCTTAGAAATAGAAGTTGGTTATTAGTAAAATTTATACATGATGAGTTAAAAAATTTAAACCAAGATAAGGTCTTACAATTTTCTTCAAAGGAAATCCTTGAAAAAATAGATAATACACAAACCAAATATAAGGAAATATTATCGACAATAGTAGAAATGGGCAAAACAGATACTACACAAACTAAATATAAGGAAATATTATCGACAATAGTTGAAATGTATAAAATGGAATCTGCACCAAAGGATATTTGGAGGAAAAGAATTGGAAATGAATTTAAAACTATACAACATTCGTCAAATGTAAAATATGACTCTGAAAAACATAAAAAAAATCTTGAACTTTTTAAACATGGTAAAGAAGACAAAAATGGAACTAAACATTTTAATGAGTCTGAACGAGCCGAATTTCATTGGAAAACATATGTTGAGCCTTTTGAAAATAAATCTGAACCATACTGTATAACTCCTAAAACTGGAAACTTAATATTTTATAAATCATGATTCTTTACAAAGTAAGATTATTTTAACTGTAATAAGCCTATAATATAAAATATTTAATTTAATAGGCTTATAATTATGAAAGAATCAACTTTATTTACCGATAGAATAAAAAATTTAAAAAATCAATGTAAAGAACAAGGGTTAAAGGAAATTGCTGCTATATTAGATACTACAAATACAACAAACCGGAAGCTTATTACTGTTGAAGCTTTGTTTAATTCTAAAGAAAAAAATGAAGCAGCAAATTTCTTATTTACTATAATAAGAGATACACTAAAACTTGGAAAGCTGATTGTTGCAACAGACTGCCTGCTGCAACATAATGACTATAAAATAGACGAACAAAAAACAATTATCGATTCATACAAATTATTTCAAAAAACTTTGTATTCAATTAATCATTATATTTTAACATTAGATAACCCAACATATGCCACTCTAAAAATTCTAAATATAGAATTTGCTTACAATTTAAATGAAAATAATATTTCAATTGAAAAATACTTAAATAAATACAGCAAGTCATTATCTGTATCTGAAACAATTGAAAGAAGAGACGAATTATACGGATAT
>JBKBYG010000019.1:0-29235 GCA_046313435.1 Alphaproteobacteria bacterium
ATGAGCATTATAAGCAATAGTAAAGTAATTACCTCCAATGTTTGAGAGATGCTGCGGGCCTTCTCTTAAATCAATTATATTATTAGTTCTAGTTGAAGAGGCATCGATTGTATCATTTCCTCCTCCATCCCAAATTGTTTGTAGTGATTTATTCTTTTTGGAAAAAGGCCATGATCTAGGATTTTCTTCAAATTTATAGATCGTATCATCATTGTTGAATTTAGTATTTGCGCCATATAAAAATTGTACTGCAGCAATATCATAGGCCATAGGAGTTAAAGGAAAAAGGGAAGTATCCATATCTTTTTTATTATGGTAGGACATTATACTATAAACTCTGTTATCTTCTTCTTTAGATAAATAAGGTCCAGGTTCATTTCCACCATAATTACAAGGGTGTTTTAAACCTAAAGCATGTCCAATTTCATGTAGAATTGTTTTAAAACTAGCACTTCCAGGCTCAAAATTATTAAAAATATCTTTACTAAGTACAATATCAGCCCCTACGATTAAGCTTGAATCCACAGCACTTCTTAATTCAGTATTACCGGCAATTTTAGTTTTTGCATCTTTTAAAGTGTCTTTATTTAAATCACCTTTTCTTATAAGTAACTTAAATTCGTAATCATTATCATTCTTTTCAGTTGATTCTATAAATTTTATATTTGCTACATTTTCCCATAATTCTAAAGCATGTTTAACTTGCTCTTGCTCTTTTATCGTAAGTACCTCAATATTTTTATACTCACTATTTTTTTTTGTTACGAAGGAATATTTTATATTAGCTTTTAGATTTGAGCTTCCTGTCCAACTAAAATTATACAAAAGGGATTGAATATATGGTTCAAGACTAGTATAATTTTTTAATGTGAATTTATTTTTCATATATTTAATATATTGTATATTACTTATCTATTAAGTTAATATATTAACCTGAACACATTAAAATTATCTTAAAGGATCAATGTTTAATTATATTAAAGATAATTTGTACGTAGAGAAAATAAGTCTTGAGAAAATTGCTAAAGAAATAGGCACGCCTTTTTATTGTTACTCAGAAAATGCCATCAAAAATTCTTATAAAAATTTTACTTCTAAATTGCAGAATATAGATTCTATTACATGTTTTGCGGTGAAATCTAATCCCAATCTTTCAATTATTAATATATTAGGGAAATTAGGGGCAGGGGCCGAATGTGTATCTGCTTGGGAAATTGAGAAAGCATTAAAAGCTGGTATAAAGGCTGATAAAATAATTTTTTCAGGGGTAGGCAAGACCAAGGAAGAAATATCGTATGCGTTAGAAAAAAATATCCTTCAAATTAATATTGAATCAGAATCAGAGCTAAAGGCGATAAATGAGATTGCAAAATTAAAAAATTTAAAAGCAAAAATTGGAATTAGAATAAATCCTAATATCGACGCTAATACTAGTAAAAAAATTACTACTGGAACAGAAGATAGTAAATTTGGGATCATAATCGAGCAAGCTTTGCAAGTTGCAAAATTTACAAAATCCCTGCCTAACATTGAGCTCACTGGAGTTTCAATGCATATTGGATCTCAAATTACCAAATTATACCCTTATGAGAAAGCAATTGATAAAATAGTTGATTTCACAGAATGTTTATTACAAGAAAATCATAAAATTAAATATCTTAGTTTAGGTGGTGGTATTGGAGTAAAATATAATGATGAATCATGTATTGACTTAAATGAATATGCTAAACTATGTTCAAGTAAAACAAAAAATTTAGGATGTAAACTTATATTTGAACCAGGCAGATTATTAGTAGCTGAAGCTGGAGTTATAATATCAAAAGTTTTATATATCAAAAAAGAGAATAATTATAATTTTATTATAATTGACGCTGGAATGAATGATCTTTTAAGGCCAGCATTATATGATTCAATACATAAAATTATACCACTTAAAAAAAGAGAATTAATAGAAAAATATTCTACGTCTATTGTAGGACCTATTTGTGAATCAAGCGATGTATTTATAAAAAACATGGAATCTCAAATCTTATACGAAGAAGAAGATTTATTAGCTATAACAACTGTTGGGGCATATGGTGCTTCAATGAGCTCAAATTATAATTCAAGACCCTTAATATCTGAGGTTTTAGTTAATGAGTATCAATATAAAATTATAAGAAAAAAACAAAATTTTGAAGATTATATTAAACTTGAGTTATAGCAATTATAGCTTGAGCAAATAAATTGCTTTCTTGAAAGTTTCTGATCCAGTATGCCTTATACTCAAATAAATATTGTATAATTAAAGAAAATATTATAGCATTCAATCAATAAATTTTAAGATAAAGAGTAAGAGGTTTCAATGGTTATATCAATTACAGATTCAGAGTTTGAAAGTAAAGTTTTGCAATCATCAGTGCCAGTATTAGTAGATTTTTGGGCAGAATGGTGTGGTCCTTGTAGGCAGTTAGCCCCAACATTAGATGAGATTTCAAATGAAATGGGAGAGAAAATCCAAGTTGCTAAAGTTAATATAGATGAAAATCCTAATACGCCTTCCAAATTTGGAGTTAGAGGTATTCCAACTTTAATATTGTTTAAAGATGGAAAACAAGTGGCTGTAAAAGTAGGGGCTTTACCTAAAAGTGCTTTAATGGAATGGATTAAATCATTTGTTTAAATAGAAAAATTTAACGGATTGAAATTTTTTAAAGCTACCAATCCGCTTTTTTAATCTCATTATCTACAAATTTAACCTTGTCATTGGTAGGGGAGAAAGCATTTGATAATTCTTCATAGTTGTTATACCAACCAACTTTTATGCTTTTCTCATTACTAAGCCATGCAATACTTAAAGCTAGGACCGAACATGAAATCCAGGCGTTAACAATAAAATTAATATTATATCCTGTAAGCTTAGATATTTTAGCTCCATCCCATAATATAGCAGATTCGCCTGCAAAAGATATCAGACTATCAAAATCTGTTTTTAAATTAGTAAAATAAGCAGAAACTCCTCCATCAATAATCAGGTAAATAGCAATAAATTTTAAGAATAATTTTATTTCCTTGAGATTTACCATGTAAATTAATGCTCGTATTGTCCCCCACATTAAGATTAAAATTAATAATGTCTCAAAATCCCTAATGAATAATAAGCCTACAGTTGCAAATATTCCAAGTAAAATATATGGAATACACATTATAGTTGATTCTAAAGAATTTGAGATGAAATAAAATAAAACTACACCTACTAGTGAGCCTGAACAATAACCTGCAAATGCTATTATTATTTTTGGATCTTCTCCGCAAAAAGTTATTCCTCCTCCAAAGAAAACCATTTTTATGAGATATGCTTTGCTGCCCGTTAATATTGAAGACAATGCATGTCCTAACTCATGAAAAAACACACCAAAATAACGAAAGGGAAGGTTTATTCCATACAAAAATTTCCAACTATTCCAGTAACCTAATTGTAAGGATAATGCTAAAAATAATAATAATAAAAATTCTAATCGAATTTTTATTGATTGTGACATTGAGCTATTTGATAAATTGTTATATATTTTAAACATATAAAGATTTTTAATTCATCAGACTTGATATATAACCCTATTTTTGCAATCGATTAATAAGTTGATCGGTGCTTAAATCCGAATGTATAGTTTTTCAAGTTGAAGTTCAACATAAATGGTTCACTTAGTATATTCTGCGCTTAGTTTCTTGCGTCTAAGATCTATAAAGTTTAAATTTAAATGACAATTTTATTGTCATTTTTATCTTTAAATTATTACATACATTTAAGTGTAATGCTATTCTCTTATAAAAATTTCTAAGACTTACTCCATAAAATAGCAAACCCTATAGAACCTTAGTATATTAAATCCAACTTAATTTTCCATCCTTCTTTATAAACTCTCTGTGTTCTAAACCTCTTGCAAAAGAGGGTTCTGCAAGGAGTGTGTTAATTAAGTTTTTTAGCAAGTTCCTGAATTAAATAATCAATATCATGTTGACTAAGAATAGAGCTATATTCATTCCTTTGGGTAGAAATTAAGCTTACACCTTCGGCAACAATATCAAATATTTGATATTTGTTATCTTTAGAGGTTTTAATAGCATAATCAACTTTTAAATTATTTTTGTCTGGTCTAATTATTTCGGTTTGAACTAAAAATTCACCACTTCCTGAGCTTATTACATTTACTATATTAAAGCTTTCTTTGGTGTATTTTTTAAAATTAGGAATATAATTATCAATTAAAAGCTTTTCAAAAAGCTCTTCATATTTTACTTGTTGTTCAGGAGTAATAATTTTAGCAAATCTTCCAAGAGCAAATCTTCCAATCCATTTAATATCAACAGAATGCTTAAATAACTCGGAAAGTTTCAATTCTTTTGTAGAATCATTCATTTCTCTGTCACTAACAATCAGCAATACTTCTTCTGCTATTTGATTAACAAATTCTTTTGCCTCTTTAGCGCTACTTGCATAAGCAAGGTGAAAAGAAAAAATTGCTATCAAAAAAAAATTAAAAAATTTCATATACGGTTTCATTCAAAGTACCTTCGTTTCAATTGATTATTATATTCTGCCCATTAAGCTTAACTAAAAACAAAATTTATTTTACCTTTTGTTTTGTAAAAATAAACTGCGTATAGTTACATAAGGGTCAAGCGAGTTTTTTTCAATATTGTCTATATATTTGATTTTATCAGAATAACTGTCAAGTATTATTAGGCCAGTTCTAAAATTTACAAAATTTGTATTCGGGATATAGTTAATAGGATCAATAAGAATATCAGTAATTTTTCCTATAGTTTCTCTGCCGTTTGAAGGTCCTAAAATTGGTATAATAATATAGGGCCCTTTTCCGAATTTATAAAAAGCTAAAGTATCACTAAAATCTCTTTTGTTGTTTTTAAGTCCTGCTTGACTAGCAAAGTCATAAAATCCTCCTACACCAAAACTTGTGTTAAGAATAAAGCGCCATAAGTTCGTTAAACTATCGTTCAAGCTTAAAGTAAGCGCGGAATTTATAAAACTCAAAGGTGTATAGAGATTATTTACAAAATTGCTAACACCTTTTTGAATGTTTTTTGGCAATAATTTCATGTAAGTTATTGTTATAGGTTTGAAAATAGCTTTTTCAATATACTGATTAATAGTAAAAATCTTTCTATTATATTTTTCGAAAGGATCACTGTTATTAATAGATACAGGCGTGTCTGAGTCATCCTCCATTTGGCTAGGAAAAATATAATTACTGTTACTAAATGCAGAATTGCTAATCAATAAGCTAAATGATAAAATGGTGATAAATATTTTTTTAAACATAATTCTAATAATTTTTGTAATTAATATAAACCATATGTTATTTACAAATGTCAAGAGTTAACAATCCATAATAAATAATCAATAAAGCTAATAATTTTATTTTCAAATAAAATTATTTAAGTCCATATATTATAATTGTAAATAAATGAATTTTTTATGAATATCAAATAAGTTTAAGATAATTACTTACTGAACTTAAACACTTAAAGATTTGATAAAGTTTTCAAACAAAGGAACACAAGGATTTTATAAAATTCTAATTTAATGTTTAAATGATTTATTTGTTTTTCTTTCTAAACTTGTCAATAGGTATAACATTTGTAGTATTTGGTTTAGTTGTTTCTTCAGTCTTTATATTTTCTGTTGGAGCTTTGTTTCTAAAAGGCTCAGGGTAAATTTCTTTTGTATCTAATTCATCTTCATTAATTTCAGGATTTTCGTCAATATGACGAAATTGTAGACCAAATTTTACACTAGGATCAGCAAATGCTGTTAGGGCCATAAATGGAATAACTATTTCTTCTTTAATATTGTCAAAACTCAATATAACACTAAATTCATGGTCATTAACTATTAAATTTTCAAATTGAAATTGTAATACAATAGTCATTTCTTTTGGATATTTCTTTTTTAACCTTTCAGAAATTGTTACTCCAGGAAAATCTGTGATAAAAGAAATAAAGAAATGATGATCTCCTGGAAGCCTATTTCCTACAGCAATTTGAAGAGATTTTTTTACTATAATATGCATAGCCTCATCAATTAATGCAGCATAATTTATATTTTTAATAACCATTTATCACCATCTTGCTTAATAATTTGATTTTTTTAGATTAGAATAATTTTATTAACAATATACTAATTTATGAGTAATCACAGAAACTACTGTAATTAAAATAAATCTATATATATTATAAAATTCATTATAATTTCATAATATGTATTTCTAAATCAATTTTCTTATAATTCAATATAAATTTATTAAATACTATATAATAGTTTTAGGGTAACTAATTAAGAATACGAGAATGCTTAAATCATTTGGTGGGGCGTTTCTGTTGCCCGGTACCCCCCGAACCGCGTAAATATAACTAAGCTGCTTGTGCTACTAGCCCAAGATTATCGTTAGCTACATTTACAGATGCATTGTTATCGTTTGCATTTATAAGTTTTAATCCAATAACGTAGGTATTATCCCGAGCAAAAATCACTTCTTTATTACGCACGTCGATGCTATGTCGTCCCCATAAGAAAAATTTGGTGGAGACGCCGGGTACCGCCCCCGGGTCCGAAACGTCTATTTCAAGTAACGTTTATTGCTATAGTTCAAAACTGAACAATTAATATTATAATGTATAATTTTATAAATTTAAATAGTAAAAATAAAATTATTATAAATTTGATTATAATATAAAATATTTTATATTTCCTCAGGAGGTTCAAGAATTATGTATTTTTCTTGCAAATTAATTTCAGGAATTATTTGTTTTGAGAAAATATAAAACTCGGTAGTTTTATTTGAAAATTCAATCTCAATTATATCTCCACCGCCAAAATTATGAAATGCTTTTACAAATCCTAAGAGTTTTTTATCCTTGTCAAAAACTTTTAATTCAAGTAGCTCATGATGATAAAACTCGTCTTCTTCAGATTCAGATTCAGATAAAGTATCACGATCTACAAACAGTTTAGTTCCTTGAAAAGTTTCTGCTGTTGTTCTGTCATTAACTCCTTCAATTTTCATGATAAAATCTTTAGAAGTTTTTTTAAATTTTTTAATTTTAAAAAATTTTCCATGTTTATCATATAATATTTTATACTGTATTATATTCTCGGGGCTTTGAGTATAACTTCTGACCTTAACTTCACCATTGATACCATGGGCATCAGTAATGATTCCAACTAATAAGAATTTTTCGTTAATCATTTTATGTCTTTATAAACTTACAAATATACTATATTAAAGAAAATTAAGATTAATTAACTAAAAAATACTAAAAATATTTTTAGTCATTTTTATTTAACTAATTTAGGTTAATATATCAAATTAGATATTTTTTAATATAAGGTATTAAACGTGAAAGGCAAACTAAAATATATTGTAATTATTCTATTATTATTGATTTTTGGAAAAATAGCTTACCTATATTCAAATTTGAAAAAGTTTGAACCAAATATAGTAACTTATTTAACTAACAATAATATTAAAATTTCAAAAGACAGCCGGTCTAAAATTAAGGTTTTGCCTTTTCCCGTCGTTATTGTTAATGATGTCGAAATACTCTGCAATATCAATGAAAATTTTGTTAAAATTAGCTCCCCTGAGTTAAAAATAAATTTTTCATTTTGGAAATTATTAATTGGTCAATTTAAATTCAATGCACTTGAGTTTAGTAACGATAATACTATTATAGAAACAAGTTTGAGTAATAAAGACTTTATAACTTTAATATCAAATAAAAACTCTTCGTTTCCGGTAATGGAATATAATTTAAATAAAGTAAAATTAATTTTAAAAAATGATTCTAGTACAATAGAGAAAACGGTTAAACTTAATATTAAATTAGGTTCTAAAAAGGCTTTAATAAATGCTATTATCTTAAAAGAAGATATCTCACAAAATATAAATATCAATTTTTCAAAATCTGAAGAAAATGAAGTTTCAGCTAAAATATATAATAAATATTTTAGCTTTCTGATGAATGGAAAGTTACAACCAGAACAATTAGGAGAAGCAAAATTAAATTTAAACATAATTGATAGCGCTAAATTTTTTGAAAACCGCTCTTATATAGGCTTCAATAAATTTTATAATATGTTAGACAAAGCGAATATTGTTGCAAATTTAAACTTTTCAAAACAAAAATTAGATATTAAAGACTTAGAAATCACTTCGCCAATGTTAAAAGCAAGTGGCTCAGGTGATATGAATATAGTAGAAGAGAACTTATTAAATTTAAAAATTAAATTTGATTCATTGAATATTGAAGGATACTCAATTCCTGACTTAGATTCAAAGCCACAAAATGAAATAAATGATAATATCAATATCAATCAATTTGAACTATTGCCTAATACTAAGATCCTAGGAAATGTTAAAGTTGAAAATGCGACTATAGAAAAAGAGAAGCTTAGTAATATAGAGATCAATTTTGATGTGTTAGAAAAAAAAATAAATATCAATTCAGCTAATTTAATTCTTAACAACGAAGTAAAGGTTCAATTTGAAGGAAACGTTATAAATAATAAATTCCGTTCTGCATTTGAGGGTAAAATATCATTAATAGGAAACAAGTTAAATTCTTTATTTTCTCTTTTAGGTTTTAAAGAAATTTCAAATGATGTTGAAAATTTCGATATTAAGACTGATTTCTTTGTAAGCTTAAAAGAACTAAGGTTATTCAATCTTAAATCCTTTATAGGTAAAGCCGAAGTTACAGGCAAAAGCTCAATATATTTTAATAATTTTAAACCCAGCTTTGATTTTAATTTAAAAATAAAAGATTTAGAGTTTCCAGAAAATCTTCTTCAAAGTTTAAAAGTAAATTTAAAAAGTATTTTATATGATGATAATCTTAGTAGAATCTCTAAATTACAATTTTTGAGAAAAATTGACTATCAAGTAATTGCTGATTTAAATTTTGATAATCTTAACATTGGTAATAACAAATATAAATATTTAGGATGTGAATTTGTTTTAGATTCAGGCATAGCTAGTTTAACACATTTTAAAACTGATTCTGAAATAGGGAAATTTAAAAGTAATGCTATTTTAAATGTAAAAAATATTGAACCTGAGGTAAATTTAAATTTTATTGCTGATAAAGTTGATCTTGATGCGCTTATTAGAAATTTTACTTCAGAGCCAAATTTGAATAATGTACAAATTCAGAAGGAATCAAAGTACGGTATTCCTGAAATATCAGATATAAAAGGCGAATTTAATTTTGATATAAAAAATCTTTATTTCAAAAAAGCTGAATATAATAATATTAAAGCTGCTGTTAAAATTAAAGATAATCAGATAAATATAGATAATTTTGAAACTAATTTATTTAATGGCGCTTTAAAAGCTCATGCAGTTTATCAAGTAGACGCTTCAATATTAAGCATGGCATTTGCTTTTAAAAATGTTTTAGTAGAGAAACTATTTGAGGAAATTAATACTGGAATTTTAAAAGGATATTTTTCAAGTACAGGACAGTTTGTGACCACTGGTAAAGATGTTGACGAAATGATATCTAAACTTCAAGGAAGTGTAAATATTGCCGGTAGAAGTTTAATTTTAGACAATATTGATATTGATAGTTTAATCGAGGCTTCTAATAAGGATGAGCCTTATGAGGCTTCTAAATTTCAAAATCTTTTAACGAGTTTTAGAATTGGTCAAACTAAGGTTAATAATCTTGATGGCTCACTTAAAATTACTAATGGCATTATGCAAACTAATTCTTTAGTCATAGATAATAATAAATTCAGGGGAGTAATTGGTGGAAGTGTTAATTTGAAAGAGAAATTAGCAAATATTATATTTAGGTTTGCATTTATTCCTAAACCAATGGCGCCGCAAATTAATATTTCAATGAAATTGATAGGATCAATTGATAAGCCCAGTATAGATTTAGATGCGCAAGAACTAGAAAATTACTTGAAATCTGTTAAGAAATAATCCTATGATAGATAAATAATTGAAACAAAATAAATATGGTCCCATATCAAAACAATAATTATGCTGGAAGAATTTCTCAAAAATTAGTTAAGTTCCCTTATTTTATGCTTAGCATAATTTTCATTATTTCAAGTGTGGGTTTCTTAATGATGTATGCTGCAGCAAATGGCAGCTTCTTCCCATGGGCTTCAAAACAAATTACTAATTTTATTATATTTTTTGTTGTAATGCTTATTGTTGCTGTGACAAATATAAGATTTTGGTATCGGATCTCATATTTAGCTTACGGAATAACATTGTTTTTGTTAATTCTAGTTGAAATTAAAGGACATACCGCAATGGGTGCCACAAGATGGATTAATTTTGGATTATTCAAGTTACAACCTTCAGAGCTAATGAAGCTATGCCTGGTTTTAGCTTTGGCAAGATATTTTCATGATTTATATATTAGAAAAGTTGCAAATTTTATATACTTGATTCCTCCATTAATAATGACTTTAATACCGTTTATATTTATTTCCAAACAGCCTGATTTAGGAACGGGAATAATTTTAATATTAGTAAGTGGAATGATGTTTTTTATAGCTGGAGTAAGAATTTGGAAGTTTTTACTAGTTATTGTGAGTGTATTAGTTTTATCTCCTATTGCTTGGAATATGATGCATGATTATCAGAAGCAAAGAATATTAACTTTTTTAAATCCTGAATCAAATCGTTTAGGGTCAGGATATAATATTATACAGTCAAAAATTTCAATTGGTTCTGGTGGTTTTTTTGGAAAAGGTTTAGTTCAAGGGAGTCAAAGTCAACTTAATTTTCTGCCCGAACATCAAACAGATTTTATTTTTGCTATGCTAGCTGAAGAGTTAGGTTTTATAGGTTCGATTACTTTAATATTTCTCTACTGCTTACTAATTTGTTACGGAATGTTCATCGCTGTAAATTGCAAAAATCATTATGGAAGATTACTTGCAGCTGGAGTAAATATAATTTTCTTTTTACACATATTTATAAATATTGGGATGGTTATGGGGCTTTTACCCGTTGTCGGAGTACCATTGCCACTACTTTCATATGGTAGAACAATGATGATGACAATCTTAATAGGATTTGGCCTAATTCTAAATGTACGAATTCATAGTAATTATAATATAAGCCCTAATTCTGCAGGATTTATATAGTTAGCTTCATAATTCATATTAATAAAATGAGTTAATTTTTTTTAATATATCTTGACAATAGGTTAATTGTTGTTTATTTTTGTTTAATAAAAAAAGGTAAGTAAAAAATGATAGAAAAATTAATAAATTCAATTAATAGATTTAAGTATAAACTAAATTACGATATTAAGAATTTTAAAAGGGAAACTCTTCTGGTAAGATCTGTTGAATTAGGAAGCTTAACACTTGTAAAGTTTGCCTTATGGTTGGAAGCAAAACCGGAAGTTTTTTATAGAAATTATACTGTTTTAGGTCATGCGGCAATAAAAGGAAATATTAAAATTTTAGAGCTTCTTTTAACAAAAGATTACACTAATTGTACTATCCGAAAGCGTGATCAAACTTATGGAACTATTGTTAATACGCCTATAAATGCAGTCATGGATGCATGTATCACAGCTGCTGCATATGGTAATGTAAAAGCATTAAAGCTACTACTAGATTTTAATAATCATAAGGCTGATATCAATGATCTTAATATCACATCATATGAAAATAGAGCTGTATATTTTGCCTCTATAAATAATCAGGTTGAATGTTTAAAAGTGCTAGTGTCTTATGGAGCAAAAATAGATGAATATAGTAAAGAATTAATAATAGAAAAATGTCCTGCAGGTACACTGGAAAAGTTGGAGAAAATTATACCATTAAAAACCCGTAAATCGGCTTCTGAATTAAATGGACAAATGGTTGAATTTTCTAAGAAAGGTTTGCCTTTTGATATAAATTGCCATATTGCATCTTTTGTGCCTGAAGATAATACTCTTTCTACTGGAACTGTTAGAAATATAGGCTTAGCAGCCCATTCTTTTGTTCAAAATCGATATAATAGCTTGTCACGTATTGAGCAAATTGGAAGGAAGATATATAATTATATTCCTGGGATAGTGTATAATACTCTTCCAAGCTGTATAACAAATATTATAAATTCTGGTCCTAAATTGTCTCTAAAAGATAGTTTTAATAATACTAACCAAATTGAGAGTAATAAAGAAAGACTTTATAGATAATAATAGTATATGCAGTATACGAACGAATATGCTGCATATATACAAACTTATTCTAAACTACTATCTCCCGTAATCTCAATTTCTGGGTAAGCGCCGACATCATATTCGCATGAAATTGATATAATATTTACAGAATATTTATCAAAATTATTAATTTTTGACTTAATTTCATTTGAGTCAATATTTTGATAATAATTATAACTTGCAATTGATAAATGTATTGAATTGTTTGGCATAATATATACCATAATTTAATTATATTTTAAGATATTAAAACTTAATTTATTATAAATCAAACAAAATTATATATCGCGCACTCTTTTAAAATTCTTATTACTAATTATCCAATTTAGAAACTGGCTTGTAGAATCAACTTGGTCATCATAAGTGGAAGTTGGAAAACTCAAAAGTTCATTAATATATTCTGCTTTCCAAGTAGCGCTACCGGGTAAAAATACTCGTTCTGCTTCAAAAAAACTTGTTACTCTTGCAAATCTTGTGACTTTATCTTGGATGGGTTTAATGGCAATTATTGGAAGTGAAGTTTCATTGCGAATATCTTGAATAAGTGACTGGCCGCTGGCTTTGTCTTCAATAAGTATAGCATGAGGATGCCATTTATTTGCAATATTAATTACATTTTTCTTTAAATTAGGGTATTCATATTTTTCTTTAATTACTTCAATTAAATAAAATCCTAAACTTGTTTCAGCCCATATTGTACAAACACTATAATCATTATTTACAGAGGCTTTAATTGCTGTGTCCCAACTATGGATAATTCTGTGCTCATCTGGAATATTATCGTAATATTTTAGCCATTCTCTTTTCAATAAATTACCAATTTTAGGAATAGGAGATTGTTGATATTGTGCAGAAAATGCATAATCACCAAGCTCAGTGCGCGTCTGGTCAAGTTCTGCTAAACCATCTCTTTCATTATGGAGTAATTCACCAGCTTTTCTTTCATATTTTATGTTTCCAATATTATATATTTCCGTCTCTTCAGCTAATGCTGGAATTTTAAGATGGTACCATAATTTAGACGCTTTTTTAAGTAAATATCCTGTTAGATCTTCTTCATGAAGTCGCTGCATAACTATAACAATAATACCTTTTTTCTTATCATCAAGTCTACTAACAAATGTTTGTTCAAACCATTCAATTGCTTTTTTCCTTTGAGTAGGAGAGGCGGCTTGTAAAGGGTTATGAGGATCATCAACAATAAGGTAATTTCCTCCTTCACCTGTAGCAGTTCCTCCTATAGAAGTTGCAAATCTAAAGCCGCGTTCAGTAGTAGTAAATTTTGACTTTTCATTTTGATCAAACGTTATTTCAACATTTGGAAATTTTTCTTTATACCATTTTGAAGTAACAAGTAATCTACAATCAGTGGAATGCTTCTTACTAAGAATCTGTGAATAGCTTGCGCACATTATCCTTGCAGAGGGATTGCAAGCAAGTAACCATGCTGGCCACGCAACGCTTATACACATTGATTTGAGTGAACGAGGAGGAATATTAATTATTAGCCTTTTAATATTTCCGCGGGTTGCTTCTTCTAATGCTTCAGCAATCAGATCAATATGCCAATTATGTTGATATTTAATCCCTGGGTTCACAATTTCAAAACTAGATTGCAAAAATTGTGAGAAATTCATGAATCTAATTTTTCAAAATTGTTTTTTTGCCTAAAAAATTGTGAAAGGTGATAAAGCCCAGTTTTAAATAAATTAAAATCTTCAAAGTTTTTTTCTATATTATTTGATTTTTGATGAAGATTATTTAAAAAAGAGGGTTGTTTTAAAAAAATACAAATATTACTAACTATTTGATAGGCATTCATTGATATTAGTAAACTAACAGCTTGATTGAATTGTTTTTCTTTTATGCTTAACCATTTAAGATCAATTATATTTTCTTCTTTACCGCTAATATAGCCTAAATTATGAGCAGAAATATTAGGAATGCCGAATTTTAAACTATACAACCATCGTAGCTTACATCCAGCTTCATATTCTAATTCATTTATAAGTTTCTTGTGCAATATTGCATCTAAAGGCTCAATGGTTTGATTGTTCTTTCTTTTAGCTTGAAGTTCAATTGTGCCTAAGTCTTTTTCTTGAACAAAAGTTTTAGGTCTACCTCTTTTACTATTAAATTTCATAAATACCCCTTTTTTTAAAAAAGTATATTTATTAATATTTAATTCCGGAAGTAGTTGATTAATAAATTTTTAGTGATATTTGTGTAAAATTTTTGAAGATATATAAGGTAAAATATGAGATATAAAATAAAGTTAACTACCGAAGATATAAGTAATTTACAAAATAATTTAATTAATTCTTATATAGAAAATGGCATAGAATTTTTTAGAAAAAAATCCTATGAAGAATCAAGACAAGAGTTTCTAAATGTGCAAAATTGGGACAAAACTAATGAAACGGCAAAAATCTATTTAGATAGAATTTTTATAATTCAAGAAGAAGCTTTATTAAAAATACTTAAATCAAACTCAAATGAAATTGAAAATTTTATTCAACTTGAGAAATTTTATATTAGTTCATGCTGTTATATGCAGGCGTTAGATATGTTTAAAATAACTAACTATAGATTTGAAAATAATCATAAAAATTATACTTTATTAAAAGACTTGTTTAATGAAGTAAATTATCAAGAATATATAAAAAATAATAATTTAGCAAACCACCCTACATATATTATTGTCAAAGAAGATTTAGAGTGTTATGAAGAGCGTTTAACATACCTAGAATACAAGCTAATAAATGAGTTTCTCAAAGCAAAATTTTGTTTTCAAGAAAAATTTTTTAATGAGCAAGTTAAGAAAGATGATACTTCAATGTCAAATTTTATACAGCTTGAGAATTTCTATATAAATTCAGGTTGCTATAAAAACGCTTTAAAAATTTTTCAAATAGCTAACCATAAAATTTTGTATGATAAAGACAATTATGAAATCTTGTCATTTTTATTTGCAACACCTAATTTTCAAAAATATATTCAAGATAAAAATTTAGTTAATTATCATACATATTTAATTGTCAAAGAAGATTTGGAAGTTTATAAGGATATAGTTGAATTTATATTTTCAAAGCCAAAATTTCCAGAATATAAAGATGGTAGATGGATTGAATATGTTAATTTATCTAATTCAGAAAGTAGTAAAAATAGATAAATTTTTTAAAAGAGCAAGAATTTGAATAAAAATCACTATGATATTATTATAATAGGGGCAGGAGCAGCTGGCTTAATGTGCGCAGCCTTTGCTAATAAAATTGATAAAAAAATATTAGTTATTGAACATACAAATAATATTGGTGAAAAAATCAGAATTTCTGGTGGAGGAAGATGTAATTTTACTAATTTGCATGTCAATCATAATAAATATATTAGCAACAATCCAGAATTTGTTAAATTTGCGCTTCAATCATACACTCAATATGATTTTATAAAGCTGGTTGAAAAATACAAAATTGCTTACCATGAAAAGACTTTAGGACAACTTTTTTGTGACAATTCTTCGAAACAGATCATAAATATGTTGATTGAGGAATGTAAACCAAATGTAAGTTTTTCATTAAATACAGTTATTAGCGAAATAAGCAAAGCTGACAATTTTAATTTAGAAACATCGAAAGGTAGTTTTGCTTCTAACTCACTTGTAATGGCAACAGGTGGCCTATCAATCCCTAAGCTTGGCGCAAGTGATTTTGGTTATCGTATTGCTAAACAGTTTAATATAAAAATTATTCAAACAAAGCCCGCACTTGTTCCTTTTACTGTAGATTTTGAACAAGAAAAAATAGGGAAAGATTTAGCGGGAATTTCTGTTGATTCAATATGTAAACAAGATAAAATTAGCTTTAGAGAGAATATATTATTTACTCATAAGGGATTAAGCGGGCCTGCAATTTTACAAATTTCTTCTTATATAAGAGAAGTAAAAAACCATATTTTATCAATTGATTTATCGCCCCAAACGGATGTTAAAAAATTACTTATTGAAAATCGCAATAGTAAATTAAAAGTCACTAACCTACTTAAAACTTATCTGCCAAAAAGATTTATTGATAATTTAGCTATATTTAAAGATATTGATAAGAAAATAGCTGAATGTAAAAATTCTGAATTAGAAGAAATTGCTGAATATATCCATAGTTTTAAAATTCAGTTAAGTGGAACAGAGGGCTATAACAAAGCTGAAGTTACACTAGGTGGTGTAGATACAGATGAGCTTTTTCCAAATACAATGGAATCTAAAAAGATTCCTGGACTATATTTTATTGGAGAAATTGTGGATGTGACAGGCTGGCTTGGAGGATATAATTTCCAATGGGCATGGTCTTCTGCATTTATTGCTGCGCAGAGTATATCAAATAACAGTTAACAATGAAATCAGCTAATTTATTTATGTTTAATATAATAATGCCACCTTGTTTCCATAATATCTTTCTAATTTGCCTGCAAGTTCTAATTCAAGTAATATCGTAAGAATAACCTGGATATGAAAACCAGTATGTTTAATTAGATCATCAATTAATGTAGGGCTGGAACTTAAGTATTTTGGTATATCCATACGTGCTTTTGATAATTCATTTTCATCAATAAAAATCTTATTTTGTATGTGAAAGGAATTAGTTGTTTTTTCAGAAAAATTCTTGACTTTGTTTTCTCTAATAAATTTCAACTGCTCAATTATATCTTCTGAATTTCTTATCAAATTAGCGCCTTCTCTAAGTAGTTTGTTATTTCCTTCGTATCTAGGATCTAGTGGGAAACCAGGTACTGCAAAGATTTCTCTATTTTGTTCAAGCGCAAATTTAGCTGTAATAAGTGATCCAGAATTGATACTTGCTTCAACAACTATAACCCCAAGGGACAAGCCTGATATTATCCGGTTACGTCTAGGGAAATTTTGCCCTTTAGGAATAGTTCCATACGGCATTTCAGCAATTATCAAGCCTTTTTCTTTTATTTGAGCATATAAGTCCCTATTTTCTGGGGGATAAATATTATCAATTCCACCAGCAATCACAGCAATAGTCCCAGTTTCAAGTGCGCTGGTATGAGAGGCTGTATCAATTCCTCTAGCCAGACCTGAAGTAATAATAAATCCAGCTTCTCCTAATTCCCTGGAAATTGTTTTTGCAAAATTATATCCATTTGCAGAAAAATTCCTTGATCCAACTACTGCTATATTATCTGTATTTGATAGCAATTCTTTATTGCCTAAGATTGTAATAAGAGGGGGGAAATTATCAATTTCAAGTAAAAGTCTTGAGTATGCTTCCTCAGTATAAGCGAGTATTTCTCCCCCAAGTTTTACTGTGTCTTCATATTCTTTTTCTGCATCGCTCTTAGAACATATTTTAATTTTTTTACCCCCAAGGGCTGCAAGTTCAGGAACAGCTTTTAGCGCTTCATCAATAGTACTATATAAAGTCAATATATTCATGAAGGTTTTAGGCCCAACATTTTCACTTCTCAGTAGCCTTAAATATTTTATTTTTTCTTCAAAGGATAAATTTTTTACAACCATAGGCTTCGTATATTTTTGTCTCGCACGTAAATTTAATCGGCTGAGATTTATATAGCAAAAAAAATATAAAGCAAGAAGAATCTATAGCAATTATAATTCTATTGTTCATAAATGTAATTTAATGTAATGCTTAAGCGGTATTAATATTTATTAGAGGTGAGAATGAATGAAACTAAAGATTTAGAGATTTGGGAAAGCATAATAGAGGATATAAAAGAATTTTTAAAAGATGAACAGGAAAAAATTCGAATTAAGAAAAACGAATATAATGCTACTATTAATGAGATAAGGGAATATAGTAAAAAATGCCCTCATCTAAAGGAAAAAATTGAAAAAATTTGTAAAGAATTAGATTATGGATTTTCTCTTTCTGCTTCTATAAAGCTTGAAAACATAATATGTAATGAAGAGCTACTTAATAAATTGCATAAAAATCTATCAAATTGTATAGATAAAGCTAAACAAGCTTTTTATAACGTAAAATATATTGCCGAAAGGTTAAATGACCAAGAATTAAAAAAATTATATAGCTTTAGTGATTTAAGAATAAATTATCTAACGAATTCTAAAGAAACATCTGAAAGTTTTATAATGCTTACTGTTCTAAAAAAAACTTATTATGAAATTTTGAAAGCTACCATTCCAAATTTTGAAAAATATGATAAAGGAATGGGTATTGTAGACAAAAATGGCGAAATTAAGGAAGCGTATAGAATAATATTGCCGGGATATGTATTTGATAAGGTATTTTCAGATGTAATTGAAGGCTATATACTTAAGGAGCCATTAGTTTCATTCATTAAAAAGGAATTAGATCATGTTAGAAACCCAATCGATGGCTTACAAGAGCATTATTTAAAAGTAATACTTGCACCTGTAAATAAAGATTTAATTATTAAGGATTTAAATTCTAATAGTTCAAAATTATATATAGTAATTTTAAATGATATAAATAGAGCTGAAAGTAAACAGATTAAAATAAGAAGAGAGATTATTGATTCACTAAAAAGTTTGATTGATGAAGCTGATAAATCATATGAAAATAACCCTTTAATTTCTACTCAAGAGCAAATCTTTTTAGAAAAAATTGCTGGCACTCTCAATAGGTTAAGCTCAGGTTACTGGGAAAGTGTTAGTAACCCAGCATCTTGGAATGATGAAAGCAAAAATATTGTTCAAAGCACAATAAAAATTCAGTCATGGGTAAGAAGAGAGCAAGCTGAAAATAATGCTTTAAAAATGCTTGAAAATAATCCAAATTCTAACCTAGCCGCTAAAATAAAAGAAAGAAGAAAAGATAGGGCTGCTTTAAATAGATAATATATTAAAGTGAGCCTTTAGCGGCTCACTTTATCTTTACTTTATGAGACGTATCCTTTTTAAAAGCAATATCTTTTGCAAGACGTGAAGCTTTTATTGCCGAATCTGAATTTAAATGATTGTCATAAGGATCGAAAACCATAGTTGCAATTTTATTTATCAGTTCTGCAGGTAATGCAGGTAAAGAACTATTCTGTCCATGTCCAGATTGCGCTAAAGTAATATGCGCAGCAGTAGCATAATCAGGAGATTCTATAACTTCTTTGATAATAGGATTATTCATAAGATGGATGTGAGAAGAAATATTTTTTGCTATCGTACTATCTATGGTCGCGCCACGTTTAATTAAGGCTTCAATTAATTCAGTATTTATTCCTTTTAAATTAGGCCTCAGGGTTGCATAGTATAAAGCAGTTTTACCATGTCTATCTTTTAAATTTATATCTTGTGTTGCATCTAATAAAGTTTTTTCGTAAATATTAACCCTAGATAATATATGTAAAGCTGTAGAGCCATCAATGTCTTGAATGTTAACATCTGCACCATGTTTAATAAGCCATTCAACAGTGCTAAATGCAGTATTAAGGTCACGATCTTTGATAAGTAGATATATCATACTTAGCTGATCACAAACTATATGTAAAATTGTTTTTTGTTGAAATATTTTAGCATTTATATCGTTTTTTTTAGTCTTTAAATCAATATCTTTTTTAATATTTACTATATAACTAAGTGACCTATCAAGAATTACCGTACTAAAATCTTGTTTGTACATCCTATAATTTTCAAAAAATTCAGCTGCATATCCTAGTTGTGCTACTTCACCATTGTTATTTTTAATATTTATATTAGCTCCTCTTTTGATTAAAAACCTTCTAATCTCTTCCTCCTTGAAGGCGTAACGTGTGTTAATAATGTGTAAAGCTGTATTACCATCTTGATCTTGATAATTTACGTCAGCTCCAGCGTCTATAATAGCTTCAATTATTTTCTCAGGTTTCATGTTCTTATTATTATCAGAGATATAAATAGATTTTTTAAATGCAAAAATGAGGAAGTTATTTAATTTAGACTTGCCGTTTAAAGGATCCTTTTTGAAATCATTTATAGCTGTAATAAGTTTTTCTATATTTAGGACGCTTTTTATCCATCCGTCATGAGCTATTTTATCGAATAAGTTTACGTCATCTTGCAGATTGCTGTATAATATGTTGGTAAAAGATTGTGATGCATTTAAGTTTACATCATCTTCTGGCTTGCCGTATAATGTACTAATAAAAAATTGTGATGCATTATTTACTATTTTGTTAAAAAATTTGAGCATAATTTTTTTATTTTTTAAATTGTTAATATTTTGTTACTATAAATTATTATGATCAAAGAATCAAGTAAAGTATATTAATTTATTAATTAATTATACATTATTAAAAATATTTTATGCAGTTAAGTTAAGGTGAAAAAACAAGCCTACTTTTTAGGAATAGGCTTATTATTATTGTTTATTTTGAAGCTAATTTCTTAGCTGAAGGACTGAGTTGAAGGTTTAATTCACGTAATTGTTTTTCATCAACAAAAGTTGGCGCTCCCATAAGTAGATCTTGGGCCTGTTGATTCATTGGAAATGCAATTACTTCACGAATATTAGGCTCGTTTGCAAGTAACATTACAATACGGTCAATACCAGGTGCAATACCACCGTGAGGAGGTGCACCATATGTGAATGCGCGGATCATGCCACCAAATTTCTCATCAACTTGCTCTTTTGTATATCCAACAATTGAGAATGCTTTATACATAAGTTCGGGTTTATGATTTCTAATCCCACCACTACTAAGCTCAACGCCATTACAAACAATATCATATTGATATGCAAGAATATTCAAGAAATCCTCTTTAGTTTTGGCCGTCTCTAATGCTTCTAGGCCGCCTTGTGGCATAGAGAATGGATTATGAGTAAAGTCAATTCCACCCTTATCTTCATTCCATTCAAAGAAAGGAAAATCAATAATCCAGCAGAATTTAAAAGCATCATCTTTAATAAGACTCAGCTCATTACCAAGCGCTGTACGAACTTTACCTGCAAGTTTTGCAGCTTCCTCTTCTATATTAGATGAGAAAAATACTGAATCTCCGTTACCAATTTGTGCAGTAGCTTTAAGTGCTTGTAATTGCGCTTCATTTAAGAATTTTGCTATTGGACCTTTTGCCGTACCATCTTCAGCAAATGTAACATACCCAAGTCCTGCAGCACCGAGTTCTTGTGCAAATGCAATCATTTTATCAAAGAAGCTTCTAGGCTTTGAAGCAGTATTTGGTGCTGGTATTGCTCTAACAATATGTCCTTTCTTAATATTTTCACGGAATATTGTAAATTCTGAATCTCTAAATATTTCCGTTACATCCGATATTTCTAATGGATTACGTAAATCAGGTTTATCATTTCCATATTTTAACATTGAATCTCTAAAGGTAATCCTTGGGAATGGGTAATTACTAACTTCTTTATTTGAAAATTCCTTAAATACAGAATGAAGTATCGGCTCCATTGTACCAAAAATATCTTCTTGTGTTACAAACGACATTTCAACATCAAGCTGATAAAACTCACCAGGGGAACGATCAGCTCTTCCATCTTCATCACGGAAGCAGGGTGCTATCTGGAAATATTTATCAAATCCAGAGATCATAAGTAATTGCTTAAATTGCTGAGGTGCTTGTGGAAGTGCGTAAAATTTACCAGGATGTACTCTGCTTGGCACTAAATAATCACGCGCACCTTCAGGAGAGCTTGCAGTGAGAATAGGGGTCTGAAACTCCATAAACCCAGAATCAATCATTTTATTACGTATAAATGAAATTACATTCGACCTAAGAATGATATTGTTATGAAGTTTTTCGCGCCTTAAATCAAGAAACCTATATTTAAGCCTGGTTTCTTCAGGAAATTCCTGAGCTGAATTAACCATAAGAGGCAGAACTTCAGCTTGTGATTCTATCTGTAATTCTTCTATTGCAATTTCAATTTCACCAGTGGGTAGATTCTTGTTTACTGTATCTTCACTTCTAGCAACAACTCTGCCTATAATAGTAATAACACTTTCATTTTTAAGTTCTGAGACTATATCTAGAAGTTTATTTTCTGAGTCAATAACACATTGGGTAATTCCATAATGATCTCTAATATCAATAAAAACTAAGTTACCATGATCACGTTTTCGATGTACCCAACCTGATAATTTAACATTTAAATCTAAATTCTGTAGTGTTAGCTCGCCGCAACTATGCGTTCTATATTTATGCATTTTTTCTATATCGCCTTGTTAATTCTATAATATTAGGTTAAGTAAAGTTTCTTTTTAAGAGATAAGTTTTAGGAATTTTTACCCAGAAAACGCAGCATACTAAAATGTATGTGAGGATTTGAGGATAAAAATGACAACAAAATTAGCCTTAAAAAGAGAACTTCACTTAACCTAGCTTGTTGAAAATTGAAAATAGTATATATTATTCTGATTATATAATAAATATAAAAGCAAAATAAATCTAATGAAAAATTAAAATGACATTAATTACAGAGCAGAATGAACTAGAAGTATTTTGTAATTCAATAAAGAATAAGAAATTTATAACTGTTGATACAGAATTTTTACGAGATAAAACTTATTATTCTAAATTATGTTTAATACAAATAGCTGATGATGAAAAAGCTGTTGCAATCGATCCTTTGAGTAAGAATATTGATCTAACATCTTTATTTAGTATATTCGACAATTCCAATATTCTTAAAATTTTCCATTCAGCAAGGCAAGATTTAGAAATTATATTAAATTTAACTGGTAAAATTCCTAAATCAGTATTTGATACACAAATTGCTGCAATGGTATGTGGATTCGGTGACTCTGTAAGTTATGAAACTTTGGTAAATAAACTTCTTAATACAGCGCTTGATAAAAGTTGTCGGTATTCTGACTGGTCAATAAGGCCTTTAAATGATAGGCAAATCAGTTACGCGCTTGGGGATGTAACATATTTGAGAGACGTGTATAGAAAGCTAAATGCAATGTTACATGAGAATAACCGAGCGGAATGGATTGAAGATGAAATTGCTTTACTAATTAACCCCGAGACTTATAAAGTTAGGCCTTCTGAAATGTGGAAAAAGATTCGTATTCGGAGCAAGGAACCTAAGTTTTTGCATCTTGTACAGGTTCTATCTGAATGGAGAGAAATAAAAGCTCAAAAATTAAATATTCCTCGCGGATATCTTTTGAAAGACGAGCCGCTACTTGAAATTGCAGCTTATGCTCCTGTAATTAACAAGGATTTAAGTAAAATAAGAGGCTTAAATGCGAAAATAATTTATGGAGAATTAGGTTCGGAAATAGTCCAATTGATAAAAGAAAATAAAGGAAAATCAGCTCTTTATAAAGAAGACTTCAAGTATAATATTTCTGATAATGATACGTTTGAATTACTTTTAATGTTGCTAAAAATTAAGTCAGAAAAAGAAAATATCGCTGAGCGTTTAATAATATCAAAAAATGATTTAAAAAAATTTGCAATTGATAAAGACCTTGAGGAATCTCCCATAACAAAAGGTTGGAGATATGAAGTTTTTGGCCGTGATGCTGAAAAAATTAAAGATGGTAAATTGGCAATTGCGGTGAAAAATAATAAATTTCAATTTGTAGATTTATAAAAAGAAATTATAGATTGATAAATTTAATAACTCAGCAGCTTTTGCAGTATTTAACTTTGCAATCACAGACATCATATTTACATCATTTATTTTGTCGGAATAAATGATAAATATCGATAAAGTTGCAAGTTTAATTTTGATCATTATAATGTATAATTGTTAAAATGCTTAATATCATTTTACAATTGGTTGGTAAATAAAATTTATGTCAATAATTAAATCAGGTTTTATAGTAGGTATATTTACTTTATTATCAAGAATTTCAGGCTTTATAAGGGATATATTTATTTCTTCTACGCTTGGAGCTGGAATATTGTCAGATATATTTAATATAGCTTTTAGGCTTCCGAATTTTTTTAGGCGAATATTCGCTGAAGGCGCATTTAATGCTGCATTTATTCCAATATATAATGATAAACTAAATGATGAATTTAGCGCTAAAAAATTTGTAAGTCATACATATAGTTTATTGCTAATAGTATTGTTAGGCTTTCTGATAATAATGGAATTATTATTGCCTATTATAATGTATATACTTGCCCCTGGTTTTAATGAAGATTCGTATGAATGGAATCTAGCAATTGAGTTATGTAGAATCTCAATGCCATATTTGGTTTTCATCTCGCTAGTTTCAATGTTTGGAGCGATATTGAATAGCCATAATCGCTATGCTTTTGCGGCTGCTAATCCAATATTGCTGAATTTAGTGATTATTTTATCATTAATATATTTAAAAGAATATACTAAATCTTCAATTCATGCCTTGATTTGGGGAGTATTTCTAGCGGGTATTGGCCAAACTATTTTAATGGTTATAGTATTAATAAAATCTAAATTAATGCCTGAATTAGTTAAGCCACAAATTGACCATGATGTAAAAAAATTATTAAAAAATATGGGTCCAGGTGTAATAGGTGGTGGGGTAATGCAAATTAATATTTTGATCGACCAGGCCTTAGCATCATTTCTTGGTGCAGGTGCTATTTCATTTCTAGCATATGCTGATAGGCTTAATCAACTGCCATTAGCATTAATTGGCACAGCAATAAGTATAGTATTACTTCCCACTTTATCTAAGCAAATTAAACAAGGAAATAAAGAACAAGTTTTGAATACACAAAATCGCGCGCTTGAGATTGCCCTTTTACTATCACTTCCAGCATGTTTTGCTTTAATAACTTTATCATATGAAATTATTCATGTGCTATTTGAAAGAGGAGCTTTTACTAATAATGATACCATTGCAACCGCGGAAGCGCTCAAGTATTTTACTTTAGGACTTCCTGCTTATGTTCTAGTAAAAATTTTAGCACCAAGCTTTTTTGCAAATCTAGATACAAAAACTCCTTTAAAAATTTCAATAATTTGTTTGACATTCAATATAATTTTCAATTTATGTTTCATTAAATTTTTTGGCTATATCACTATTGCTTTAGCCACTTCTTTATCATCTTGGCTAAATTTTATTTTAATGTTTAGAGATTTGAATAAGAGAAAAATTATTAAATTAGATAAAAGAATAAAATTTAAAGTCATTAGAATTTTATTTTCATGCTTAACTATGATGATAATTTTAAAATTTACTAATAATTATTTTTCTTTATACATTAATAGCGGGTCAAACTTATCAAAAGTTGCAATTTTAGGATTTGAAATGATTATTGGGTTAACTAGTTTTGGAATTACAGCCTATTTTACAAAGGCATTTGAAGTAAATGAAATTAAATTAATACTGAAAAAAGGTTGAAATTATGGATATAATCTGGACAGAAGATGATATTAAAAAGGCAACGCGTGGAAAAATACAAGGAAAATGGAATATATCAGAAGTAAGTATCGATAGTAGAAAAGCTAATAAAAATAGTATGTTTATTGCCCTTAAAGGCGAAAATACTGATGGCCATAATTATATTATGCAGGCTTTAGATAATGGAGCATCTTCAGTGTTAATTGATCATTTGCCTAGCAATGCTCATGCAGATATAAATTATTGTATTGTAAAAAACACCAAAGAAGGATTATGGGATTTAGCAAGATATAATAGAAATAGGTTAAAAGCAAAAATTATATCAGTTACAGGAAGCATTGGAAAAACAAGTACTAAAGAATTACTTAAATTATGTTTTAGTGGAATTGGTAAAACATTTGCTAATTATGGCAATTATAACAACGATTTGGGAGTGCCAATAAGTATAAGCAATACTCCAATTGATACACAATATGCAATATACGAAGTTGGAATGAACCATTCAGGTGAAATTACTCCTCTTACAAAACTTATTCAGCCTGATATTGCAATAATAACTACAATTGAGCCAATCCATTTAGAGTTTTTTAATTCTGTAGAAGATATAGCAAGAGCTAAAGCTGAGATATTTCAGGGCTTAAACCAGAATGGATATGTTATATTAAACAAAGATAATGCATATTTTGATTTACTAGTTCAAGAAGCAAAAAAATTAGGAATAAGAAATATTATTAGTTTTGGTAAAGATCAAGATTCAGATTGTAAATTACTTGAATTTAAAGAAGATCATGAAGGTTCAAAAATAAAAGCAGAAATTTTTGGTCATGAAATAAATTATAAATTAAAGAGTTTTGGTATTCATTTTGGATTAAATAGCTTAGCAGTTATGGGAGCTGCTTTTGCATTAGGTTGTGATTTAAATATTGCTGCTAACAACTTAGGTAATTTTAAGGCTATTAAAGGAAGAGGAGAGCAACATAACTTATTATTTAATAATAAAAATATTACTTTAATTGATGACAGTTATAATGCTGGACCTCCATCAGTAAAAGCTGCTTTAAAAGTGCTAGGTAACTATAAAGGTAGAAGAAAAGTAGCTATTCTATCTGATATGCGTGAATTAGGACCTGATTCAGTCAAAATACATATAGATTTAGTGCGTGATATTAGTGATAATAAAATAGACAAAATTATTGCTGTTGGAAAATACATGAAAGAATTGTATTATAATTTACCATTAGAAAAACAATATGCCAATTTTGATGATGTAGATGAAGTAATAGAAGTAATTGATAAATATATTGAAGAATCAGATGTTATTTTAGTAAAAGGGTCCTTAGGAACGCAAATATTTAAACTTGTAGAATATATAATAACTCAAACCACAGAAAACAAATGATATATAATATTTTATATCCATTATCCCACCAAATTCAACTTTTTAATATTTTTAAATATATTACTTTTAGAAGTGGAGCAGCAATGTTTACTTCACTTTTATTAAGCTTCTTACTAGGAAATTATATTATTAATATACTTAAAAAGTTGCAAGTAAATGGTCAGCCTATTCGAGAAGATGGTCCTGAGAGTCACATAGTTACTAAGGTTGGTACTCCTACAATGGGTGGTATTTTAATATTAATTGCTAGTGGTATATCAACGATTATTTGGGCAAATATTACTAACATATATATATGGATAGTTTTATTTGTAACTTTTGGATTTGGGCTGCTTGGATTTGCTGATGATTATTGTAAAATACGAAAAAAAAACTCAAAAGGGGTAAGCGGGAAAGTCAAGTTATTAGTGCAATTTAGTATTAGTGTAATAGCATGTATACTTGTACAAAATTATGCCCAACCTAATATGAAATACCAATTAGCGGTGCCTTTTTTTAAAAATATTCTTCTGAATCTAAGTTGGTTTTATATTTTATTTACCATGGTGGTTATTGTTGGCGCTTCAAATGCAGTGAATCTTACGGATGGCCTTGATGGTCTTGCAATAGTGCCAATAATTATTGTAGCTGGATGTTTTGCATTAATAAGTTATCTAATTGGTAATAGTCTTTTTGCAAATTATTTGCAAATTCATCATATAATAGGGGTAGGAGAACTGTCGATTTTTTGTTCATCAGTTATTGGGGCAGGACTTGGATTTCTATGGTTTAACGCACCACCAGCAAAGGTATTTATGGGTGACACAGGAAGCCTTGCACTGGGAGGTGCTATTGGAACGATTAGTGTAATTACAAAGCATGAAATTGTACTTGCAATAATTGGGGGATTATTTGTCATTGAAGCATTATCTGTAATAATACAAGTATATTATTTTAAATTCACTAAAGGAAAAAGATTTTTCAAAATGGCTCCTTTACATCATCATTTTGAAAAAATTGGGTGGAGTGAACCAACAATTGTAATAAGATTTTGGATAATTGCAGTAATATTTGCTTTAATAGGATTATCTACACTTAAATTAAGATAATCTTTTTCATATTTGAATGAGAGGGGTATAAAGTGACAAAACGCAAAACTGATCAAGAAGATTTTTCATGTAAGGAATTAGATGAAAATCCTAATTCTAAAATCCTTAAAATTAACGAGAAAGATGATATAGAGGAAATTATTCATTTAATGGAAAATGCACAATTAGTTCCTCAAGGCGATTTAAGAGAAAGAATCTTATGGATTAATAAAATTTATCCATCTGCGTCAAGCACTCAGGCTTATGAAAGTCCACAAGGAAAAAATTGTATAAAAACCAATTCCGAGAATAATAAGAATTATTATAAAGTCTAAAAATTTACTTTCTATAGTCTTTAGGTGAATCGAAACTTCCTTGCCATATACCTAATTTGTTATTCTTAGCATATTCTTCATCAGGTATATATTGTTTTGAATATTCACGGTAAGCTAAAGCATATCCTAGACGCACCATTGACTTATTAATTTCCGTAGTGTCAGCATAACAAATTGCTGTCATTCTTCCGTATTTATCTTTAGATTTAGGCGTACAAGAAATTTTTCTATTGTTCATAATTTTTTTCAATGCTTCCTTAGCTTCTACTCCACAATTCCACGGGGTTTTTCTTATATGGCAAATTTGTTTCTTCTCAGGGGCATCAATTCCATAAAGTCTTATTGTTTCACCTTTAATTTTAAATGTATCCCCATCAATAATTCTGTCATATTGAGTTAAAAATATACCTCCAGCAATTGTAGAGATTATTGCTATAAAAAATTTTTTTAAACTTCTATTAAGTTGCTTTTTGTATCTTTTTTTTAGCTTATTTAATTTCATGTAAATTTACTTGGCTAAATTACTGAATTTAGTAGTATTAGAATTATAGTGCATTTTAACATTTCCAATAGGCCCATTACGGTGTTTGGACACTATAACTTCAGCAACCCCAGCAACTAGATTCATTTCTTCTTGCCATTTCGTGTATTCATCAGTTCCCTGAGCTGGTTGTTTTCGTCCTTGAGCAGGGTCTGGATGCGGCGGCTGACATGGCTTTCTTCCACTGAAAGCACGATGACCTTGTAATCAACCAGAAGGCCTCGCCGGACGGCTTCAGAGAACGTGATGACGTACAGCTCTGGGCCATAGAGAGCTTCGTCATCCATTGAGCACAGCGCCACGCTGCCCTGTTCGGCCTTGGCCTTGGCGCTGTCTCCATAGATGCGT
>JBKBYG010000020.1:0-28812 GCA_046313435.1 Alphaproteobacteria bacterium
CGAAGAAGAATGGTTAGCAATTATATAAAATTTATTTTTTCTAAAATTAAAAAAATATCTTTACATAAAGAAAACTTTTGCTATAACAAGTACAACTCGTAACGATTTACAGTTATAAGGGGGTGTAGCTCAGTTGGTTAGAGCGTCGGCCTGTCACGCCGAAGGCCGCGGGTTCGAGTCCCGTCACTCCCGCCACACAATTCTTTGCTTCATCAGGGTTAATATGTCAGTTAAAGTTTCTTTAAAAAAATTAGATCATGCGAAAGATTTGCCTCTTCCTTTTTACGCTACTCCTGGAAGTGCAGGCATGGATTTAACCGCTGCAATAAAAGAAGATATTATACTTAAGCAAGGCGAGATAAAACTTATTCCAACAGGAATTGCTATTGAGCTACCACAAAATTTTGAAGCTCAAATACGCCCAAGATCAGGCCTTGCAGCAAAAAATGGGGTTACTGTTCTTAATACTCCGGGCACTATTGATTCAGATTACCGAGGCGAAATTTCTATAATACTGATTAATCATGGTAAAGTTGATTTTACTATAACCCATGGTATGAGAATTGCTCAAATGGTAATATCTCCAGTTATGCAAGTTAAAATAGAACTAGTTGAGGAGTTATTTACAGAAACAGAAAGAGGCGAAGGTGGGTTTGGATCTACAGGTGTAAAAACCGCGTAATAGGAACTAGAGTTCACTTGTCGTTTTTCTAGCATTTAGAACGCTTAATATTATATTACTTTATATAACTGATATTTCTTTAAATTACCCAGTGCTATAGATATAGTTTTTTCAATTGAAGTGCTAAAACCGTTGTTCGTTCTCACCCAGGTTTTTACTACTGGCGCCTCGCATTACATTAGTTCACTTTTGAAATTCTATATAAAAAACTATATAATTTTTACCACCAACCAATTATTTTCCACCATATTCCACCAACTACTAACCATACAACTAAATTTAAGCTTGCAATTATTGCTCCAATTCTTAACCATTGTGCTGTAGAAAAATATCCTGAGCTAAAATAGATAGGTGCAGAATTTATGCCATAGTGAGTAAGACCTGCTGAAAGATTTGAAAAAATTGCGAGGGCAAGTGCTGTAGGAACCGTAGGAAGTCCTAATTCTGTTAATATCAATAAAAATGTAGCATACATAACAGTAACCCTTGCAGTTATGCTTGCAAACAAGTAATGGCTATAAAAATAAAATATTCCTAGAATAATAACTGCAATAGGCAAATTTAAATGTTCAGTAAAGTCACGTATATTATTTTCAATCCAACGATCAATGCCATATTTTGCTAGATATTCTGATAATATAAGTAAAATAGCATACCAAATTAAAGTCTCCCAAGCAGCTTTTTCTCCAACTACATCATTCCAATTTATCACTTGCAGCATTACTAAAGCTAAAAATCCAATTAATGCAGTAGTTGTAGTATCAATTCCAATCGATTTACTAAATATCCACATGAAAAGCATAGTCACAAATGTAATTAGCATAATTACTTCATTACGTTTTAAACTTCCTTGCTCACTCAAAGCTTTTTTAGCAGTCTCAATAATTTTCAAATTACTTTCTTTATCAGGTGTAATTAAAAATGATACAAAATAGGGTAATAGAATCAGATTTGTTATACCTGGTATAATGCTTGCTAATGCCCAATTTGCCCAACTAATATTTATACCAAGGTGGGAGGCTAAATTTACCATAAGTGGATTTGCTGCCATAGAAGTTAAAAATAAAGCACAACATACTACATTCGTATGAAAGCAAGTCATTATCAAAAATGCGGAGGTTTTGCTTGCCTTATTAGACGTCTTATCATATTCGTTAGCAAGTGACTGAGCAATTGGGTATATTATTCCTCCACCACGTGCTGAGGTGCTTGGAATCATTGGTGCTAAGACGAACTCTGTAAATATTAAGCTATATGCAAGCCCTATAGAATTTTTTCCAAACTTTGTAATTAAATAATATGCTATACGTTGTCCCAAATTAGTTTTTATAAGTCCTCTGGCTATAAAAAATGCGAGAACAACTAACCAAGCTATAGGTGAGCTAAACCCCGCAAGCCCTTCTTTGAGTGTTAAAGTATGAGTTAAAACTAATACGCAAATTGCTGTAAAACTTACCGCTCCCATTGGCATTGCGGAAGTAATAATCCCGGTAATTGAAAGGAGAAAGGTAATAAACAAATGCCATGCATCATCTGTAAGACCTGAGGGAGGGTGTAAATTCCATAAAATTAATCCTAAAATAAATATAGTAATTAAGATTGGAAAATTTACTTCTTTCTTTTGCATCTTTTTTTCTATCCAACAAGTATTGTAATATATTGATTTTTAATTAATATATTTAATATAAATAATATTAAATGTTAGACAAGAGAAATATATGGATAAGCTCGATAAAAATAATTTACCCCAAGATGTTTATGAAATTTGCTGGAATAAAGGAACGGAACCTCCTTTTTCGGGAAAATATTATGACCATTATGTTAAAGGGAAATATAATTGCGTATGTTGTGGTAATTATCTATTTCCCTCTAATACAAAATATTATTCAGGAAGTGGTTGGCCAAGCTTTTGGGAAGAAGCATCGAAAAATTCTATAAGTTTACATAAAGATTATTCTCATAGAATGATACGAATAGAGGTTCAGTGTGCAAAATGTCATGCACATTTAGGACATGTATTTGAAGATGGCCCATTGCCAACAGGAAAGCGTTTTTGCATTAATTCTTTATCACTAGAATTTTCTGAGTAAAATGTTAATTATTCTTCATTATATAATTGTCGAATAGTATTATTTAAAATATCAAAATAATAGCCATTAGGATCGTTTTTCTTCGAAACCATTAGACTGAGAGGGTTAGTACATATATTAAATTCATAAACATCAAACTTATTTATCCAATTATTTTTTCTGATAATATGATTTGCAGTGATTGAGTCCATTATTATACCATCAAGTAAATGGGCTTGAAGTTTATAAAAATTAAGTGAACTATCAATTACTGCTTCAAATCTATCTTGATATTGAGGATTATTGATTAGATCATTTGTTACTTGATCAAATTTATAAGAATTGTTATATCCAATTTTTAGTTTAGTATTTTCTAAAAACTCATTTAAATTTTTTGCCTGGATTGTATGTATATCATTTTTTCTAACATATAATTTTATAATTTCTTCTCTATAAGGAATTGTAAAATTACTATATAATAAGCGCTCATCTGCATAAGTTGCAGTAGTAGCAATATCAACATCACCAGACTTTAGAGATGCTAGAACATGATGCCATGGTAAATTTATCCATTCGATTACACAGTTAGTTTTACTAATGATCTTAGAAATTAATTCAGCTTCAATTCCCACAATCTTATTAGCTTCATTATAAATTAATGGCGGATTTTGCTCGTAAGCTATTTTAAGTTTGCATTTGTTTTCTTCAGCATAAATATTGAGTGAAAACAGCAATGTAATAAAGAAAAAAATAGGTTTATAATTCATATTCATTATAAATTAATCCTTAGAAAATTTTAAAAATATTATTCCTATAAAGGCTGACAAGCATGAAGCTAATATTACAGCACTTCTCATAGTGTTAATTGACCATTGATCAGTAAAACTTATATCACCTATAAACAAACTTAGCGTAAAACCAATACCGCTTAAAATACCTATTGAATAAAATTTTGACCATGAAGTATTCTCAGGTAAAATAGCATATTCAAGCTTTACAATTATAAAACTTGATAAAAATATTCCTAGTTGTTTGCCTATAAATAATCCTAATACTATACCTAAACTTAGATTAGTAAATAAATCTTCAAGTACAATATCTTTTAAAGGGATTGCAGAATTAATAAATGCAAAGATTGGCAGGATTAAATATTTAACATAAGGAGCTAAAGCATGTTCCAAATCTTTAAGCGGTGAAATAGTGATTTCTTTGGCTTGCACTGGGATAAAAAAGGCAAGTATTATACCAGCTAATGTCCCGTGTATTCCTGATTTTTCAATAAAAATCCAAACTATTAAACCAGTTATTAAATATAAGCTAAGATTTTTTATTTTTAAATAATTTAAACACGCCAGTAAAGCTATGAATATTAAACTTATTAAAAATGCCGAAGGGTCAAATGCTGGAGTATAAAATATCGTTAAAATTATAATTGCAAAAGCATCATCGATGAGTGAAAGGCCTAATATAAATATCCTAAGCTCAAGTGAGACTCTTCTGCCAAAAAAAGATAATAAGCCTAATACGAATGCTGTATCTGTTGCTATAGGAATTGCCCATCCTTTTATAGTATCATCCTTATAATTATAGTAGGTATAAATTATTGCAGGTAAAATTAATCCTCCTATGGCTGCTGCAACAGGTAAAATTAATTTTGTTTTATCTTTATACTGCCCAATTACAAGATGATATTTCATCTCTAGCCCTATCAAAAGGAAAAACAATGACATTAGACAATGATTTACTACTGTAATTAGAGAAGTATCAATTTTTAAGCTTCCAATTTTTAAAGATATAGGTAAGTACGAAAATTTTAGAAAATAATCGTATAACGTGCTATTACTAATTAATATTGCTGCAAATAAACTACATATTAAGATTAACCCAGAAAAAGCATCAGATTTGATTATATCACGAATATTAATAGACATTTTTAAGCCTTTAAAGTTTTAAACTACTCAAATAATTAAGTGTGAAATATAGATACAAAAAATTAAGATATTATAAATATGATATTATTTAAACGAACTATTATGCGAAATATAAGTTCAATTATCAGATATGAAACCACCTATTTGAGTTTGCCAAAGATATCTGTATAATCCATCTTCCTCTACTAACTGATTATGGTTTCCGTCTTGAATAATTTTTCCTTTATCAAAAACTAAAATTCTATCCATATTTAGTAAAGTCGATAATCTATGTGCAATTACAATGGTTGTCTTACCTTTCATCAAAAGATCTAAACTCTCTTGAATGGATTTTTCAGTAGTAGAATCAAGCTGGCTTGTAGCTTCATCCAAAATTAATATAGGAGCATTTTTAAGTATTGCACGAGCAATTGCGATACGTTGTCTTTGTCCACCAGAAAGCTTTACCCCACGTTCACCTACAAGTGAATTATATCCATCAGGTAAAGTAATAATAAATTCATGCGCATGAGCCTTTTTTGCAGCTTCTATTACATCAGCATGTGTTGCTTCCAAATTACCATATTTTATATTATCCATTAAACTTCTATGAAAAAGGGAAGGGTCCTGAGGTATGATAGCGATATTTTTCCTTAATGAATCTTGAGTGACATTTTGAATATTCTCCCTATCTATCAAAATGCTTCCTGTGGTGACATTATAAAGCCTAAGTATCAAGTTTATGAAAGTTGATTTACCCCCACCTGATTTACCTACCAGTCCTATTTTTTCTCCAGGCTCAATTATAAGTGATTTATCTTCAAATAGTTCTTCAATACCGGAATAACTAAATTTTACTTTATCAAATACAATTTTTCCTTTATTCACTACAAGGTTTAAAGCATTTGGTTTATCTTCTACTTCTATGGGTAGTTCGAGAATCTTTAATGCTTCGTCAATAGCAGACCAATTAATAATAAAATCACGAAGCTCATGTGATAAAGCATATAAATTATCAACAATTTTAAAATTTAAAAAGAATACAAAAGCAAAATCTCCAGAAGTAATAATGTTCCTCGAATGAAGATAAATAAGTCCCAGTAAACAAGTTACGATATAGATGGAAAAAATAACACCTTGAATTAAATAAAATTTGGTTAGGAATTTGCCTTGTTTTAAAGCTGATTCTATAAAATCATTTTGGACCTTTTTTAGTTGCGTGATTTCATAAGTTTGACTTGAGAAAAATTTTACATTTATAATATTTCCAAAATAATCAGCTAAATTTCCCCATATTTTTGCCCTAGAACTTGCATAATTAGCTGTTAACATTCTTACTTTTTTTAAAGAAATATAAGTAATAATTAGAAAAATACTAATCCATAGCAACATTGCAATCGAAAATAGATAATTAACCTTAGTAAGCATAAACAGGGAAATTATAACAAGTAAAGTAAAGCTTATAAATTGATGAAATATTGTAACTAAGATATTTGGAATATTGCTAAAACCATCGTTAATCTTAGCAATTATGCTACCTGAGAGATTATTCTGAAAAAAATTATAACTATATTTGCTAATTTTATCAGTCATAATATTCATTACGTGGCAGCGATAACGTGAGCTATAATGCATGGCACATGTATCGCTTATTGTCCATCCTATGATCACCATTAGCTGCATTAAAATATAAGAAATAACTAGGTATTTTATATTATAATTTGAATGGTTTGTAGCTGAATCAATAAGTAATTTAATTAGAAATGGCTTAATATTTGAATCAATTGCAGCAATAAAGATGGCATAAAATATACCAAGCAAATACCATTTGTATGGAGATACTGAACTAATAATAAATTTTACTACACGCATATAATATCACTCAATTTTAGTAATATTTGATAAAGCAATTTAAGTAAGAAATCTAGTTGAAATATTGGGAATAAAAGTAAGCTTCATAATTATTAATTATTTAATAAAACTTTAACCATTTTTGGTGTATAATTAACAAAAATTTGTAAAAGGGAAATGACATGACAAGATACAATATAACTTCAATTAAATCAAAAGATTTAGAAAATGCACTTAGACACGCTTTAAATACTGAAGAACCTAATATTGAAATCATTGATACGATTTTAAAAGTAGCTTCTGCGAAGTATGATCTTGTACACAATTTAGAATATAGAAATGATATTGAAACTAATTATGATGCAATAAAATCATTTTCAGATAAGTTTCCTAATACTAATATTTTAAATCTCGATGAAAACTTACACTCAATTATAGCATCCCAAAAACCTAGTGCAGAAAATAAGAATAAAGTCGTTAAACATCTTCGTAGTAAATTGGTTGAAGCTGGTAAAGATTTAATTAAGTCTCAAACTATAAACAATGAAATAAATAAGCTTATTAAGAATATAAATGCACATCCTTCTGAAGAAAGGTTAACAGCATTGGATAAATTACTCAATTTTGCTCAGAATTCAGTTTTTTCAATTAAGGATAGCATTTCAGAGAGCAAATATAAAGTTCCTGATACTGAACAAGATTCACATGCTAATAAATACAATCAAGCAGTAAAAATTGCTAAAGAAAGTGAAGCAAATAATTCTTACAACCTGTTATTAGATAATAGGGTTAAGAATACTAAAGATTTACAATATGAATTAGTTTTAAAATATGCTGAAGAAAATAATTTAAAAGATGCATATAAATCAATATTCAAGCATCATATTAAAGATAGAGACTTAGATTATATTTGTGCAGAATTATCCAGAGATATGTTGTCTATAAGAGATAAAAACTTTAGGCTAGAATTTACATTAGAAATATTAGATGAAGTAAGACATAGAGTAGGAATAGATGAAGAGTTAAAGAAAGAGATAAAGACAGCAATAAATTTAAGTTTTGCAAAGGCTGTGGAGAAAGGAGATGTATATTCAATGCAGATGCTAAGAGGTCATATTACAGATAAAGAACATTTAATAAAATCTGCGTTTAAAGCGGCTATTGAAAAAGGTGATGCAAATATTTTAAATGCATTGTTTACCGATAATAATAATAAAAAATATATTCCTTCATCTAAGAGTTTAACTGAATCTATTGATAATTCAACAAAGCAATTATTGGATAAAGAATCGATTGAATCTTTAGTTAAACATGGGGTTGATGCAAACATTCTTAAAGATAATGAAAAGTTAAAAAGGGACGATAAGCAAAAAATTATTAAAATTGCAAAAGAATTTAAGAATGCTAGTAAAGATGAAATTAATTCGAGCAAGTTAGAAGCCTTGGAATTGATTAAAAAAATTAGGATAGAAAATGAGGATATTAAAGACCATAATTACGTAACATATTCCCTATCAGTTTATATAGATACTCTTAAAGAAGAGCATAAATTGAATAAAGAATCAAAATTAACTAAAGAAGCTTTTAATAAGATAGTAGATATTACTAAAGATGAACTGATTAAAAATCCTAACCAAGATGATAGAAATATTTTTAAGCGTATAATTGACCAGTTTAAAGATTTATTTAAATTGGGTCAAAAAAGTGAAATATCTAGTAGTAAAAAACAGGCTTATAAAGGTATAAAAGAAGATGATCTTAAGTCTATAAAATCTAAAGTACGTTCTGCTTTAAATGATAAAGCTCAAACAGATCTTAATACTAGCAACATTAAAAAGAAAACTATTAAGGATAAAGGCCGCGAATAAAAATTCTAAGCAAGAGAGAAATATTCTCTCTCATACCATTTCTCATTTATATTACTACGTCGTCGTAGTGCGATCTCAAGCTCGGTCACATATTTTATATATGCTCACTCGCTTTCGACTTCCACTCCTAGTATTAATTATAAATGAGAAATGGTATTACTAATTATTGTTTTTATCCGGTAAAAATCCTTCAATTTGTGCATCCCATAAAGTTTTATATAAACCTTCCTTATTTCGAAGCTCAATATGAGTACCATCTTGAATAATCTTTCCTTTATCAAAAACAATTATTCTATCCATATTAAGTAAAGTCGATAATCTATGGGCAATTACTATACTTGTTCTATTTTGCATCAGTCTAGATAAGCTGCTTTGAATCATTTGCTCAGTAAGTGTATCTAATTGACTAGTAGCCTCATCCAAAATTAATATTGGAGCATTTTTGAGTATTGCACGAGCAATTGCAATACGTTGTCTTTGTCCACCAGAAAGTTTTGCCCCGCGTTCGCCAACTTCCATATCATATTTTTCTGGAAAATTTTGTACAAAATCATCTACATGTGCAAGTTTTGCTGCTTGAATCACTTCTTCATCTGAAGCATCCAATTTACCATAGCGAATATTTTCCATTATTGAACGATTAAATAAAGAAGGATCTTGAGGAATAGTAGCAATTGATGCACGGAGAGAATCTTGCTTAATATTCCTAATATCCATTCCGTCAATTAATATACTGCCGGAAGTAACATCAAATAATCTTAATATCAAGTTGACAAAGCTTGTTTTTCCGCTCCCTGAGTAACCTACAAGTCCAACTTTTTCACCAGAATTAATTTTTACCGATAGATCATTAAATAAAGGATTGTCCTTTTTATATTTGAAGGTCACTTTATCAAAATTAATTTCTCCAAGTTTAATCTTAAAGTCAATTGCATCTTTTGAATCAACAATTTCTATAGGCTGATAGATTGTATTTAATGCTTGTCCTACTATTCCCCAATTTTCAGTGAAAGTTCTCATTTCATTTGATAAATCCCAAAGACTATCAATTATCCAAATATTTATACTAATGATCATTGCAAAATCACCTGCGGTGACTTGTCCTTTTGAATATAATTTAATAAGGAGAAGAATACTAAATGTTTGGTAGATAGCAAAAGCAATACCTTGATAAAAGTAAAATCTAAGCATGTACCAACGTCTTTGCTGAGAAGCAATTAAATAATTTTCTTGAACGTCTCCTAATTTTCTAAGCTCATATTTTTTACTTTTAAACAATCTTACGCTTGTAATATTGCCAAGAAAATCTACGATTTGTCCCATAACTTTTGAAGAAGCCTCAGCAGAGTATCTTGAGAGTTCAGTAGATTTTTTTGCAGAGTAATATGAAAATACTACAAATGCACATGCCCAAATCAAAAAACTCAAAGAAAACCATATATGTATTGTTGTTAGTGCGTAAAAAGCCGTCAAAATTCCTAGTCCATTTTGTAAAAATGAAAAGAAAATATTAAAAATTATAAGTAATACATAACTTGCTACATCATTTATTTTTGCTGCTATGCTTCCTGTGAAATTATTCTGAAAAAAATTATAAGAATGAGAAAAAATTTGCTTTGATAAAATTTGAGCAATATGATTTTTTAAAGCAGGCTCATATTTAAGAGTACACCAATCATATATTCTCCAAATAAAAGGTGCAATAAAGTGTAAAACTATATACCAAGGTATAATAGCAATAATTTTCTGAGTTGCAGCTTCAATTGGAGTTTCACTTGCAGCATTAACAAGTAATTTGATAATATACGGCCTAATTGAAGCATCAAATGAAAAGAAGATAGATATCAATATTGGCCCAATAAGGTAATACTTATAAGGGCGCATAGCGTAAATTATAAATTTCGAAGTTTTCATTTCATTCTTACTAAATATATTCCTATAAAAATATAAATTATATAAGTAAAGTTACTAAAATGACAAGTATATGTTATACCATTTCTCATTTATATTACTACCTTGTCGTGAGTGCGGTCTTATATTATATATATGCTAACTCGCTTTCGCCTTCAATAAGCATAAATATAGAGCAATATAAAAAGGGGAAATAAGAATTTATTTTTAAACTCATCAATTAGATTTTCTTTATATTATATTGATAAATATAGATATTCTCACTTAAGAATTTGAAGTGCAAAATTTAATTATCAGTTTTCTTTTTAAACATTGCACTGACTTATGTCATCTATTCCAGTTTCTTTTTCCTAAATAATTATTTAAATATAATATTTTAATTTTAGAGTTAAGAAAGACCATTACTAAATTGCCATTTTCTAAGTTATTTGCATTTATATACAAATCCTTATCAATGAACATATTATTATAATCTACTATAAGATCCCCATTAAAAGATTGGATATTATTTGCATCTTTCTTAATAAATTGAACCGTATAATTATTTTTTCTTAAAGAACATATTAAGTTATCACATTGAAAATCAGAAAAATTTGTAGGGTTTTTATTATCATCATAAAGAAATTCATTTTGACCATAGTAATTCATCCAAGCTTCTTTATTAAAAGAGGAAATCTTTTTTCCTCCGAATACAAGATTATTTTTATGATTTCGAAACGCGAACTGTTTGTTGCTGATAATGATATCTGCTTTAGGTGTATAAAGATAAATTAAAAATGCTGGAATTAAAAATATCCAAAATAATTTTCTCCATTTTGCTTGCCATAAGGTAAACCAAAAGCCAGCTAAACTAATTAAAATTAAAGAGATAATAGGGATTTGTGGAACTTTTGCAACTGAACCAGGTATTGAAGAAATATAATCCGAGGATTTAATCAAGCCTTCAATTCCATATCCCATAATAATTAAAGGAAGTTTGTGCAAATTAAATGGATAAAATATAAATGCTAAGATTACGCAAGGCATGATTATAAAAGAAGATAAGGGTACTGCTATAAGATTTGTTATAACCCCATATCCTGAAAATTGATTAAAATGATAGGCTGCAAAAGGACTAGTCGCGATACTCGCAACAATTGAAGAAAAAAATGTAGAAAATAAATAGAATAAAATTTTATAAATAATTCCATTATCATTATTAGGAAGTTTAGAAAATTTAATATAATAATCGTAGCAGGCAATTAATGCAATCACTGCTGCAAAAGACATCTGAAAGCTAGGGTTAACAATTGATTCTGGCTGAAATAATAAAATAATAAAGTAGGCAAACATTACAGATCTAATTGGAGTTGCTACTCTATCGAGTATAATTGCGACTATGATCATTCCTGTCATAATAAATGATCTTATAGCTGCAATCTGTGTGCCGGATATTAATAAATAACCTAAACTTCCTATTATAGCAATAATTGCAGCAAGTTTTTTAACATTAAAATAATTTGCAGAAAATGGTAGAAGGTTTAGTAATATCCTACTGAAAAAAAAGAATAATGCTGCAGCAAGTGATAAATGCATACCCGATACGGATAATATATGAGATATACCTGATATGCGCATTGATTCTAAAATTTTCTTATCAATACCATTATATTCACCAATCATAAGGGCGGCAGCTATATTACCTTTACTAGGACCTAATACTTCAATAATAGCTTTACCAATCTTCATTCTAAGGTTTTGTAAATACTCACTTTTTTGTGATTCTATGACTTTAATTTTCGATAGGCTGTAACCAATTCCTCCTAGTTGTTCAAAATATGCTTTAAAGGCAAAATTATATCCATCAATTATAGGAGGTTTAGGCGGTGGCATTAGAGTTGCTTTAAGAGTAATTATGTCTCCGATCAAAATATTATTCATTTCGGTACGTATATTTAAACGTATGTTTTTTAGCTTTAACTCTGGATAGCTATCAATTTTTGGATTTGAAATAATAATTTTATAACCTTTTGGATAAGGTGTAATTGAAGAGAGTTTACCAGTAATTTGTGCATATTTAACTTCTTCAAGCAGTATTTGTGATTCTACTAATTTAATTCTTAAACTAGTAATCAAAAATCCTAAGCTTATAAAAAATAAAATAATAAATATCCAAAATTTTATTTCCTTTTTAAATATAAAACTTGTAATTAGTAGTATAAAACTTATAAGGCTAGCATATAAGAGGTTGGGCTCTAATTTTAATGATAAGTTTAAAATTATACCCATAGTAAAAAATACTGGAATCCAAAGGACCCAATTATTTCTATCATTAAAAAAATCTGAATAAACTTTACTACAAAATAAACTTAACATTATAATATTTATGAAAAAATTATCATTATTATTTTTATTTACTACTTTATTTTTTTTGTTTTTTCCAGAAATAGATTTAAAGCTAGCAAATATAACTTATGATGCGGCTAAAGGTTTTATATGGATTGATCAAAAATTTTTTAGATTAGTATATAAGTCTTTATATGTAATTGTTCCTGGATTAACGATAATATTCTTCTGTGCTATAATATTGACTCTTCTATTTAAGAGATATTGCTACTTAAAAAAAAGCATTTATTTGTTGTTATGTTTTGCAATAGGTCCTGGCCTTATAGTTAATGTAGCTTTTAAAGAAAATTTTGGTAGAGCACGTCCTGCTCAAATTAAACAATATGGAGGGGATAAGAATTTCACAAAAATTTTTCAAATTACAAATCAATGTCAAAAAAATTGCTCATTTACTTCAGGCCATGCAGCCGTGGGATTTTATTTTAGCGCTTTTAGTTATATTATCAAAACTAACCGTATAAAAAAGTTTATAATTATCATGTCCATATTGTTAGGGAGTATATTAGGGTTGGCTAGAATATTACAAGGAGCACATTTTATTAGTGATATAGTTTTTTCTGGAATAATTGTAAATTTAGTAAATTGCTATATAAGTAAATTTTTTAATAAAGATTAGGATTTTAACTATTTATTCATTTAAAGGTTATAATATTAACTTTTATATTTAGAAATTTAATATTATACGGTTTATATGCTTCCTTTATTAGAAAATAGTTATTTATATAGTTTTGTAGATTCAAATAGATTTTACTTAGAGCCCTTAAATCATCTTATAAAACAAAATATTAACTGGAGTAAAACTACTGTTAATCCGTTTTCATACACTGAGGCCGGTCATTATATTAATGCCGCTTACGAATTATCTGAAAGACTGACGAAAGAATATACTAAGCCTAATTTTAATATTAATCATGTTATGATTGGTAAGAAAGAAATTCCTATAAAAGAAGTAATAGTAATCTCAAAGCCATTTTGTAAAGTAATTCACTTTAAAAAACACTATACTAAAGAAATGCCAAAACTTCTTATTGTAGCACCTATGGCAGGCCACCATTCTACATTACTTAAATCGACTGTAGCTGATATGTTACCCTTTTTTGATGTATATATTACAGATTGGATTGACGCTAAATTTATCCCAATCTCTGAGGGGTCTTTTGACATGGATGATTATATAAATTACGTAATAGAGTTTTTTGAAAAATTAGCACCAAATTTACACGTTATGGCAGTTTGTCAACCTACTGTTCCAGTGCTTGCAGCTGTATCAATTTTATCGGAAGATAACAGTAAATATATACCAAAATCCATGATATTAATGGGTGGTCCAATTGATACACGTAAAAGCCCTACAGCAGTTGATGATTTTGCAATTGAAAAAAGTATAGAATGGTTTAAATCTCACGTTATTACTCGCGTACCCATTACTTATCCTGGTTATATGCGTCCAGTATATCCTGGTTTCATTCAACTTACTGGATTTGTATCAATGAACTTTTCAAAGCATTATGATTCTCATATGAATTTATTCAAAATGATTATTGAAGGTGATCAAGAAGGAGCAAATAAAATTAGAAGCTTTTATGATGAATATTTTTCAGTAATGGACTTGCCGGCAGAATTTTATTTACAAACAATCAAACAAGTATTTCAAGATCATGAATTACCGAAAGGAATAATGATCTCTAGAGGAAGAAAAATTAATCCTGCTTCAATCACTAAATGTGCTCTTTTCGGTATAGAAGGTGAAAAAGATGATATTTCGGGCCTTGGCCAAACAAAAGCAGCACTTACAATATGCAAAAATATACCACAAGATAAAAAACATTATTACATGCAAAAAGAAGTGGGTCATTATGGTGTATTTAGTGGTAGCAAATTCAGGAAATTTATAGTCCCTTTAATTAAAGATTTTGCATATAATCTAAAATAAGCAAAAATTTAAGGCTTAATTTAAGATATTAATTAAGCCCTAATTAAATATAAGTATCATCTTTTAAATTAAAAAAAATTTCTAGAAGAAAAATTTATTTTCGAAAATGGATTTTTTATAAACTTTATACTAAAGTTTCCATTTTCCGGGTAGAGTGGAATATCTTTCTCATTTTCATTCCGTGACTTATCAATACTAAAAAAATTGATTTCATTATCCCCATCAATAGGTATTGTATATATTTTATCGATACAAAAATCTGCCTTATCTAAAATTTCACAAATTTGCAAAGAAATAATACGGTTTTCTGTATGTAGTTTTTTCAAAGCTGTTTCAATTTTAGCAATATATAAATTGGCACCTCTTGTAACTAATAAGTTTAAAATTTTAGTATCATCTCTATGTATTGCTAAAGAAACAGGAGTTTCTTGCTTTCTTTCATCACAATAATCTACTTCAGCTCCATTCTCTATTAAATATTTGGCCAAATCATAATTTCTATTATCAACAGATTTTAACAAACATTGTCCTAAAGTATTTTTGTCTAATTTCGAATTATTAGATTCAATAACCAATTTTACTAATTCAAAATTATTATTTTTAACTGCTATATGTGTTAATATAATTTGCAGAGAAGGGACTATAGCTCCATATTTAATAAGTACTCGAACAAGTGCTAAATCATTATTTTCAAACGCTATTTTTAACGCTTCTGCATTTTTTAACTTCACATCTGCTTTTAGTTTTTCTAACATATATTCAACAATAGGAATATCTGAATAAACACAAGCTACCGATAAAAAAGTTTTTTCTCTTTCATCAATAATATAGATTTTATTAATTTCTTTAGGTTCAATATTAGCTAAACACATTTGGGCACAATAAAAATTATTTACCCCGCCTTGCAAAATTCTTTCAAATGCTATTAATTTATCTTTCAAAACTTTTTCTGTAAACATAATACTATATTAATCAATAAAAATTACAGATTGTTATAAAATTTTCTATAACTATCCAACCAATTTATAACATCAGAATTCTTTAAATATTTTGTTAATTTTTCATATATAGTATTATGATAATTGCTTAGCCATAACTTATCTTTTTCATTAAGTAGTTCCGAATCAATTAATTTATAATCAATAGGAACTAAAGTAAGATCTTTAAATTTTAGAAAATTTGAATATTTTGATTCTTTGACATATAAAAGATTTTCAATTCTAATGCCATATTCACCTTCTTCGTAATAGCCCGGCTCATTGGACAAAATCATCCCAGGAAGGAGAGGAGTGGAGTTAGGTGCTTTAGAGATACGCTGAGGCCCTTCATGCACACTTAGATAACTCCCAACACCATGACCGGTTCCATGCCCGTAATCAAGACCAACTTGCCATAAATTATAACGTGCTAAAGCGTCAAGTTGAGAGCCTGTAGTATTTTTTGGAAATCTGGCTTGTGAAATGACAATATGCCCTTTTAGAACTCTGGTAAAATGCTCTTTTTGTAAAGGGGTGGATTTCCCTATGGCTATTGTTCTTGTAACATCAGTTGTACCATAATAATATTGGCCTCCTGAATCGATTAATAATAAACCATTGCCTCGGATAATTTGATTAGTTTTTTCGGTCGCTTTATAATGTATTATTGCACCATTTTTATTGAATCCACATATTGTATCAAAACTAGGGCTAATATAGTCTTTATCTTGTAACCTGAATTCTTCGAGTTTAGATATAAGTTCTAATTCAGAATAGTCTTGTTCTTGATTTTCTAACCAATATAAAAATTTACAAATTGATGCTCCATCCTTAAGATGAGCTGTTTTTGCATTTTTAATTTCCACTTGATTTTTACAAGCTTTAAGCATTATACAAGGATCAGGCTTATCAACTATATTCGCATTAATTTTACGAATATTTTCAATAAACCAGATAGGTGCATTTTGCTTATCAATTTGAACATTTTTATATTGAAAATTTAGCTTTTGTTCTAAACTTTTAAAAGGCAATATTTCAATATCTACAGGCGGGGCATTAATTATGTCGGCAGTATCAGAAAAAAGCAGAATCCTGCCATTGGAATAAATAATTGCATAACATAAAATAAGGGGTGTGTATGGTATATCTTCGCCTCTAATATTAAGTAGCCAGCAAATTGATTGCGGATCAGTCAAAATTAAAGCATCAATTTTTTGACTATTCAAATAATTCAGTATTTTTAATATTTTAGAATTGCTTGATTCGCCAGTATATTTTTCAGCATGTAAGAGAATTTTTGATTGCGGTTTTAAAGGTTTATCTTGCCATATTTTATCAACTAAATTATCAGTTGCAATCAATTGACAGTAATTTTCACCAAGCGAAATAAGTTTTTCAGTGTGTAATTTAGGATCAAACCCTATTCTATAATTTCTATCCAAATTTTTTTTTAGCCATGCTAATATATCTTCTTTGGAAATATCTATAATTTGATAATTTTCTGTATCAATCTCATATTGAGCTTGAAGAAGATAACGCCCATCTGTAAATAAAATTGCTTGATCATGTGTAATTAAAGCAATGCCATTTGAACCTGTAAAGCCGGTTAAGTAATAAAGTCTTTTTGCGTAATTGGGAGTATATTCGCTTTGAAATTCGTCGTTAGAAGGAATTATAAATCCATCAAGCCCATATTTTAAAATTTCTTTTCTAAATGTTAATAATCTTTGTTTAAACATTTTACAACTCAAAATTAAAATGATAAATTATTTGTAGTTTATTTTATATTATGTACCATTATGAGAATATCTTTTATAACATCCTATTTGGCTAGTAAAAAAATCTATTTTGCCTTTATAAGCCTATTTTTAATTTCATCTTATCTAGCAATATCAATTTTAAGTTACAATTCAAATGATCCCTCATTTAATCGTGCTTCAAATTTTGAGGTAAAAAATTTAGGTGGGGAATTTGGAGCTTTTATAGCTGATCCATTACTCCAATTGTTTGGACTCGCGGGTTTAATCTTAGTTTTGATTCCATTTTTATGGGGTATAAAACTGTTCAAAGATAAACATATAAAATATTTTATCCTGAGATCTATTTCGGGATTGATATGTCTGATAACTACTACCATTTTATTTGCAGTAATTTCACCTCCAGAAAACTGGCCATTTGTAGGGCTAGGAGGATATTTGGGAGAATTTTTGAAAATTAAAATTAGCCATATTATACCTGCATATTATTTTATTTTTCTAAATATTTTTTCAGCCATTTTATGTTTTTTCACATTCATGTTTGCCTCAGCAATTTCTTATAAGTCTTTGATTAATATACTGAATATACTTTATAATACATTTGTATATATAGTAAAAATGAGTAAATACCTTATATTGAAAATGTTTTATAGTAAGATAAAGCCTGTACAGCAAAATCTTATTCAACAATACAATGAGTTTGAGAATTTTGATGAAATTGATGAGGTAATTGAAGCTTTAGCTCCTAAATCACCAGAGCCACCAAAATTTAAGTTTCCAAAAAAAGAAAAGGAAAAAACTCATACCATAAACAAAAAAAATAGTACTCCTATCAAACTTAAAAGCGACTTTGCATTACCATCACTTGAATTTTTAGCCCAAGTTCAAAATAAGGTTAAGAGAACAAATATTAGTGATACTGCTTTATTACAAAGCTCAAGGATGCTCGAGCAAGTTTTAAAAGAATTTGGGGTAAATGGTAGAATTATTGATATTCACCCAGGCCCTGTTGTAACATTATATGAACTTGAACCTGCTGCAGGAGTGAAATCTTCAAGAGTAATAGGCCTTGCAGATGATATAGCAAGGTCAATGAGTGCAATATCAGCAAGGATTGCTGTTGTACCAGGACGTAATGCAATTGGTATTGAGCTTCCTAATATTCATCGTGAAATTGTTTACTTGCGTGAGATACTAGATAGTAAGGAATATAGTGATCCAAATAATCGCCTACCAATAATTTTAGGTAAAGATATTGGTGGTGCATCTGTAGTAGTTGATTTATCTAAAATGCCCCATTTACTTGTTGCAGGTACGACAGGCTCGGGTAAATCAGTTGCTATAAACACAATGATTTTATCATTATTATATAGTCTTACTCCTGACGAATGTAAGTTTATAATGATTGATCCAAAAATGCTAGAATTATCAATATATGACGGTATCCCACACTTACTTACACCTGTTGTTACTGAGCCAGGTAAGGCAATAGTTGCATTGAAATGGACAGTAAAAGAAATGGAAAATCGTTATAGGTTAATGTCGAACCTATCAGTTAGAAATATTGGAGGATATAATAAGAGAATTGCTGAAGCCATTGAAGCAGGTGAGACTTTGGAAAGGACACTCCAAACTGGATTTGAGCCAAATACTGGTAAACCAATTTATGAGAAAATTCCTATTGAAATGAAGCCTTTACCATATATTGTTGTTATTGTTGATGAAATGGCTGATTTAATGTTAGTAGCTGGAAAAGATATTGAGTCATCAATACAAAGGCTTGCACAAATGGCAAGGGCAGCTGGTATTCACATTATCATGGCGACTCAACGACCTTCAGTTGATGTTATCACTGGTGTAATAAAAGCAAACTTCCCCACAAGAATAAGTTTCCAAGTTACTTCGAGAATAGATAGCAGAACAATCCTTGGAGAGCAGGGTGCTGAGCAGCTACTTGGGATGGGTGATATGCTTTATATGGCAGGCGGAAGTAGAATAACTCGTGTTCATGGACCATTTGTGGATGATAGAGAAGTTGAAAAAATTGTTTCATATCTCAAAACGCAAGGTTCACCTGAATATATTGAAGATGTAACCGAAGATGATGAAGAAAATTCTTCTGATTTAATGGCAGATGGCGATTCTGGAGAAGATAATGAACTTTATAGGCAAGCTGTTGCAATAGTTAAAAGAGATAAAAAAGCATCTACAAGTTATATACAGCGGTGTTTGCGTATTGGATATAACCGTGCTGCTACAATCATTGAAAGAATGGAAAAAGAAGGAATCGTAAGTAAGGCTAATCATGTGGGTAAAAGAGAAGTAATGGGGGAGGGTGAGTATTAAATTCTGCTCTTTCTCTATATTAAAATTATTTTTAAAACCATACTTAACTTCTCTAATAAGCTTAAAACTAACGATGTAATTTACAAATTTTGTTAATAAAAATTAACATTCCTTGATTTATTTTAATAATTATGTTATATGTATCCAAATAAATTAATATTGTTAGGTAAACTAAAATGACATTACAACATAAAACAACAGAGTTATATAATCAAGTTATGCATAATTTAGCTCATTTTTATGCAGATAAATTAGACATTGATGATCGATATAGAAAATTTAATAAAATTGAGCTTGAGGAAAAACTTAAGTTGATGTTTTTAGTAACAGACACATTAAGTAGTATTGAAATAAGGAGTCTACACGGAGCAATTTGTAATGCACAACAATTTGCTCAAGATGTTGAATCTGGTTACATGGATGAATTTAGGGCTAGCGAAACGTTGAATAAGATACCTGAATTAGGAGAAGATAGATCAGAATTCAAATATTTTGTAATGAGATATTTTAAGGATCATAATTTAAGAATTGAGCTTGGTTCAGCTGAACAATTGATACATGCTACTCTTCATGATTTTTTTCAAAAATATAAAAATAATGTTTCATATGAAGAACCCAATTCAGAAAATGCTTTTTCTAATAGTGGAATTATGTTTGGTCCAACAGGAAGAGGTAACATTGGTAACTATATAATATATTGTAAAAATGAATCAATATTAACAGGGCTCCTCATGAAAATTGATTCTATGATAAGAGAGAGGTGCCCTAACATTCCACCACTACAAAATACAATTGAGATAGAGAATGTTGCTCAAACTGAGGAAGTACAAGATACGGAAAGAAAAGGAAGCATTAATGATGAAAAAAGAACAAAGCTACTTGAGCTTGTAGATGAGATTTATACTAGGCTCGGAGGGAAGCCTAGCTTTATATTCCATATACCAAGCATAGTTGTTGGAATGGTTTTAGGTAATTATATCAAAGGTGAGAAAGTTGTAAATTATTGGAACAAAGGAATAGAATCAGTTTCAGGTTTCGTAAATAGTAAAGTTATTGATAAAGTAAAACCTCATTTAATTGCTAATCAAAGCAAGTCCGCTGCTGTTAACCTATTTCAATCTACAATGTCAGTAGTAATATTAGCATCAGCATTACAAGGTATTGTACGCTTTGCTAGTGAACTTAAAGAAGAAAAAGCTTTTAGTACTCGTATTAAAAATGCATTTAAAGCAGCCTCGGATATATTTATTGATGGGGCAGTTACCTCTTCAACAATATCACTGACAGGCTTGGCTGTATCTGCTGCTGGAATAACTTCAATAGCTGCACCAATAGGAGTTGCTATTGCCGGTGGAGTTATCGGATATGGAATTACAAAAAAAGTTAGAGAAAAATTTGGATATTTCACTGAAAAAGTAACTAATGGGACTAACACTCAATTGTTTAACCATAATAGATAAAATTCTTGCTGAGTTAATTAATTTTGGATCAGGCTTAGGGTTTAACTCTGTATATTGCGAAATAAACTTGCTACAACCAAAATTCTATTTAGTAATTGTATTTTTTAAAATACTAGACTTCTTTAAAACTGAGATTTTGAAGAAGTCTATTCTCGGTTATACCAAATATATTCTATGCTACGCGCTTCCCTTTACTAAGCTCTCTTTAGAATTCTCATAAACATAGCTCTAAAAGAAATTGAGCAAAATAATTTACCATAAACAAAATTTTTCGATCATAATTAAGCTATAAATAACAATTTTAGTTACCAAAAATAATAGTTTATGCTATACATATGTATGTGCACAATCCTTAAATGACTAAAAAATTAGCATATGTTGTTCATATAAATGTGAAAAAAATAACTTAAGATTAATATGACTACCTATTTACAGCAACAACTAAAAGAAAGAATGGAAGCTAAAAAGCTAACTATTTATGCTCTTGAAAAAAAGGCTGGTCTTAATAGAAGTGCAGTGAGAAATATACTTCAAGGCTTTTCTAGAAACCCTAGTATAGAAATTTTACATGCGATTACAAAAATACTTGAATGTAATATTGATGATCTAATTGAGAAAAAAGAATCTATCCAAGATACTATTCACATAAATATGAATAATGATAAAATCTATAATGAAAATATATGGAATGAGAAATTATATATAGAAGCAGTTAAGACAGTATCTAAGTTCGTAGAGGGCAAAGACGTAACATTTGATTTTAAACAAATGACTAATTTAATTAATGAGTCTTATCAATACTCAGCTTTTAAAAACTCTAATCAAATTGATCAAGATTTCTGTAAATGGATAATTTATAAATCCACGAAAAATTAAGCGCAAAATTATTAAAATAACTTACTTTACTCCTTGGAATAGTTGAGATAAAGTAATATTATTTAATCTATTCATGGAGGAAGAGATGAGGAAATTAGTTTTTTTAATGCTGGTAGTAATTATAGTAGGTACATTATATATAGTTAAATCTATAACAAAGCCCAATTATAATTCTATATTAAACTTTTTTGGGACTTCCACTAATGTTCAAACTCAGCCAATAAATATCAATCCTGATTTTACTTTAACAGACGTTAATGGAAAGATTGTTACTAACAACGATTTTTTAGGAAAAATAATGCTTGTATATTTCGGTTTTACATATTGTCCTGATATATGTCCAGCAGAACTGAATGTGATTGGAGCGGCACTAGAAAAACTTGGAGAAGACGCTGACAAAGTTCAAGCATTATTTATTACAGTTGATCCAGAAAGAGATGATTTTGCTCAATTAAAATCTTATATGGAACATTTTAATACTAAAATAATTGCTTTAAACGGTACTTTGGAAGAAACTGAAATAGTAGCAAAAAATTATAAAGTATATTATAATAAAATTGCTGGACAAGGAGATGGTAAAAATTATTTAATTGACCATTCATCGCTAATATATTTAATAGATACAAAAGGTAATTTTAATAGTGTTTTTTATGCTAAAGCAACAGCTGATGATATTGCTCTAAAGTTAAAACAATTAATTACAAATAATTAATAATGAGGAAATACATGAATAAATACTGCTATTTAATAAGTTTCATAATAGCTGCAACTTCAGGTCTTGCATATGCAGATAATAATCCTTTGCCGCCAATGCCTCCTATGCAACCATCAAAAGACATGCAAGCGCCTCCTTCTCCAGCGCTTCAAGCTCCTGCTGCTCCTCCATTCATACCACCAATTGGAGGTAAATCAAATAGTGATTTAACAAAAAAACCTATTTTAGCTCTTACTGAAGAAGATAAAAAAGCATTGAAAGAATTGAAGGAATACATAAATGATATACCAGAAGCCACAAAAATACAGATTGATGAATTTGAAAGTGAAATGAAAATTTTAAGAGCTCAAAGTCAAGAGGCTTATGACAAATTATCGCATGAGGCTAAGTTAATTTTGAAAAATAAGAAAGACAGAATTTCTAAACTTTCTGAAGAAGCTAAAAAAATTTATTTTAGAAACGAAGAGTAAAAATATTGGATTTTCTTTTAAAACGCCATAATACTAACCAAGTCAAAGTTGGAAATATTTTAATAGGAGGAGGCGCTCCTATTGTTGTACAATCGATGACTAATACTGATACTGCAGATGCACATTCTACAGCAATGCAGATTATTGAATTAAGCAATGCAGGATCAGAGATCGTTAGAATTACAGTAAATAATGAAGAATCAGCAAAACAAATTCCAAAAATTAAGGAAATACTTAGTAAATATAATTGTAAAACTCCTATAGTAGGGGATTTTCACTATAATGGGCACAGCTTACTTACAAAATATCCCGAATGTGCTGAGTTTTTGGATAAGTATCGTATTAACCCAGGAAATGTAGGTTTTGGTGTAAAGCAAGATTTACAATTTCAAACAATGATTGATATTGCAATTAAATATGACAAGCCGGTAAGGATAGGCGTGAATTGGGGAAGCTTAGATCAAAATATTGTCGCAAAATTAATGGACGAGAATTTAAAGCTCTTAAATCCTTTATCAAATGAAGAAATTCTTAGAAAAGCTTTAATTAAATCAGTGTTGGATAGTGCTAAGAAAGCTGAAGAATTAGGCTTAAGTAAAAATAAAATAATTTTGTCTTGTAAAGTTAGCAGGGTAGCTGATTTAGTTGTTATCTATAAAGAACTTGCTCGCTTATCTAATTATGCTTTGCATTTAGGCCTTACTGAAGCAGGCTTAGGATCAAAAGCTATTGTCTCATCCGCTTCTGCAATGTCAATTTTGCTTTATCAAGGCATTGGGGATACACTAAGAACTTCACTTACTCCAATGCCCGGAGCTTCTAGAACTGAAGAGGTAATTGTCACTCAAGAAATATTGCAATCTTTAGGGCTAAGATCATTTTCTCCACAAGTTACCGCTTGTCCAGGATGTGGTAGAACTACTAGTAGTTTTTTTCAAGAATTAGCAAGTCAAATTCAAACTTATATCAGAGAAAATATGCCAGTATGGAAAAAACAATATACAGGTGTTGAAGATATGAATATTGCTGTGATGGGTTGTATTGTAAATGGGCCTGGGGAAAGTAAGCATGCAAATATTGGAATTAGCCTGCCAGGCACTGGTGAGTCTCCTTCAGCTCCTGTATTTGTTGATGGTATAAAAACAGTAACTTTAAAAGGCAATAATATTGCAGAACAGTTTAAAGATATTATTAAAAATTATATTCAAAATAAGTATAATAACAATAGTCACTGATTTTATCTGCCTGCAGCCCAATCTGGTAAGCTTCCCAAATCAATATTGAATACAGCAGGAAGAAGTTTATACGTAAATAGTACAACGAATATTATACCGATAATATTTAAAGTGCTACCTGCTCTTATCATTTGTATTACTTTTAAATGACCACTTGCAAACACGATTGCATTAGGAGGAGTAGACATAGGAAGCATAAATGCACAGCTAGCTGAGATCGTCACAGGAATAGTAAGCATTAGTGGATTTATATCGAATGCAATAGCCATACTGCATAGTACAGGTAAGAATATCGTTACTAAGGCCATATTGCTCATAAACTCGGTTAAGAACACTGCAAGTATAGAAACAATTATAATTATCTGAAGTATTTTAAGATCTTTTAAGTTAGCCATTTTGAAACCTAACCAATTAACAAGACCGGTTATTTCTAATCCATGAGCAAGGCTTAATCCTCCTCCAAATAAAAGTAAAATTCCCCATGGTAATTTTTCTGCACTTTTCCAATCAATAAGAAATTCACCTTTTTTTAAATCTACCGGCGTAATAAACAAGGCAAGTGCGCTAAGTATTGCAATAGATTCATCTGTTAATCTAACAGGTATAATATCATTAACAATGCTTTTCAGACTCCATAATAATGCAGTACAGAGGAAAATAGCTAATACCATTTTTTCTCCTTTACTCATAGGTCCCAAGTTTTTAAGCTCTTTATTTATTATTTCTTGTGATCCTTCTAAGTTTCCAAGCTTATTAGGAAACCATATTTTTACAAGTATAAACCAATTGAATCCAAGCATAATTAATGCATATGGTGCACCTATCATCATCCATTTAGCAAAATTTATTTCATAATCAAAAGTTTCACGCATAAAGCTGCTAAATATTGCATTCGTAGGAGTTCCAATTATGGTTGCAATACCTCCAATACTTGCAGCATATGCTATCCCAAGCATCATTGAAGTGGCAAAGTTTTGATAATTTTGTTGTTTTTCTTGATGTAGTTCACTGCCCTTTAAAAGTAAATTTACTACTGATAAACATATTGGCATCATCATCACAACTGTTGCAGTATTACTCATCCACATACTTAAAATACCTGTAGCAAGTATAAACCCACCAACAATGCCATTAGCATTAGTGCCTGTAATTCTTACTATATTAAGTGCAATACGCATATGTAGTTGCCATTTTTCAATTGCTATTGCTAGAATAAACCCGCCCATATATAAAAACACAGCAGGATTTGAATAAGGTATCGTTGTAGCTTTAAGGGGTGCAATTTGAAGCATTGGAAAAAGTATTAAAGGCATCAATGAAGTTACAGCCATAGGTATTGCTTCTGTTACCCACCATGTAATCATTAAAAATAAGCAAGATACGACTCTCCATCCTTCAACACTTATACCTGTAGGAATGGGGAGGAAGGAAATTATTAAAGCACCTAAAGGTCCAATTAATAGCCCCATTAATTTAGATTTGCTATATGTGGATGAGCTCAATTCACTATTTTCAGAAATATTTCTAGTTTCGGGGGAAATTAAATTCATAGCTATGTTAGGAGAAGGCATTTACCAAATCACTCTTAAAATTAAATATTAGTATCCATAATTGATTAGGTAATAATAATTAATAAAGGATTAATTGAAAGTGTTTTTTTAGTATTGAAACAATTAAAGTTTAAAATTATTATTTAAATAATTCATTGTATATTGATATTAATTAAAATATAATTTTTTGAATAAATGTAAAATTTTTAAAAAGGTTTGTATGATAATCAAAGCAGAAGAAAGTGAAAGATTAAAAAATCAAAATGTAAGAATTACTGATATTGTTAATGATTTATTTCCAACCTTTGTTGGCGATAAATATATGGAAAGCGAATTACCATTTCATTTCCTTGTAGAAAAAGGTGAAATAGTTGCTTTTGTAAATATTATAAAAGAGATAAAGAATGATGATTTAAGAAAGTTATTTTCAAAAAAAGATAGCCAAAATCATACAGTTTTATCTGTAATCGTGAAGAATGGCAGATGGGAATTCGTAGAACTGTTATTTGAACTAGGTTACGATATTTTTGAATTAGGTTTCAATATTAATGATCGAGATAAAGAAGGCAGAACAATTCTACATTACGCAGCCGCTAATAATAATTTGCATTTAATGGATATTTGCGAAAAATTTAATTACGAATCTAGTTCTGAAAATAATTTATTAAGAGTCTTAAGCTATTTGAATATTCAAAATGCAAACAATGGTAATACTGCGCTTCATGAGGCTGCACTAAATCAAGATACTGATGCTATGAATTTTTTGATTACAAGGGGAGCAAACACTAATTTAATTAATAAGCAAGGCTATACTGCAAGCTATATTTTATCAAGCAAAAATAACTCTAATTTAATTAATCATGAAATTAAAGATGTTTTATATAGAGAATTTTATGAAAATTTCAATATATACAAAAAAGTTCAAGATGCTAGACTCGGTGGAATTGATGAAGTAAGAAGCATTTTAGATATTGATCCTTCTCTTGTTAATCAAATAAATTCTGATTCAGAAACACCTTTACATTTAGCTGTATTAAGGAGTGATTTAGAAATAGTAAAACTATTAATTGCAAAAGGCGCTTATACAAATATTAAAAACGCGGAAGGGAAAACTGCTTTAGAAATAGCTCAAGAAAATGATGAAAGAGAAATTGTAAAATTTATAACTAGTCTTAATAATATTTCTAAAACTAGTATTAAGGATATAACAAATCCTAGTAATGTAGAGAAAGCTCCTAAAACTCTTGAATCAATTTTTTCTTATAATGATATTTATGAAGCAATTCAACAAGGAGATAGTTCCCAGGTACAAAATATATTATTTACAAATCCAGCACTAGTAAATCAAATCCATGAAGATTATACATCGCCATTACATTGTGCGATATTATTTGAACAACCTGATATTGTTCAGCTTTTAATAAATTATGGAGCAAGCTTGGAGATTCTAAATAATGAAGGTTTAACACCAAAACAATTAGCATTAAAATCAGAAAATGTAATAATATTGCAAATTTTTAATAATATTGATTTATATAAAGAACCTAGTGGCAATAGTAATGTAAAAGATCCCAATTATATACCTAAGCCTTTAATAAAAAAAACCGTCAACGCTTCACAAAATGACGATAATGAAGTTGAACTTGCAACTGACAGACTCGAAGAAGAGCTCGCTTCGAACCCAGAGTATTACTCCTCTAGTCATAGAAAAAGAAGTAGAAGGCCCGATAGAGCTATGCAGTCTGATCAAGCAAATTTTAGTAAGGAAGGACAGTACAGTCATGTTAGAAAAAGGTTATTCTCTAATGAAGCTAATCCAAATTTATCTCAAAGTAGGTAAAAAATAAATGCTGGTAAATATTGAGCTATATGCTAAATATTATTGCATTCGTAAAATATAAAAAGAGTTTGTTGTGTTAAGTTTAAATAATATTACATATCATATTGGTGGAAGAACTATTCTTGAAGATGTTCAACTTCAACTTGATTCAGGTCATAGAGGTGGATTAATTGGTAGGAATGGGTCTGGAAAATCAACCCTATTTAAAATTATTCTAGGCGAAATTGAGGCTGATACAGGGCAAATTCAGATTGCAAAAAACCTACGTATTGTAACTGTAGCCCAAGAAGTGCCACATGGAGAATTAACACCAGTAGAATATTTGCTTAATTCAGATATCGAACGTAAAACCCTAATGGATGAGCTCGAGACATGTGACGATCCTAATAGGTTAGGGGATATCTATGACCGCCTAATTTCAATGGATGCGTATAGTGCTGATTCAAGAGCAAGTATAATATTGAAAGGGTTAGGATTTTCTGAAGAAGACCAGAAAAAGCAATTATCAGAATTTTCTGGTGGTTTTAGAATGAGAATAGCACTTGCTGCTGCACTTTTTAGAAACCCTGATTTGCTACTACTTGATGAACCTACCAACCATCTAGATTTTGAATCAATATTATGGCTAGAAGAGTTCTTGCAAAAATATACGGGAAGCTTATTGTTAATTAGTCATGATAGAGAATTCCTTAATAAAGTTACAAATCATATTTTTCATTTGAATAAAGGTAAGGTGATTACTTACAAAGGTAATTACGATGTTTATGAGCAAAAATACCGGTTACAGCTGGAAGCAGATATTTCTTATAATAAAAAAATTGAAGCACAAAAAGCTCATATGCAGAAATTTGTAGATAGATTTAAAGCCAAAGCTACTAAAGCTAAACAAGCTCAAAGTAGGGTTAAAGCCATCAATAAACTTAATCCAATAGCTTTAATTTTTGTAGATCCAGCAAGTAGACTTAATTTTCCTGAAG